>JBJTZN010000151.1:0-40108 GCA_046087245.1 Rubrivivax sp.
CCACCTGGGCGCCGGTGTCGCGGAAGGCGAAGAGGCTGAGGTTGCTGGCGCGCTGGGTGGTGAAGGCGCGCAGCACGAGGGCGTGGCCGCTGCCCAGGGGCACCCCACAGCGCGGCCATACAGGGCACCTCGCATCGACGGCTGGAAAACTTTATCAACGGCTGATACATTCAAGCGTGCTCGTGGATCCTGGTATCGCTACCCTTGTTGACCTGCACGATCAGATCATTGATCAGGGCCAGGGCTACTGGATCAAGATCGAAGCATGGCGAGTGCCCGTCACACGGAACATCCCCCACGGCATCCGCTACTCACTGACTTTGCACGAGCCCTACGGGCGGCGCATCTTGGGCTATGACAACGCTCATGCCATCAAACCGCCAAGGAAGTTCAAGTTCTCGGGAACGCGGTTGCCCTATGACCATCGACATCGACATTTGAGCGACAAAGGCGTGCCCTACGAGTTTCGGGATGCCCACCAGCTGCTGACCGATTTCTTCTCTGAAGTAGACCGCGTACTGGCGGAGATCAAGACATCATGAAAGCCATCGTCGTTGGAATCTTGCCGCAGGATCGCATCCGCGACCGCATGCTTGCCATTGCGCGTGGAGAGTACAAGCCCAAGCCTTCGGAGCCCCGGATCTGGTTCACCTCGATGCGGTCACTTGCCGAGGTGCTCAGCGATGAGAACCGCGCCTTGCTGAAGGTCATCCAGCAGGCCAAGCCGCAGTCGATTTCCTCGCTGGCCGAAATGACCGGGCGCAAGCCAGGCAATCTGTCTCGCACGCTGAACACCATGTCCAACTATGGCTTCGTGGAGATGAGGCGGGAAAACCGTCACGTGCGCCCGATCGCCAAGACCACCGAGTTCCGGATCGTGGCTTGATGCTGCGCTGAGCAGACCGGGGGCCGACCGCATCTTCGGCGCCCGCTTGCCCACCGGTGCATGACCGACGGCAGAGCGCTGCCTACCACTGCCGCACCAGCCCCACCTGGGCGCCAGTGTCGCGGAAGGCGAAGAGGCTGAGGTTGCTGGCGCGCTGGGTGCATCAGCTGCGAAGCTTGATCAGCATCTGGACCAGTTCATGTACACCGGTAAAGGGTTCGGGCGCGGTGTAGGCGCTGAACCTGACTGCCAGGGCCTGTGCCCGGTGCACGGCGGCGTCAAGGCGGCCTCGGGTGGCTGCAAATGCCCCGCCAGCGCCCTTTTCATAGCCGGGCAGGTACCGCCTCAGTCTGTGCACCACCAGGTCTCGGCTGATCGGGTGCTTGACGTCTTCGTAATGCAGCAGCAGCCACAGCTCAAAGCTCGGGACGGAGGCGACAGCCTTGAACTGGACAGGCTGCTGGTCGTCGTTGCGCAGCTTGCCATCCAGCGAACCGGCCAGACTCAGGGCGTTGAAGTAGCTTTCATGTTCATCGCGGTCAAACACGGCGTAAACCCGGTCGAAGCTTCTGGGACGAATGCCCTTGTGGGGATCACCGTCACTGAAGAGTTGCCGGGCATAGCGCACCACCTGGATAGGCGCGGTGCCCCGCCGGGCTGGGTGCACTTCAACGTTGGCTGAATTCAACCGATGGACGGCGCATATCTCCTCCAGATACAGCGGCTCGGTCTTGCTGCCCTCTGTGACCGTGAGGATGCGTGCGTAAGGGGCACGGCGGGCCTGCTTGGCCGTCCTGCGCCGCAACTGCCGGTCATTGGCCTGAAGTGGGCGCCCCATCAGTGCCTCACGCCCAGGGCCTGATGGCGCAGGAAAGGCAGTGCACCGTAGCGGCCTTGCAGGTAGCCGCGCTCCAGTGCTTCCTTCTTGCGCGGGCTGAAGTCGAGCAGCGGATACAAGGTCGAACTTTGGTCCGCGCCTTTTTCAACAAACCAGACCTGGTCTCTGCGAAACAAGCCGAACGCGTCAAGCAGCGAGGTGTCATGGGTGGTGAAGATGAGTTGGGCACCGCCCGTGTTGACCTCGGGCCGGTGGAACAGGCGTACAAGGGCCTGGACCAGCAGGGTGTGCAGGCTGGTGTCCAACTCATCCACCACCAGCGTCAAGCCCTTGTCGAGGATGTCCAGGATGGGCCCACTCAGAAAAAACAGGTTACGGGTACCGCCGGATTCGTTGTCGAGATCAAAGACGGCCCTGCCCTGTTCGGTCTCATGGTGGAACTTCACTTCGTCCACGGCCTGCTCGCCGGCCGTCTCTTCGCGTTTGCCGGAGGCAATGTCGAAGTGGATGCCGTGCACCATGACCTGCCGGGTGGCTACTTCGATGTCGGCAATGCTGATGTCGGCCGCCTTCAGGAACTCGCAGATGGCCTGGCGCTGCTTCTCTTGCTTCAGCATCTGCACCGAGAACTGTGCGGACCGGGGAGACTGCTCGTTGAAGATCACGAGGTGATCGACGAACCAACCGAACACCGGTCGCAAAGCCTCACTGTTGAGCTGTACAGCTACTGACAGGAACAGGGCGTTGGGCCTTGTGGCACCCTCCCACAGATTCTTGGCGCCCTTCAGGCCGGGACCGAACTCGTACTCATCCCTGCCGCCATTGGCATCGAAGCGGCGCTCAAACCAGCGCTGCGGCTTGAACGCTTTGTAGACCAACAGTCGTTCACTGACGATGCGCTGCGCAGTCATGGCAAATCCATATTGGTAGCGCACGCCGTCAAGGATGAAGGTGACTTCGAATTCCGTGGGCATGCTGCCGGATGTGGCGTCCAGCTTGAAAGGTTGAAGCCGGTCGAAGGTCTGGCCCGGCTGCAGGGTGGCTGATTCCTGCACCACCCCACGCATGTACTGCAGAGCCTTGACGAGGTTGGACTTGCCGCTGGCGTTGGCGCCGTACACCACGGCTGTTCTTAGCAGGTGCGGAGCAGCGGTGAGCCCGGTTTCAAGGGCATGGGTGTCCAACAGAGTCTTGTCGGTGGACGCCACAAGGCTGAACACTTGTTCGTCGCGCAGGCTCCGGAAGTTCTTGGTGCGGAACTCGATCAGCATGAGACTTACCCGTTGAATTGACAATAAACCTAGATTTTGCACCTAATCGTCACAAAGAGGCTTTATTAAGACTTCATCCGGAGCTTCTTGCGCAAGTGTGAGCCCAGAGAACGAGGGCAGCCTGACCAGCAGGTCAGGCGCTGTGACCATGGCCGCCGGCGCCTGGGCCGCTGGGGCCGCCGGGGCCGCCGGGGCGCCCGCTACCACTGCCGCACCAGCGCCACCTGGGCGCCGGTGTCGCGGAAGGCGAAGAGGCTGAGGTTGCTGGCGCGCTGGGTGGTGAAGGCGCGCAGCACGAGGGCGTGGCCGCTGCCCAGGGGCACTTGCTGCTCCACACCCAGGTAGGTGGTGAGCAGGCGGCGGCGGGCGTTGTTTTCCAGCAGGGGGCTGTAGGGGTGGGTGTCTTCCTGGGCGCTGGCCTGGGCCTGCAGGCGGCGGCCGGGGCCCAGGGGGGCCTCCAGCGCGAGGTTCAGCCGCCAGTAGCCCTGGGCGCGGGTGCTGCTGGCGCTGCGCTCCAGGCTGGCCTGCCACTGCAGGGGCCCCTGGGTTGTGAGGCCCGGGGCGCTGGCGCGGTGTTCGGCGCGCAGCAGCCAGCCGCGGTCTTCCTGGGTGGGCTCGGCGTAGGCGCCCAGCACCAGGCGCTGGGCGCCGGCGGGCGCGGCGGCCGGCTGCAGGGGCACGGCCACGGCGGCGCCATGGCGGCGCAGGTTGTCGAAGCCGCGCAGGGTCTGCAGTTGCCACTGCGGCGCGCCCAGGCCGCTGCGCCAGGCCAGGGCGGGCCAGAGCCGGGCGGGCCAGGGGCCCCAGGCGGCGGCGCGGTAGGCGGTGGCGGTGTCGGGGCGATCCATCTGCTGGACGGAGACATCCAGCCCGCTGCCGCCTTGCAGGCGCAGCAGGTTCAGGCCGGCCACGGTGGCGGGCTGGGGACGGGTGGTCAGCGGCAGGGTGACGGGGCCGTCGGGCAGGGTGAGCACCACGTCTTGTGCGGCGGTGCGCGATTGCGGGTTGGTGGAGGCGGCCAGGGTGGCCTCGGCGCGCCACAGGCCCAGCGGGGGCGGGGGCGCGGGGTGGGGGCTGGAGGGGCTGGAGGGGCCGTTGCGCGCGCCAGCGCGGGCGGTGAGGCCGGGGCCGGCGGGGCCGGCGCTGCGGTTTTCACCAGGGTGTTCTCCGAGAGCGTCGGCCAGGCCGGCGGTGAGCCGGGCGGCCAGGGCGCGCAGTTGCAGGGCATAGGCGGCAGAGGTGCGGGGGTCTTGCGCCAGGCCCAGGACGAGGGCGCGGGCGGCCTCGGGCTGGCCGCGCCGGGACAGCAGCAGGGCGAAGTCCAGCCGCGCCTCGGCGTTTTCGGGCATCAGCATGAGCACGCGCTCCAGCAGCAGCTCGGCTTCGTCCCACTGGGCGGCAGCCAGGGCCTGGCGGGCCTGTTGATAGGCTTGGAGGGCTTCTCGCTCGGCCTGCAGCACGGCGGCCCGGGCGGGGCTGGACAGGCCGAACAGGCCGAACAGGCCGCAGACCAGGGCCGCCAGCAGGGCCAGGCCGCGCAGGCTGGCTGGCACGCGACGGGCGGGCGCGCGGCTGGCGGGCATGCGACGGGCAGGCATGCGACCGGCGGGCACGCCAAGGGTGGCGCGACGGGCGGGGAGGCTCAAGGCTCGACGCGGCAGACCGTCTGGGGCTGGCCGCCATCGGGCAGCAGGAAGCTGCCCATGGGGTGCAGGGCCACGCGGGGCTGCGTGGCCGCGGCGCGCTGGCCCAGCAGCAGGGGGCTGGCGAGCTCGTCGCACAGGGGCAGCAGGGCCAGGGCCACGTCCACCGCCGGGCCCAGCATGAGCGAGCGGCGGCTGGCGCTGGAGCCGGCCACGGCCAGCAGGTAGGGGCCGGTTTCCACGGCGGCGCGCAGGCCCAGGGGGTAGCGCTCGGTTTCGGTGCTGCCCAGCAGTTCACCCAGCTCGACGAACAGGCCGCGGGCGGCCAGCACGGCGTGCTGGACGGCGTGCTGCAAGGCGGTGGGTGGGGCGGCGTGCGGGGCGGCGTGCGGGGTGGACTGGGGGCCGGGCTGGGGGCCGGGCTGGGGGACGTGGGGCACGGGCCAGGCCAGCAGCAGGGTGTCGCCCTGCAGGTGCTGCAGGGTGCCGCCATGCTGGCGGGCGTGCTTTTCAGCCAGGGAGCTGATGGCGTGCACCAGGCCCAGGGCCTTGAGGCTGTCGGCGGCGGCGCTCCAGCGCTCCAGGCCCACCACGCGCAGGGCCAGCACCACGCCGGTCTCGGGCCGGCCCAGGCTGTCGCTGCTGGGGTTCTGGCGGACGATCTCGCGGGCCAGGTTGGGCGGCAGGAAGCTTTCCAGGTGGCGCACCAGGGTGCGCGCCTGGCGCCGCGCGGCCTCCACCTGCAAGGCGCCCAGGGCGAAGGCGAACAGCAGCACGCCGAAGGTGGGCGCGGCCATGGGCAACTGCGCGCCGTAGGGCCGCGCGGCCAGGGCCAGGCCCGCGGGCAGCAGGGCCGCGGCCAGCCCGGCGGCGGCCAGCAGGCCCTGGCGCTGCAGCAGCGGCAGGGCCGCGGCCAGCAGCGCACCCAGGGCGGCCACCAGCAAGGCGATGTACAGGCCGGGGCGGGCGGGGGCCACGGTCCAGCGGCCGTCCAGGGCGGCAGCCATCAGTTCGGCATGCACCGACACGCCCGGGGCGGTGGCATGGAAGGGGGTGCTGACGGTGTCGGCCAGGCCCACGGCGGTGGCGCCCAGCACCACCACCTGGCCTTGCAGGGAGGGCGGGCTGGGGGTGGCGGGGGCAGGCGTGGCGGGGGGGGCGGGGGCGACCGGGCCGCGCGGGTCTTCCAGCACCTGCAGGGCGCTGAGCGCGGGCCACTGGGTGTGGGGCAGGCGGTAGGGCACGGGCAGCCGGCGCTGCTCGTCCAGGGCAAAGCGCAGGGGCCCGCGCACCAGCCACTGCGCCGGGCCCAGCACGGCGCCGCCGGGCTGCAGTTGCCACGGTGCCTGGGGTTGCAGCAGTTCGGCCGCGGCCAGGGTGAGCTGCGGGAACCGCCCTGCCCCCAGGCAGATGACGGCCGGCAGCCGGCGCAGCCCGCCGTCCAGGTCTGGCGTGGCGGTGATGTGGCCCACGCGCGCGGCGGGCAGGCTGTCGGCGGTGCCGAAGTAGCCGGTGAGCGCCTGGCCGGGCGCGCACAGGTCCGGCGCGCCGGGCGAGGGGCGCAGGGTGCCCTGGCGCGGCGGGGCCTGCACCTGCGGGTCCAGGATGAGCACCTGGCCGATGACGATGTCGGGCGCGGCCAGGGCGGCGTTCAGGGCCTCGTCGCCCGGGGCGGGCTCGGGCAGGAACAGATCCCACACCTGCAGCCGGGCGCCGCGCTCACGCAGGCGCTGCGCCAGTTGGGCCAGCACGGGGCGGGGCCAGGGCCAGGGGCCCAGTTGGGCCAGGCTGGCTTCGTCGATGTCCACCAGCACCACGCCCGTGGGCGCGGCAGCAGCGGGCAGCGCGCGGGTGATCTGGTCGTGCAGCCGGGCGTCCAGCAGGCGCGCCGTGGAACTGGCGGCCACCCAGGCCACCAGCAGCAACACCGGCAATAGCAGCAGCAGGGCGTGCGGCCGGCGTGGCCGCACGTCCAGCGTGCCTACTTCCGACCCCAAAGCGTGACGCCCCGGAAGGTGCCTGCGCTGACGTCCTTGGAGAAGAGGTAGCCGGCTTCCTTGCCGTCGCGCGTGAGGGCGCCGGCCACGCGGTCGGTGGCGTTGGTGCCGACGAACACGCCCTCGTCGTTGACGCGGCCCTTGACGGCGATGCTGGCGTCACCCGTGGCGGCGTGGTTCAGCGCCACGGTGGCGGCGAAGGTGGCGTTGTCGAAGTCCACGCCCAGCGTGGCGCCCTTGACCTGCGCGCTGGTGGTGCCGCCGGGCAGGGTGAACCAGGCCTCGGAGGCGGCCAGGGCGAACTGCGCCGTGCCACGCAGCGAGGTGTCCAGCCGGCCCGAGGGGTTGGTGCGCCACATGGCGTATTCGCCCAACTCGCCCACGGTGACGTGGCGGCCGGCGGAGGCGGCCTCGTAGGTGAGCATGGCCAGTTGCGTGCTGACGAGCTGCCCGTTGCCGAAGCGGCCCCATACCAGATCCTTGGGCAGCGGCACGGCGGCGACGACGGGTGCGACGGGTGCGACGGGTGCGACGGGTGCGACGGGGTTGACGGGGGGAGTGACCGGGGTCCCCGGGGTCACCGGCGGGACTGGCGGGACTGGTGTCACTGGCGCGCCTGGCGTCACTGGCGTCACTGATGCGACAGCGGGGGTGGATGGCGCAGCGGCGCCCTCGCCTGCCTTGGCGGCCTGGCCCAGGCCGGCCACGAAGATGGTGTCGGTGACGAACTGCGAGCCCGCGGGCGGCCGGAACTCGCCTGCCCCGGCGGGCACGGCAGCGGCCCCCTCGGCGCTGGCGCTGGCGCTGGCGCTGGCGCTGGCGCTGGTGCTGGTGCTGGTGCTGGTGCTGGTGCTGGTGCTGGTGCTGGCGCTGGTGCCGATGCCGGTGCCGGTGCCGGCGGCGGCGCCGGCGCGGGCCACGGCCGGGCCCGCGCCACGGGCGCGGGCGATCTCGATGCCGAAGACCTTTTCCAGCTCGCCCGGGCGGAATTCGCGCTGCTCCACCTGGCCGGCGGCGCTCAGGCGCACGTAGCGCAGATTGCTGGCCGAGGTGGCCGTGGCCAGCGGGTTGCAGCCGGCGGTGGTGGCCTCGGCGCAGCCATCAGAGCGCGGCAGCAGCACGATGCGGCCTTCGTGGACAAAGGCTTCCACGCTGTCGGCGGCGGTCTTGGCGATGAAATCGGTGCCGCGCACGCCGATCACGGCGATGGGCGTGTTCAGGCGGTAGCGCTCGGGCTGGCTGCGCGAGGCGTTGCCGGAGATCTGGCGCACGGTGCCCTTGATGAGTTCGAGCTCGATGCGGGTCTTCACGCCGGCGGGGTCCACCTCGTAGTGGCGGATCAGCAGCTCGGAATCGGCACGCAGGGAGATGCGGCCTTCATCGGCAAAGACGAGAATGGCCACGGCATCGGGGCCGGTGCGCACACGGTCGCCCGGGGTGAGGGAGGAACCCACCTGCAGGGCCTGGGTCTGGCCGCTGGGGGCCACCCGCAGGGTTTCGCCCACGGCCACGGCCACGCGGGCCACCGGCGCCTGCTGCGCCCAGGCCGCGGGCGCCGCCCAGGCCATGAACACGCACAATGAGAATGAGAAAAGCAGTTTGCGACGCATGATGATGCACCCCCGACGCGTTTGTACCATGCGCCACTTTCCAGGCGCGGGCTAGGCCCCATTCATGCCTGTTCTGGACCTGGCCCTGCGTGCTTGTGGCCTGTTTGCAACGGCGCCGGACGCCGTGGTGCAGCAGGCCGCCCAGGACATGGACATCGTGAACCTGAAGCGGCGCGAGGTGCTGCTGCGCGGCGGACGCCCGTTCAACGGCCTGGGCGTGGTGCTGCAGGGCCGGCTGCAGGCCATGGACCGCACGCTGGATGGCCGCGAGGTGGCGCTGCAGACCATCGAGGAGCGCGAGACCTTCGGCCAGGCCGGGCTGCTGGCGCGCCGGCCGGTGGAGCTGACCTGGGTGGCCGCGGCGCCTTCGGCGGTGGCGGTGATGAGCGCGCAGCAGGCGCGCCGGCTGCTGGAGACCACCGAACTGGGCCTGCTGGCCGCGCGCGACCTGGCCGACCAGGTGAATGACCAACTGGGCTGGCAGAAGCTGCTGGCGGTGACACCCATCAGCGCCCGGGTGTGCGCCTGGGCGGTCTGGGCCGCGGCCGGGCGCACCGAGCTGGACATTCCCAAGCACGCCGAACTGGCGTGGCGCCTGAACACCACGCGCGAATCCATCACCCGCACCTTCCAGAAGCTGCTGGCCGACGGGCTGCTGGCCCGGGACGGCGAGGCCTGGCGGATTGCCAACGCCGCGGCGCTGGCGCAGATGGCCATGGGCGACGCGGAAGACCCGCGCTGATGCAGCCCACGCACGCGTCGGACGGCCAGAGCGTGGCCATCGAGGCCTGGCGCGGGGTGGCGGCCTGGCTGGTGGTGTACGCCCACTTCTGGGCCTTCAGCGGCACGGACTGGCCGCCGCTGCGGCTGGCGCACACGGGGGTGAACCTGTTCTTCGTGGTCAGCGGCTTCGTGTTCGCGCCCTACCTGTTCGGCCAGACGCTGCATCTGCGCGCGCACCTGGTGCGGCGCTTCTTCCGCATCTACCCGGCCTATGTGCTGGCCCTGGGGCTGTACGTGGCGATGAAGGCCCAGGCCGGGCAGCCGCTGCTGTACATCGCCGAGCACCTGGCGTTCGCGCATGTGCAGACCAAAGAGATGGCCTTCTATTACAACCCGCCGTTCTGGAGCCTGCCGGCGGAGGTGGAGTTCTATCTGGCGCTGCCGCTGCTGGCGGGGCTGGCCGGGCTGGGGCGGGCCGCGGCCGGGCGCTGGGGCGCGGCGCTGCTGGCGCTGCTGGCGGCGGCGGCCGTGCTGCGCGGGGCGCTGGGCTCGGCCAGTGACGGGCAGGCCCAGAACGCGGCCTTCGTGGCCCTGTTCCATCTGCCCGGGGTGCTGGTGGAGTTTCTGCTGGGGGCGGCGGCCTGGCGTGTGAGCAGGCGCTCGCTTTCCGCGATAGCGCGGGCCGGCATGGGGGCAGCGGGTCTGGCGGGTTGGGCTGCGCTGGCCCTGTGGTTCGCCCGGGTGGGCGACGCCGGGGTGGAGGCCAGCGTGCTGCGCGGTCAGGTGGGGGCGCTGGCGGCGCTGTGCTTTGCGTTGCTGGTGGCGGCCACGGTGGGGGCCCCGGTGGGCAAGGCAGGGCCAGCGGACGGACGGACGGACGGACGGACCTCAGGGGCGAGGGCCGGGACGACCACGGGGGCACCGGCAGCGACGGCAGGCGGGCTGCGCGCGCTGGCGGTGTGGGCCGGGCGGCTGAGCTATGGGGTGTATCTGTTCCACGGCGCGGCTCTGCAGGCCGCGGTGGCGCTGGCGGCGGCCTGGGGCTGGAGCGCGGGCGGGGCGCGGGGCCTGGCGCTGGCGCTCACCCTGGCGATGGCCACGGCGGTGTACCTGGCCTGGGAAAACCCCTGGCGCAGGCTGGGGCGGCGCTGGGCGGCGCGGCTGCAGGGCTGAGGAAGCCGGGGCGGCTCAGAACACGTCGGTGTCGCCGGGCTGGAAGCGCGGCAGGGGCCGGGGGGGCTGCCCCGCGTCGACGATGACCTCGCCGCCGATGATGGGCTCCAGCCGGGCCGTGACCGCGGTGTGGATCCACCAACTGCCCACGCTGGGGAGCGGGCCCGGGGCGCCGGCGCATTGCGCCGCCACCGCAGCGGCGGCCTGCTCGGGCGTGATGTCCGCGGGCAGCAACTGGTCCACCAGGCACACGGTGCCGCCGGGCAGCGCGCGGCTGATCACCCAGCCCTGCGCGCGCGCCCAGCGTTGCAGCAACCAGGCCTGGTAGCGGTGGCTGGGGTGCGCGGCGTAGCGCCATTGAAGGTAGGCCGGGGTGCGGGCCACCCGGGGCGCGGGGCCGGCCGCGCCCAGGCGGGCCCAGAGGCGGCCCAGGGCGGGGTGCGCCCAGGCCACGCGCCGGGCGCTGAGCTGCCAGGGCCGCAGCCCGGGGGATGGCGGCGGGAGGGCGGCGGCCTGCGCGGCGACGTCCCTCAGCAGCCCCAGGCGGCAGGGCTGGCCACCGCGGTACAGGCCCATGCGCTCGCCCAGGCGGTAGGGGCGGATGCCGGCAAAGCCGTAGGCCAGCACGCCGGGGTGGGTGCGGGCCAGCTCAGCCTGCAGCGCGGCCATGAGGCGGCCGTAGACGCTGCCGGCCTCCATGCCGCCGCGCGCGCCGGCATCCACCATCACGTCGCAGACCTGCGCCATGGGCAGGGGCCGGCCCTGCAGCAGCCCGGGGAACACCAGCGCGCCGACGTGGCCGCGCAGGGTGCCGTCGGGCTCGCGGGCGACGAGGCTCACGCTGCCCTGGCGCGGGCCCTGGACATACTTCCAATCACGCTGCGTGGCGCTCATGGGCACCGAGAAGACGCGCTGGAAGAGCGCGCAGAAGGCGGGGACCTCGTGGGCCTGCAGGGGCCCGACGGCCAGCGTCATGCGCCAGAGTCGCCCGGGGCGGGGCCACCGTCGCGGCGCAGCAAGGCCGTCCAGCGCCAGGAGCGCGAGGCGCGGATGGCGCGCAGTTCGGCCTGCACGGCGACGAGCTGGGCGTCGCGCTCTTGCAGGGCGCGCTGGGCGTCGGCGGCCACGCGCTGAAGCTCGGCTTCCTTGGCGTCCAGCGCCTGGCGCGCCTGCTCGCCGAAGTGCCGGGCCTGCAGTTCGCGCTCGGCCCGCTGCCGCGCCGACTCGGCCGCCTGCAACTGCAGCGCCGCTTCCTTGGCGTCCAGCGCGGCCTGGCTCTCGCGGCCGAAGGCCAGCAGTTGCTGCTGCAGGGCGTCGCGCGCGGCCTGGTGCTGTTGGCCCAGGGATTGGGCGTCGAGCAAGGTGGCCTGGGTCTGCTGCAGGGCGGCCTGGGTGGTGCGAAGTTCGGCGTCTCGCCGGTCGGCCCCGGCCTGGGTGCGGTCCAGCTCCGCGGCGTGCCAGGCCAGCAGGTCAACCAGCGCTTCGGGCGCCAGGGACTGAACGCGCTGCAGCAGCAGGCGGCGGTGCCACACGCGCCAGTGGTGGGGGTGCTGGGCGTCGCCCAGCGCGGACTGACCCAGCCCCTGGCGGTACACGGCCGAAACGCCGGGACAGTGCACGAGATCGGCGCCCTCGGTCAGGCGCAGCCAGAAGTCCCAGTCTTCCAGCACGGGCAGTTGCTCGTTGAAGCGCAGCCCGCGCTGGCGCACGCGGTCCATGCGGAACAGCACGGCGTGGATGGGCAGGTAGTTGACGCCCTGCAGGCGCTGGCGCGACCAGGGCAGGTCGTAATCGCGCAGGTGGGCGCCGTCATGGGTTTCCACCCGCACCCCGGCGTAGGCGCCCACGGCCTGGGGATGGGCCTGCAGCGCGGCGATCAGGCGCTCCAGGTGCTGCGGCTGCAGCAGGTCGTCGTCGTCCAGGAAGAGTGCGTACTCGCCTTGCGCCGCAGCCAGCGCCAGGTTGGCAGCCTGCGCGCGGCCGCAGGGCCCTTCGTCAGAGCTCAGGGCGGGTGGGGGCGGTGGCTCAGGCGAGGCGGGTGTCTGGGGGGGCGACACCACGCGCCAGGGCAGCGTGGGGGGCAGGAAGTCCAGGGGGCGGTGGGGGGCGCCGCTGGCGTTGACGACGACGAGCTCGAGGTTCGCGTGGGTCTGCAGGGCCACGCTGGCCAGGGCCTCGGGCAGGCAGGCGCGGTTCATGCTGCGCACCAGCACGCTGACCAGGGGCAGTTGCGCGGGGTCGTTGGCCAGTTCCAGGCGCTCACGCACCCAGGGCCACTGGGGCAGCGCGGCCAGCGCGCCCTTGTCTCTGACGGCCTGCAGGTCCACGCGGAAGAAGGCCTCGGCCTGCCGGCACGGCGGGCGCAGGCCGAAGGCGCGCAGGGCCGCCAGGGCGCGGGCATGGGGCTCGTAATCCTCGACGCCCAGTTGCGAAGTGAAGCACTGCAGGGCCTGCCACTTGCGCGGGGCCACGGCATCGATGGGGAAATGGACGTTGGCGTGCAGCGGCGCACCGCACTCGTAGAAGAGCACGGTGTGCAGGCCGGGGGCGGCGTCACGGGCAGCGGCCAGGCCGGCCAGGGCGGCGGCCTGGTGGTCGGGGTGCGGCTCGGACAACGAGGGCAGCAGCAGCACCTGCGGCGCGTGCTGTGCGATGGCCCGGGCCAGCGCCGCCACCAGGGTGGCGTCGTAGCGCAGGGCGCGGTCGGCCAGGCGCCAGAAGGTGGGCTGCGGGGTGCCCAGCGCCACGGCGGCCTGCAACGATTCCTGCCGGCGGCGGGCGGCCAGATCGGTGAGATCGGTGGGATCTACCGATTCAGCTTGCGGGTCCTGCTCGGCCTGCTCGGCCTGCGCGGCCTGCGGCGCGGGGCCGCTGCCCTGCTGACCGCATGTGAGAATGAGCACATGCACCGCACAGCCCCGATCGGCCCAGGCCGCCAGCAGGCCGCCGCAGCCGATGACTTCGTCGTCGGGATGGGGCGCCACGCACAGGACACGATCCACGCCGTCCAGTGACAGCAGATCGCGCGGGTGGAAGATGAGTTCGGGCTGGCGGTCTTGCATGGGGCGCGGCAAGCGGCATGGCCGCATCAGCGGAGGTGCCCACGGAGGCGCCGCCAGGGCGATTCTAGGCACCCTGCCGCGCGCGGGCCCTTCGACGGAGCTCAGGACAGGCCCTTCGACAGGCCTCGGAGCGAACGGGGGGGGTGTCTGGGTCGGGGCAGGCAGCGCATGACACGCTGGTGGTTCCTCTTCGTGCAGTGGCTCAAGCGCGATCTGGCCGGGCGCTACCGCGGGTCGCTGTTGGGCATGCTCTGGCCCCTGGCCCAGCCAGTGGCCCAGATTGCGGTGTTCACACTGATTTTTCACGGCTTCATGCAGGTGCGCTGGCCGGTGGGCAGCGCGGCGGACGCCAGCACCGGCACGCAGGCGCTTGGCGGGGCCTGGGGCTACGCGCTGAACGTGTTTGCCGGGCTGGCGGTGTTCAACTTCTTTGCCGAGGTGCTGGGCCGCGCGCCCGTGGCCGTGCTGGCCCAGCCCAACCTGGTGACCAAGGTGCGGTTTCCGCTGCTGCTGCTGCCGGCGGTGACGGTGGGCGCGGCGCTGGTGCATGTGGGCGTGGGTTCGGCGCTGCTGCTGGGCGCGGCGCTGGTGACGGGCACGCTGACACTGCAGGTGGCGTGGCTGCCGCTGTGGCTGGCGCCGGTGCTGCTGTACGGGGCGAGCCTGGCGCTGCTGCTGGCCAGCCTGGGGGTGTATGTGCGTGACATCGGCCAGATGATGGCGGCGCTGACCAGCCTGCTGATGTTCCTGACGCCCATCTTCTACCCGCTGGCGGCGGTGCCGCCCAGCCTGCGCGGGCTGTTCGAGCTGAACCCGGTGGCCTGGGCCGCGGACAGCCTGCGGGGATTGCTGCTGGAGGGACGGGCGCTGGAGCTGTGGCCCTGGGCGGTGCACCTGGGGGTGTCGGCCGCGCTGGCGCTGGCCGCGGCCTGGGTGTTCCGCCGGCTGGAAAGGGGCTTTGCCGATGTCCTCTGAAACCGCAGGCAGCGCCAGCGCGGGCGAGGCCGTGATCCAGGTGCAGGCGGCGGGCAAGACCTACCGCCTGTACGACAGCCCGGCCGACCGGTTGTGGCAGGCGCTGTGGCCCGGCCGGCACCCGCGGTTCCGGGATTTCAAGGCGCTGCAGGACGTGAGCTTCGAGCTGCGCCGCGGCGAGGTGATGGGCATCGTGGGCGTGAACGGGGCGGGCAAGAGCACGCTGCTGCAACTGGTGACAGGCACCATCAGCCCGACGCAGGGCACGGTGCGCACGCGCGGGCGCGTGGCGGCCATCCTGGAACTGGGGTCGGGCTTCAACCCGGAGTTCACGGGCCGCGAGAACGTGTACCTGAACGCGGCCACGCTGGGGCTGAGCAAGGCGGAGATCGATGCGCGCATCGACGCGATCATCGGGTTTGCGGGCATCGGGGCGCACATCGACCAGCCGGTGAAGACCTACTCCAGCGGCATGCAGGTGCGGCTGGCGTTCAGCATCGCCACCAGCGTGGACCCGGACGTGTTGATCATCGATGAGGCGCTGTCGGTGGGCGACGGGGCCTTCGGCCGGCGCTCGTTCGACCGCATCCAGCAGATCAAGGCGCGCGGGGCCACCATCCTGTTCTGCTCGCATGTGCTGTTCCACGTGGAGACCTTCTGCGACCGCGCGGTGTGGCTGCACGGCGGGCGGGTGCAGAAGATGGGGCCGGTGTCGGAAGTGCTGCGCCCGTACCAGGAGTTCATCGACGCGTATGCGCAGGACGCCAACGCGCAGCCGGATGCAGCGCCCCTGCTGGCGGCTCCGGCTCCGCAGGCACCGGCGCCGGGGGGCGAGGCGGCCGTGGCGCCAGCGGCGGTGACGACGCCAGCGGCGGCAGCGGCGACAGCGCCCGCGGGCACGGCGCGGCTGCAGGTGGTGCGGGTGCGGCTGGGCGGGCAGGCGGGCACGGAGCTGCACGGCACCTCGCTGGTGTCGGCGCTGCAGGTGGACATCGCCTTCAGCAGCGACCCGGCCCTGCCCCCGCCTACGGCGGCGCTGGTGCTGTCCAGCGAGAGCGGCAAGATCCTGGGCTCGTGCAGTTCCTACACGCAGGGCGTGGTGTTCGAGCGCGGCGCGGACGGGGCGGGCGTGGGCCGCATCACCATCGACCGCATCCCGCTCAACAAGGGCCGCTACCGGGTGGGGGCCTATCTGCTGTGCGAGCGCGGCTTTCACGTCTACGAGATGGCGGACCCGGCCGCTTTCATCACCCTGGACCACCCGGGCGCCGAGCAGGGCACGCAACTGCTGGACGGCGCCTGGGAGGATGGCCCGCTTCAGGAGGGCTGACGCGGGCGCGCGACGATGAAGCGGAAGTCGCTGCCGAGCACGCCGCTGTTCATCAGGGCATGCTCGTGGGCCGCGGCCTCGCGCAGCACCTGGTTGTGGATGTCGTCACCAGGGTCGAAGCGGTTGACGCGGTCGCCCGACAGCAGCAGGTTCAGCAGCGCGCCGCCCAGCGGGATGTCGTGCTCGAACTCGAAGTGCGCCTGCAGCAGCGCGTGCAGTTCGGACGAACGCACGGCCTCGGTCGGGTCCAGGGCGATGAGGTCCGCGGGCAGCGGGCGGCCCACGGGCGGGGTGGGACGCCCGTCGGTCTCCACCCGCAGCGCCGGGGGCACGCGGGTCTGCCAGAAGGCATTGCAGGCGGCCAGTTGCGCATCCGTCCACTGAAAGCGCGTGGGCCCGAAGAAATCGATGGCGATGAGCAGGCCGCCCGGGCGCAGGCAGCGCGCGATCTGCGCCAGCGCGTGCTCCAGGTTGTGCACATGGTGCAGGGCAGACTTGGCGAAGACCACGTCGTAGCGGGCCTGGCCATAGTCGGCCAGGTTGATGTCGCCGTGCAGGAAATCGATGGCGTGGCCGTTGGCCGCGTGGCGCGCGGCCTGGATGCGCTCGGCCGACCGATCCAGCCCGGTGATGCGGCCGAAGACGCCCTGGTCCAGCAGGCGGCATTCCAGGCCGGCGTCGCCGCTGCACAGGCTCAGCGCATGAGCCGCCGAGAGCTGCGGGTAGCGCGCGGTGAGGAATTCGATGAATCCGGTGTCGGGGTGGCCGAAGGCGCGGTGGAAGACCTCCTGCAGCACGGTGGGGTGGTCACCCCAGTCCCGCAAGCGCGAGCCGGGGGCGGGCGCCGATTCCACGGCCCGGGCGGGGGCGGGGTTGGGCGGCTCGGCGCGGTGCGCCAGCTGCCCGGGCGGCGGCAGGGCCTGGACCGGACCCTGGGCCGGGGCCTGGGTCTGGCTGGGGGGCTGCAGGAACTCCACCGCCTCGAAACGGCGGTGCCAGGCGTGATGGGCGATGAACTCGCTGGTCTGCGCGGCGCTGGGACGGCTGGCCAGCACCTGCTCGATGCCGGCGTGCTCGGACCACAGGTCGTCGAAGAAGAAGACCCCGTCGCGCGGGCCGCGGTGCGCCATCTCCCCGAAGCGCGAAGTCAGCACGGGCAGGCCGGCGGCGCGGTACTCGTAGTACTTCACCGGGTCCACGTACTGCGTGAGGCGGCACAGGCGGAAGGGGATGAGCCCGAGGCTGAAGCCGCGCAGCACCTCGTGCACCTGGTGTTGCGGGATGGGCGGCAACAGGCGCACGTTCTCGGGAAGCTCCAGATCAGGCCAGTGGCCGCAGGGGCCGACCAGGTCGACGCGGGCCTGGGGGTTTTCCTCGGCCAGCTGCGCCACGGCCTCCCAGTCGAACCAGTGGTCGATGGTGCCCACGTAGCCGAACACGGGCTGCGCGGGCGCCACCGGCGCCGGCCCGGGGTGGTCGGCCGGCAGGCTCAGGCCGTTGAGCACGGTGCGCAGCTTGGCGTGGTGGGCGGCCAGGTTGTGGGTCAGCGCGGTGGAGGAGGCCATGATCCAGCGCGCCTCCTCGGCCAGACGGTTCTCGGCCAGGCGCATCCAGCGCCGCGAGCGGCCCTCGAAGAAGTCCGACAGGTGATCCATCACATCGAACACCACGTCCAGGCCGCGGTAGCGCCGCGACAGCTCCAGCGACAGCGCGCAGGGCTTGCCCAGCACGATGCGGGTGTCGGGGGTGACGAACTCGTCGATGGCCTTGAGCACCGGACGCCAGAGCTGCTGGTTCAGCACCCGGCCCCAGTTCAGCGGTTCCAGCGGCGCGACGCGGCAGCGCAGGTGCTGCAGCCAGCTTTCGCGCGACCAGGGCGGGCTGAGATCGGGGCCCTGGCGCCCGACGGCCCGCATCAGGCGCCGGGTGTCCGACAGCCGCGGCAGACGCGAAGGGCCGGGCTCGACCCACAGCACCTGGGCGTCATGCTGGCGATGGAACCATTCGACGAAATGATGCGGCCGCTGGGCGAAGCTGCCCAGGGGGACGGGGGAGACGTAGACAAGCCGCATGGAGGTTGGAACACGCCGCCCCGTCGCCGAGGCCGGCCCGTGACCGCCGGCAGCGCCCGGCCCGGGACGTGGACACCCCGGCACGGACACAGGCCCTTGCGATCAGCCAAGCGCGAGATTGTGCTCCAGAACGCGCAGCACACGTTGCGCGGACTGGCCGTCGCCGTAAGGCGAGCCGGCGGCGGCCATGCGGGCGTAGGCCTGCGCGTCGCCCAGCAGGGCCTCCACGGCCTGGACGATGGCCTGCTGCGCGGTGCCGACCAGGCGGTTGCAACCCCACTGCACGGCCTCGGGGCGCTCGGTCTCCTGGCGCAGCACGAGCACGGGCTTGCCCAGGGCCGGCGCCTCCTCTTGCACGCCGCCCGAATCGCTGAGGATCAGGCGGGCACGGCTCATCAGGTGGCAGAACACGGGGTAGTCGCAGGGCTCGATCAGCAGCACGTTGGCCCGGCCGGACAGGCGGGGCTGGGCCACCTCGCGCACCCGCGGGTTGGGGTGGACGGGGTAGATGAAGTCCAGCTCGGGATGGCGGTCGGCCAGGGTGGCGATGGCGCCGCAGATGTCGTGCATGGGCGGGCCGTGGTTCTCGCGGCGGTGGGCGGTGACGAGGATGAAGTCACGCCCCTGCCGGCAGGGCAGCGCGGGCGCAGGCTGGCGCAGCGTCATCTGCAGCGCATCGATGACGGTGTTGCCGGTGACGTGGATGTCCGCTTCGTTCACGCCCTCGCGCAGCAGGTGCCCGCGGGCGACCTCAGTGGGCGCGAAGTGCCAGCGGGTCATGCGCGAGGTGAGCACCCGGTTCATCTCCTCGGGGAAGGGCAGGTGCAGATTGCCGGTGCGCAGACCCGCCTCCACGTGGGCGAAGGGCACCTGGCGGAAGAAGGCGGCCAGGCCGGCGGCCAACACACTGACGGTGTCGCCCTGGCCGATGACGGCATGCGGCTGCGTGGCAACGATGAGTTGGTCCAGCCCTTCAAGGATGCGCGCCGTCACCGGCGCCAGGGCCTGGTCCTGGCGCATGGCCTGCAGGTTGTGGCGCACGGGCAGCGCGAACTGCGCCACCAGGGGGTCGATGAGTTCCTTGTGCTGACCGGTGAGCACGAGTTCACATTCGGCCCAGGTGCTGGCCTGGATGGCGGCCACCACGGGCGCGAGCTTGATGGCCTCGGGCCGGGTGCCGATGACCACCATCAGCTTCTTGCGTGGCGAGGTCATGGCCGGGGCAGGCTTTCTTCGCGGTAGGCGTGAGGCGTCCAGGCGCCCCACTTCTTCTCGAACAGGGCCTTGTTGCGCTGGAAGATGGCCTGGCGCCGGGCGGCGCCTTCGGCATCGAACGAGGCGGACAGCTCGTGGTAGACGAAGACGTCTTCGGCGCAGCCCACGGTGTAGCCCTGGTCGCGCACGCGCAGGCAGTAGTCGTCGTCCTCGAAGAAGCCGGGGACGAACTGCTCGTCCAGCGGGCCCACGGCCTGGTACACGCGGCGCGGCAGCATGACGCAGAAGAAGGCCACGTTGGGCAGCGGCAGCAGCCGCCCGCTGCGCTGGAAGCCGTAGCGCCGGGCGCTGAGGAAGACCTCCTGGGGCGTGCGCCCGGGCAGGGCCACCTGGGCCTCGTTGCCGATGTTGTTGGTGATGGGGCACAGCAGGCCCAGGCGGGCATCGACCTCGAAGTGGCGGCGCAGGCCGCGGGCCCAGCCCGGCCCGACGATGGTGTCGTTGTTCAGCACCACCAGGTAGTCCCCGGTGGCCGCGGCCAGGCCCTGGTTGACCGCCGGGCCGAAGCCGCGGTTGTCGGCATTGAGGATGAGCTGCCGGCCGGCGGGATCGGCCTCGGCCCAGGCGCGCAGGCGCTGCGGAGTCTGGTCGGCCGAGGCGTTGTCCACGACGATGATCTGCAAGGGGCCGGCGTCATCGTGCGCCACCAGGCTGGCCAGGCAGCGCTCGGTCAGTGCCCACTGGTTGTAGGCCACCACGACGACGCTGACCGAAGGCTCGCTGGAGCGGTCGGCGGTGGCGCGAAGCAGATCCTGGGCGCGCTGGTCCCAGGTCTGGCCAGCGGCAAAGGCGGTGCGGCGCTGGCGCAGATCGGCCACGGCGGGCGCGGCGGGGTCGCCCGCCTCGGCCAGGGCCCTTGCGGTCTGGGCGATGAAGTCGTCGGCGTCAGCGGCGCGGTAGACCAGATCGCCGAAGGGGCGCAGCTCGGGCAGGTCCACACCGACCACGGGCTTGCCGGCACTGAGGTATTCGTAGGCCTTGACGGGGTTGGTGGCCAGGGTCAGCTCGGTGAGGCGAAAGGGGATCAGGCACACGTCGAAGCCGGCCAGCCAGCGCGGCAGTTCGGCGTAGGGCTTCTCCCCCAGCAGCCGCACGTTGGCGCAGCCGGCCAGTTGCGCGCCCACGCCGGCCGTGTCGGCACCGATGAGGACGATGTCGGCCTGCGGGAAGGCGGCCGACAGGCGGGCCACCAGGACCGGATCGAACCATTCGGCAATGGCGCCGTAGTAGCCCAGGACCGGGCGGCGGGTGGCGGGGCGGGCCCCGGGTGGCTCGTCGTGCGTGGCCGCAGCGTGGAAGTGCTCGAACTGCGCCGCATTGCGGATCATGGCCACGTGCCGCGCGCCCTGGCGGCGGGCGTGGTCGGCCAGGTAGTCGGAGGTGACGATGGTCAGATCGGCCAGCGTCATCAGCCGCTGTTCGGCACTGGCGTGGGCATCGCCGGTGTTGTCGAAGCCGGCATGGAAGTCCATGCAGTCGTACACCAGGCGGGCCGGGGGCAGGAAGGCGGCCAGCGCGAACCAGTAGGGGTGCTGCACCAGGTGCACCGCCTGCTGGATGCCGGCGCGCTCCCACAAGGCGAGCTGGCCCATGCGCAGGCGCTCCAGGGTGGGCGCATCGGGCGGGCCGGCGTACACGCTGTGGGGGCCCGGCAGGTGGAAGAACACCTGGAACAGGGGCAGCGCAGGATCCAGCCGCTCCAGCTCGAAGCCGGGCGGGGCCGCATCGACGAAGTTGACGCTGACGTAGAAGACCCGCCGGCCTGCGCGCGCCAGGGCCAGGGCCAGTTGCTGCGGGCGCTGGTGGCGGAAGTGCCAGTCGATGACGCCGAAGAACACCCAGTCGGGCTGACCGACCCGTCCGGCCGGCAAGGGCTCGGGGGCGGCCGCGGCGTCGGCCCCGTCCGCGGGGGGCAGGGCCAGCACCTCGGCGGCATCCACCTGCACCGCGGCCAGGCCGCGACGCATCCAGCGCCGGCGCAGGTGGCCGATGCGGTAGCGCAGGCCGGGCGACAGGGGCAGCCGCAGGTACAGCCGCCTGAGGATCTCGTACACGGCCGTCACACCGCGGCCGTGACCACCATCTCCACCCGCCACTCGGGCTTGGCCAGGCGGGCCTGGACGGTGGCGCGCGGCGGGGCGTGGCCGGCGCTGACCCACTTCTCCCACACGGCGTTCATGGCGGGGAAGTCGGCCAGGTCGGTGATGAAGATCTGGCACATCAGGATGCGCGACTTGTCGGTGCCCGCACGCGCCAGCAGGGCGTCGATCTGGGCCAGCACCTGGGCGGTCTGGCCGGTGATGTCCTGCGTGCCGTCGGCAGCCACCTGGCCGGCGAGGTAGGCCACGCCGTTGTGCACGGCCATCTCGGACAGGCGCGCTCCGACATCGAATCGTTGAACCATCAGAAGTGCTCCGGGTGATGAGGGGGGGAGTGGGAAGGCCAGGCGTGAACTGCGCGGGTGATCGGGCCGCGCCACGGCGCTTCAGACCTTGCGGGGTGACTTCAGTCCGATCTTGCTTTCCGTGCCGTCCAGCAGCTTGCGGATGTTGGCGCCGTGGCGCCACACCAGCAGCAGGCTCATGGGGACGATGCAGACCATGGCCGGCTGCAGGCCCCACACCAGCATCTGGAAGAAGGGGGCGAAGGCGGCAGCCACCAGCGCGGCCAGGGAGGAGTAGCGGAAGAACGCGGCCATCAGCACCCAACTGGCCAGGGTGGCCAGGCCCAGCAGCGGGTTCAGCGCCAGCAGCACGCCCGCCGCGGTGGCCACGCCTTTGCCGCCCTGGAAGCGGAAGAACACGGGCCACAGGTGACCGACGAAGGCAGCCAGACCCGCCAGGGCGACGGCAAAGGGCCCCAGGCCCAGGCGATCCCGCAGCAGCAGGGCGGCCACCACGGGCAGGTAGCCCTTGAGCGCGTCCAGGGCCAGGGTGAGCACGGCCGCAGCCCGGTGGCCGGAACGCAGCACGTTGGTGGCCCCGGGATTGCGCGAGCCATAGCTGCGCGGATCGGCCAGCCCCATCCAGCGGCTGATGAGCACGGCAAAACTCAGCGAGCCCACCAGATACGCCGCCCCCACCACCAAAGGCGCCCCGAAGGGCGCCAGTGCGAAGGCTTGGGCAGGAACAGACATCGAGGCAACATTTTATCGGTGCAGCACCAGCACCCCAAACAGGGCACCCAGGCCCGGCGCGCCTTGCCCCGCACGGGCCCTTCGACAAGCGCAGGGCGAACCGGGGGTCTACAGCGCGCAGTGCACCGGACGGGCGCCCAGCGTGGTGGTCAGGACGGCGGGTTCCAGGCCCACCAGGAAACCGCGCCGGCCGCCGTTGATATGGATACGGGGCAGCGCGAGCACGCTTTCTTCCACAAACACCGGCAGGGCCTTGCGCAGGCCGAACGGTGAGGTGCCGCCCACCAGGTAGCCGCTGTGGCGCTGGGCCACTTCGGGCTTGCAGGGTTCGACCGACTTCACGCCGATGGCGCGCGCCAGGTTCTTGGTGCTGACCTGGCGGTCGCCGTGCATGAGCACCACCAGGGGCTGGGCCTTGTCGTCCTGCATCACCAGCGTCTTGATCACACCGTGCTCGTCCACACCGAGCTGGCGCGCCGATTCGGCCGTGCCGCCCTGCGTGACATAGTCATAGGGGTGTTCGGTGAACGCGATGCCCTGCGCGCGCAGCCACTGGGTGGCGGGGGTTTCACTGACGTGCTTGTCTTTCTTCGCCATCGGCGCATGGTGCCATGACGGGGCACCCGAGAATCCACCGCTCCATGCCCACCTTCTCCTGCCTGCATCCCGTTGCGCCGAGCCGTCCCAACGACACGGCGCTGGTCTGGCTCAAGCGCGACCTGCGCCTGGCCGACCACGCCCCCTTGAGCGCGGCCCAGGGCTTCAGCCGGGCTTTGGCGGTGTTCATCATCGAACCCGCGTGGCTCGCCAGCCCGGAGTGCGACGCCAGCCATGTGGCCTTCGCCCTGGACTGCGTGCAGGCCCTGCGCCAGCAAGGCCTGCCCGTGCTGGTGCGCCAGGGCGAAGCGGTGGCGGTGCTGGAGGCGCTGCGCAGCGCGCATGGCGTGACGCACCTGCTGAGCCACGAGGAGACCGGCCCGGGCTGGAGCTGGACGCGTGACAAGGCGGTGGCCGCCTGGTGCCTGACCCAGGGCGTGCGCTGGACCGAGTTCGCGCAGACCGGCGTGGTGCGGCGCCTGGGCACACGCAACGGCTGGGCGGGACGTTGGCAGGCGCGGATGCAGGCCGCCCGGCTGCCCGCCGTGACGGCGCTGCCCTGCCCTGCCGACCTGGCCGTGGAGCCCCTGCCCACGCGGGCGGGGCTGGGCCTGGCCCCGCATGGCAAGACGCTGCAGGCTGCGGGCGAAGCGGCGGCCCGCCAGACCCTGCACACGTTTCTGCAGGACCGGGGCGGGGACTACCGCCGTGCACTGTCCAGCCCGCTGTCGGCCGAAGAGGGCTGCAGCCGGCTGAGCCCGCATCTGGCCTTCGGCACCCTGTCGATGCGCATGGTGCACCAGGCCACCGAGCAGCGGATCGCAGCCGCAGGGCGCAGCGGCGATGCCGCCGGGCGCGCCTTCGCCCACGCGCTGCGGGGTTTTGCCGGACGGCTGCGCTGGCACTGCCACTTCATGCAGAAGCTGGAGGACGAGCCCGCCATCGAGTTCCGCAACTTCGCGCGCTCGGCCGACGGCCTGCGGCCAGGCGATGGCGTGGCGATGAGCGCGCAGGACGAGGAGCGGCTGGCGGCCTGGTGCCAGGGCCGCACCGGCTTCCCCATGGTGGACGCGTGCATGCGCAGCCTGCGCGCCACCGGCTGGTTGAACTTCCGCATGCGCGCGATGCTGGTGAGCTTTGCGGCCTACCACCTGTGGCTGCATTGGCGCGCGCCGGGGCTGTTACTGGCGCGGCAGTTCCTGGACTTCGAGCCCGGCATCCACTGGAGCCAGATGCAGATGCAGTCGGGCACCACGGGCATCAACACGCTGCGCATCTATTCACCCACGAAACAACTGCAGGACCACGACCCGCAGGGCGTGTTCGTGCGGCGGTGGGTGCCTGAGTGGGGAACCGACGCGTACCCGGCCCCCATCGTGGACGAACGCGCGGCCGCCCAGGCGGCCAAGGAGAGGATGTACGGCCTGCGCAAGACCCCCCAGGCCCGCACCGAGGCCGATGCGATCCAGCACCGACACGGCTCGCGCCTGAGCGGGCTGCAGTCGTCGGGGCGGCGCACCGAATCAGGAGCGCGTCCCTCAAGAAAGAAGGCGCCTGCCGAGCAGCCCCATCAGCCCTCGCTGTTTGATTGAAAGTCAGCCCTGGGTCTCAGCCGCGCAATTCGACGATCGGCTCACCTGCACCAAGTGCAGCCGTCAGGGCAGGCAGGTGGCGGTCGAACACGTCCAGCAGGACATCCTTGCGGCAGTTGCCCAGGCGTACCCACAGCAATTGCGGTGGCGAGCCCAGTCTGATCGACAGGCCCTGAAAGTCTTCGTCCTTGGACACGATGACCCATGATCTCACCATGGCGTAGTCCCAGACGCCGCGGTCCAAGGCTTCGGCAAGCCCCACGTCCATCACGTGGACACTGGGTTGTCCTCTCGACTCCAGAAATCGCGCCAGTGCCACCGGCAATTGGTTGTCAACCAACCAGAGGCCAGGGACATCACCCCCCGCAGCCAGTGGCCGCATGTTCAGGCGGCAACCAAGACGCGATGGCTGGCTTGTGCAGCCGCCCAGGCCAGCGCAGCACGGATATCGTCCTCTTCGAGTTCAGGGTGGTCTTGAAGAATCTCGGCATGACTGGCGCCGTGGCTGAGAAGATCGAGCACGTCCATCACACGCAGGCGCAGACCCCGGATACAAGGCCTGCCGCCACACTGACCAGGCTCGATCGTGATGCGTTCCATTAGCAAGGCGGACATGAGATACCTGACGGGAAGTTGTGAGCCTCCAGGGTACGGGCCTCGCCCGGACCCGGCCCCCTGGGGGGGCGCAAGAAAACTCGGGCGCGGCCCGGCGTTCTCTTGTGAGGCGCTGTCGATACTTGGGTCTATTTCAGTTTAGCGGCGCGAATCCCGCCTGTGCAGCAATATGTCATCTACCCACCGCGGAAACAAGTCCCACCTGCCCAGCAAGCCCTGCGTGGCCTGCGGCCGGCCCATGAGTTGGCGCAAGGCCTGGGCGAAGAACTGGGACGAGGTGCGCTATTGCTCTGACGCCTGTCGCAAGCGACGCGGGGCTGCGCCCGCATCCGGAACGGCTGGGGGCCATTGAGATGGAATACACCTCCGATACGCGCCCCGGAGCCTCTCTCAACGGACCGGAGGCCTGCACATGACCCTCATCCGCCACCTGGTGCTGATCCTGGGCGACCAGCTCAACCGCGACGCCAGCGCGTGGGACGGCTTCGACCCTGCGCAAGACCTGGTCTGGATGTGCGAGGCGCGTGCCGAGGCGACACACGTGCCCTCCAGCCGGCAGCGCACGGCGCTGTTCCTCTCCGCCATGCGGCACTTTGCGCAGCAACTGCGCGCCGAGGGCGTACGGCTGCACTATGTGGAGCAGCATCCCGGCGGCCTGGACCACGCGCTGGCGGCCACCTTGCGCGAGCACAGCGTCGGGCGCATCGTGGTCACCGAGCCCGGCGAGTGGCGGGTGCGCGAGTTGCTGGAGCGCGCGGCCCGCGACGGCGGCGTGGAAATCGAATTCCGCGAGGACCGGCACTTCCTGTGCAGCCACGCGCAGTTCCGCGCCCATGCCAAGGGCCGCAAGCAGCTGCGCATGGAGTACTTCTACCGTGAGATGCGGCAGCGCCACGGTGTGCTGATGCAGGGCCAGGGAGCCGGCGATGCGAAGGATCAGCCCGCCGGCGGGCAATGGAACTTCGATGCCGACAACCGCGAGGCCTTCGGCCGCGACGGCCCCGGGCTGGTGCCGGCGCCCTTGCGCTTCGAGCCCGATGCCGTCACGGCGGAAGTGATGGCGCTGGTGAACGCACAGCAGCCCCCGGCCCCGGGCCGTCTGGAGCGCTTTGGCTGGCCGGTGACGCGCACGCAGGCACTGGCCGCGCTGCAGGACTTCATCGCGCACCGTCTGGCCGACTTCGGCCGCTGGCAGGACGCGATGTGGGGCGGCCAGCCCTGGCTGTACCACGCGATGATTTCCTCGTCCCTGAACCTGAA
Organism: Rubrivivax sp.; assembly: GCA_046087245.1. Lineage (GTDB taxonomy): Bacteria > Pseudomonadota > Gammaproteobacteria > Burkholderiales > Burkholderiaceae_C > Rubrivivax. The sequence continues at coordinate 26,056 of JBJTZN010000151.1, forward strand.
GCTGCTGGACCCGCGCGAAGTGATCGCCGCGGCCGAAGCCGCCTGGCGCGCCGGGCAGGTGCCGCTGGCCTCGGCCGAGGGCTTCATCCGCCAGATCCTGGGCTGGCGCGAGTACGTGCGCGGTGTGTACGGGCTGCGCATGCCGGGCTATCTGGAGCTCAATGCGCTGGACGCCCACGAGCGCCTGCCCGCCTTCTATTGGACCGGGCAGACCGACATGCGCTGCCTGGCCGACGCCATCGGGCAGACGCTGGAGCATGGCTACGCCCACCACATCCAGCGCCTGATGGTCACCGGCCTGTACGCCCTGCTGCTGGGCGTGGCCCCGCGCGAGGTGCACGCCTGGTACCTCAGCGTCTACGTGGACGCGGTGGAGTGGGTGGAGCTGCCCAACACGCTGGGCATGAGCCAGCACGCCGACGCCGGACCGGCGCAGGGCCCCACGCCACCGCCCGGGCCCATGGCCAGCAAGCCCTACATCGCCACCGGCCAGTACATCGCCCGCATGAGCGACCACTGCCGGGGCTGCCGCTTCGACCCCGCCCGGCGCACGGGCGACCAGGCCTGCCCCTTCACCACGCTGTACTGGGACTTCCTGGCCCGCCATCAGGTGCGCCTGGCGCGCAATCCGCGCATGGCCCTGCAGGTGAAGAACCTGCAGCGGGTGCCGCCGCAGGAACTGGCCGAGGTGCAGGCGCGGGCACAGCAACTGCGGCAGGGCGCGGTGGCGGGCTGCTGAGGACCGGCTGCAGGGGTGCCGCAGCCCGCGCGCACCGGGCTGGTGCGGCGCCGGGGGCCGCGGGCGGGCAGGGGCGGCCGATGTGGGCTGCGGACGCACCGCGGTGGTTCAAGCGCGGCCAGCCTTGCGGCAGGGGGCAGGGTCCCAGGGGCCTGGCACGCTTACTGCTGTACCACCCGGTATACCAGTTTGCGCGCCCATGCACCCTTCCGCCTTCGCCCGCCCTTCACGTACCGATCTGTCCCCGCTGGAGGCACGTCCGAGCATCGGTTCGTGGCTGGCCGAACTGGCTTCGGGCGCCGACCCGGTGGCCTTGGCGGACGCGGCGCGGGTGCGGGTGCGGGCCTCGGCGCAGACCGATGGCGGCCGCGCGGTCTGGATCCACCTGTGCGATGACGCCGCGTGGCAGCACCAGATCGACCGGCTGCGCCAGCGCCTGCAGGCCTGCGCCACACGCGCCGAAGCGCTGGCGCGGTTTCCGCTGCTGGGCCTGCCCTTCGCCGTCAAGGACAACATGGACATCGCCGGCGCACCCACCACCGCCGCCTGCCCGGCCTTCAAACACATCGCCCGGGAGAACGCCACGGCGGTGCAGCGCCTGCTGGATGCGGGTGCGCTGTGGGTGGGCAAGACCAACCTGGACCAGTTCGCCACCGGCCTGGTGGGCACGCGCTCGCCCTATGGCCGACCCGCCAGCGTGTTCGATGCCGGGCGCATCAGCGGCGGCTCCAGTTCAGGCTCGGCCGTGGCCGTGGCCAGCGGGCTGGTGGCCTTCGCCCTGGGCACCGACACCGCAGGCTCGGGCCGCGTGCCCGCGGGCCTGAACGGCCTGGTGGGGCTCAAGCCCACGCCCGGGCGCGTGTCCAGCGCCGGGGTGCTGCCGGCCTGCCGATCGGTGGACTGCGTGTCGGTGTTCGCGCACACGGTGGCCGATGCTGCCCAGGTGCTGGCTGTGCTGGAGGGCCCGGACGCGCGCGACGCCTACAGCCACTTCGCCCCCGGCCGCGCCGCCCTGCCCCCGCGGGCGCGCCTGGGCGTGCCGCGACAGGCGGTGTTTCATGGCGATGCCGGCTACGCCGGCGCCTGGCCCGACGCCCTGCAGCGCGCCCGCGACCTGGGCGCCGAGTTGGTGGAGCTGGACTTCGCGCCGCTGTTCGAGGTGGCGGCGTTGCTGTACGAAGGACCCTGGGTGGCCGAACGCCATGCCGTGCTGCAGGCCCTGATGGAGCGCAACCCGCAGGCCCTGGACGCCACGGTGCTGAAGGTGGTTTCCAGGGCCGTGGGGCTGAGCGCCACCGACACCTTCCGCGCGCAGTACCGCCTGCGCGGACTGCAGGCTGCGCTGGCCGGCCTGTGGCAGCAGGTGGACGCCCTGCTGGTGCCCACCACGACCGGCCACCCGACGTTTGAAGAGATTGACGCCGACCCGGTGGGCGCCAATGCCCGCATGGGTGTCTACACCAACTTCGTGAACCTGCTGGGCTGGAGTGCGCTGGCCGTGCCCGCCGGCTTCACCGACAGCGGCCTGCCCTTCGGCGTGACCCTGATCGGCCCGTCCGGGGCCGATGCGGCGTTGGCGCGATGGGGCATGGCATGGACGGGACAGACGCCAGAGGCGCAGCTGGGCTGGCCCGCCACCGAACCCACGCTCGCCCTGGCCGTGGTGGGGGCGCACCTGAGCGGCCTGCCGCTGAACGGGCAGCTCACCGAGCGCGGTGCGTGGCTGCTTCAGGCCACCCGAACCGCGCCGCTGTACCGCCTGTACGCCCTGCCCGGCACCACGCCCCCGAAACCCGGGCTGCAGCGCGTGGCCGAGGGCGGGGCGGCCATTGCCGTGGAGGTCTGGGCCATGCCGCAGGAGGCGGTGGGCTCGTTCCTTGCTCTGATTCCGGCGCCGCTGGGTTTGGGCAGCGTGCAACTCGAAGACGGGCGCAGCGTGCACGGCTTCCTGTGCGAAGCCCACGCGCTGAGCGGCGCCCAGGACATCAGTGCGCATGGGGGATGGCGGGCCTACCTGGCCAGCCCGTCCGCCCCGGGCGCCACCACCTGCGCGAGCTGATCGCAGCACTTCAGAACCGTTTCACTCATATCCAGGAGCCCCACATGGACCGTCGCCGATTCCTCACCTCCTCGGCCGCCTCGGCAGCCGCATCCGCCACTCTGGCCGGCCTGCCCACAGGCGCTGCGGCACAGGCACGCCCCGCCGACGTGCTGGTGGTGGCCAACGAGTTCGGGCCGAACTCGCTGGACATCCACACCGTGGGCGCGAACCGCCCGGCCTACGGCGTGTCGTGGCTGTGCTACGACCGGCTGATGAGCTATGCCAAGAAGAAGCTGCCCGACGGGCGCCTGATGTACGACATGGACAAGCTCGTGCCTGAGCTGGCCGAGAGCTGGAAAATTGCGCCGGACGGCAACTCCGTCACCTTCAAGCTGCGCAAGAACGCGAAGTTCCACGACGGCACGCCGGTGACGGCCAAGGACGTGAAGTGGAGCTTCGACCGTGCCGTGACCGTGGGCGGCTTCCCCACCTTCCAGATGGCCGCAGGCTCGCTGGAAAAGCCCGAGCAATTCGTGGTGGAGGACGACCACACCTTCACGGTGAAGTTCATCCGCCGCGACAAGATGACGATGAACAACCTGGCGGTGGTGGTGCCCTGCGTCTTCAACGCCGAGCTGGTGAAGAAGAACGCTACGGCGCAGGATCCCTGGGGCCTGGCCTGGACGCGCAACAACACCGCCGGGGGCGGGGCCTACAAGGTGGAGGCCTTCCGGCCGGGCCAGGAAATCATCTACGTGCGCAACGAGGACTGGAAGAGCGGCCCGCTGCCCAAACTGCGCCGCATCATCCAGCGCGAAGTGCCCAGTGCGGGCAACCGGCGCGCGCTGCTGCTCAAGGGCGACATCGACATGACCTACGACATGCCGCCCAAGGACTTCTCCGAACTGGCCAAGGAGGGCGGCGCCATCAAGGTGACCAGCATGCCCATCGAGAACTCGATGTTCTACCTGGGCATGAACACCACCCGGCCGCCCTTCAACAACCCCAAGATCCGCCAGGCGGTGGCCTACGCCCTGCCCTACGACAAGATGTTCGACACGGCGCTGTACGGACGCGGTGCCAAGCTCTATGGCGCGGCCTCCCCCCAGGTGAAGACAGGAGCCTGGCCGCAACCCACGGGCTACAAGACCGATCTGGCCAAGGCCAAGGCGCTGATGGCCGAAGCCGGGGCCAGCGCTGGCCTGGAGACGACGCTGTCCTTCGACCTGGGCGGCGCCACGGTGGGCGAACCCATGGCCGTGCTGGTGCAGGAGGCGCTGGCGCAGATCGGCATCAAGACCACGATCAACAAGGTTCCCGGGGCCACCTGGCGCTCCGCCCTGTTGAAGAAGGACATGCCGCTCATCATCAACCGCTTCGGCGGCTGGTTGAACTGGCCCGAGTACTTCTTCTTCTGGTGCTACCACGGTCAGAACGCCGTGTTCAACACCATGAGCTACCAGAACCCCAGGCTCGACCGCATCATCGACAACGCGCGCTTCGCCGAGAGCAAGACGCTGTACGACTCCTTCGTGAAGGACATGATCCAGCTCGGCTACGACGAGGTGCCGCGCGTGCCCCTGTTCCAACCGACGCAGGACGTGGCGATGCAGAAGAACGTGCAGGGCTACACCTACTGGTTCCATCTGCAGCCCGACTACCGGGACCTGTCCAAGGCCTGAACCGGCTTGGGTTGACCCTGCCCGACACCACTGAAGGCCTCCGACATGGACGTGGAACGCTACGCCGACGCCACCGCGCAGGCGCTGAACCTGCCGCTGGCGCCGGAGTACCGCCCGGGCGTGCTGCGTTACCTGCAGATGGTGGCGCAGATGGCGCCGCGGGTGATGGACTTCCCCCTGAGCCCGGCCCTGGAAAGCGGCAACGTCTTCCGGCCGGTGGGGCCGCAGGATCTGCCGACGGAAGCTGCGGGCGTCATCGCGACGACGGGTCCTCAGCCATGAATGCGCTGGCGCAGGTGAAGCAGAGCCTGGCGCGGATCGCGGCCACCGACGCCCGGGTCAACGCCTTCACGGCGGTGCTGGCCGAGCGCGCGCTGGCGCGCGCCGAGCGCCTGGACCGCGAGGGCCGGGGCCTGCCGCTGGCCGGTCTGCCGTTTGCCGTGAAGAACCTGTTCGACGTCCAGGGCCTGCCGACGCTGGCGGGCTCGAAGATCGAGCGCGAGGCTGCGCCGGCGGCCAGCGACGCGCCGCTGGTGCAGCGCCTGGAGGCCGCGGGCGCGGTGCTGGTGGGCGCGCTCAACATGGACGAGTACGCCTACGGCTTCACCACCGAGAACACGCACTACGGCCCGACGCGCAACCCGCATGACCTGACGCGCCTGTCCGGCGGCTCTTCCGGAGGCTCGGCCGCCGCGGTGGCGGCGGGGCAGGTACCGCTGACGCTGGGATCGGACACCAACGGTTCCATCCGCGTGCCGGCGTCGTTGTGCGGCGTGTTCGGGCTGAAACCCACCTTCGGCCGCCTGCCGCGCACCGGCACCTACCCCTTCGTGGCCAGCCTGGACCACTTGGGGCCTTTCGCCCGCCAGGTGGGCGATCTGGCCCGGGCCTACGACCTGATGCAAGGGCCCCTGCCACAGGATGCCGGCTGCGCCCAGCGGCCGGCGGAACCCGCCTGGCCCGCGCTGGATCGCGGCAGCGAAGGGCTGCGTATCGGGGTGCTGGGCGGCTGGTTCCAGACCCAGGCCCTGCCGCCGGCTTTGGAGGCCGTCTCGCGGGTGGCGCAGGCACTGGGCACGAGCCGGGTGGTGGACTGGCCCGAAGTGGACCGCGCCCGCACCGCCGCGTTCATCATCACCAACGCCGAGGGTGCGGCGCTGCACCTGCCGGACTTGCGCCAGCGGGCGCAGGACTTCGAGCCGCTGTCGCGCGACCGCTTCCTGGCCGGCGCCCTGCTGCCTGCCGCCTGGGTGGTGCACGCGCAGCGGCTGCGGCGCTGGTTTGCCGAACAGGTGGCGGCCAGCTTCCGCGAGGTGGACGTGGTGCTGGCCCCGGCCACCCCGTGCACCGCGCTGCCCATCGGCACGGAGTGGCTGGAGATCAACGGCCAACGCATGAACGCCCGCGCCAGCATGGGGCTGCTGACCCAGCCCGTGTCGTGCATCGGACTGCCGGTGGCGGTGGTGCCGGTGTGGGGCTGTGACCCGGCCGCACCGCACCTGCCCCTGGGGGTGCAGCTCATCGCCGCGCCCTGGCGTGAAGACCTGTGCCTGCGCGTGGCGCGCCAACTTGAGGCTCTGGGGGTCGCGTCAGTGCCCGCGGCCCCCAACCCTGCCCTCCTGAACCCGGCCTGAATGCAAGGATCGCATGCAGATCAACCTGCCCGAGATCGTTGACGAAGTGACCGCGGTGTTCGCCCGCTACGAAGACGCGCTGGTGAACAACCGGGTGGAGGTGCTCGACGAACTGTTCTGGACCAGCGCGCTGACCGTGCGCTACGGCGCGGCCGAGAACCTGTACGGCATCGACGAGATCCGGGCCTTCCGCCAGTCGCGCCCCTCGGTCGGCCTGCGGCGCACGCTGCGCCGCACCGTCATCACCACCTACGGCCGCGATCACGCCACCGCCATGACCGAGTTCTTCCGTGACGGCAGCACCCGCACCGGGCGCCAGAGCCAGACCTGGGTGCGCATGCCCGAGGGCTGGCGCGTGGTGGCGGCGCACGTCAGCGTGGTGGCCCTGGCGTGACGCCCTGACCCGCCACGAATCCATCGCTCACGCACCGGTTCCTCAACGTTTCCCGTCGACTCACTTCAACCCCGCAAGAAAGGCCCTCACCATGAACGACCGCATCCTCACCCTGTCCGACGCCTCGCGCCGCCGTCTGCTGACCGCTGGCGCCCTGGGCGGTGCCGGCCTCGCCCTGCCCGGTGCGCTGCGCCAGGCTTTCGCGCAGGCCCCCATCACCGTGGGCGCCATCTACGTCGGCCCGCGTGACGACTTCGGCTACAACCAGGCGCACGCCGAGGGCGTGGCGCAGTTGAAGAAGATGGCCGGCGTCAAGGTGCTGGAGGAAGAGAACGTCCCCGAGACCCAGGCCGTGCAGAAGAGCATGCAGGGCATGATCTCGCAGGACGGCGCCACGCTGCTGTTCCCCACCTCCTTCGGCTACTTCGACCCGCACATGCTGGCCGTGGCGGGCAAGAACCCGAACGTGCGCTTCGCCCACTGCGGCGGCTTGTGGACGCAGGGCAAGCACCCGGCCAACACAGGCAGCTTCTTCGGCTATATCGACGAGGCGCAGTACCTCAACGGCGTGATCGCCGGCCACATGAGCAAAAGCAAGAAGCTCGGCTTCGTGGCGGCCAAGCCCATCCCGCAGGTGCTGCGCAACATCAATGCCTTCACCATGGGCGCGCGCTCGGTGGACCCGAAGATCACCACCACGGTGATCTTCACGGGTGACTGGTCCATGGCCGTGAAAGAGGCCGAAGCCACCAACAGCCTGGCCGACCAGGGCGTGGACGTGTTCACCATGCACGTGGACGGCCCGAAGGTGGTGGTGGAAACCGCGGCCAAGCGCGGCAAGATGGTCTGCGGCTACCACGCCAGCCAGGCCAAGCTCGCGCCCCAGGCCTACCTGACGGGTGCGGAGTGGAACTGGGTGACGGCCTACACCACCATCATCGGTGCGGCCCGCACCGGCAAGCCGCATCCCAACTTCGTGCGCGGCGGCCTGAAGGACGGCTTCGTGAAATCCTCGCCCTACGGCTCTATGGTTACCGAGGGCGCGCGCAAGAACGCCGACGCCATCCGCGCCAGGATGATGGCCGGCACCTTCGACATCTTCGCCGGCGAACTCAAGGACAACACCGGCAAGGTGGTGATCGCCAAGGGCACCACGCTCAAGCAGACCGATGTCACGCTGGAGTCCATGAACTACCTGGTCGAAGGCGTGATCGGCAAGGTTTGAGAGCTTGTGAAATATCCCCGCACCCCCGCTCTCCCGCCCCAAACGGCCCCGCTCGTCGTTGCAAATGCTCGCCGTAGCCCGAGCTACGGCTGTGCTTTGCGCCTAGATCGGCACCATTTGGAACGCCCGCTCGGGCGCGCCGGAATACTGCACAAGCTCTGAGCCTGACCATGGAGCGCTGGCGCGACGCCCTGGAATCCCTGCTGCTGCCGCTGATGGCCCTGGCCGGCGGCGTGCTGCTGTTCGGCGGCTTTCTGGCCCTGGGCGGGCACGACCCGTTGCAGGCCTGGACGCTGCTCTTCAAGGGGGCTTTCGGGGACGCCTTCTCCTGGCAGAACACCTTGCAGCGCGCCGCCCCCTTGATGCTGACGGCGCTGTGCGTGGCCCTGCCAGCGCAGGCGGGCCTGACGGTGATCGGGGGCGAGGGCGCACTGGTGCTCGGCGGCCTGGCGGCGGCCACCTTGCCGCTGCTGCTGCCGCTGCCCGCGGGCCTGACGGGCACCGGGCTGCTGCTGCTGGCCGCCGCCCTGGCGGGGGCCGCGTGGGTGGCCCTGGCGGGGGTGTTACGCCAGTGGCGCGGCGTGAACGAAACCATTGCCAGCCTGCTGCTGGGGTACATCGCGATTGCGCTGTTCAAGCACTTCGTGGAAGGCCCTCTGCGCGACCCGGCCAGCCTGAACAAACCCTCTACGCTGCCGCTGCCGCAGGAACTGCTGATTGGCAGCATCGGCGCCTACGACGTCCACTGGGGGCTGGCGTGGGGCTTGGTGGCCTGCGTGATCGCCGCCCTCTGGCTGGCGGGCACCACGCACGGCTTTGCCGTGCGCGTGGTGGGTGGTAACGGCCGCGCCGCGCGGCTGGTGGGCCTGCCCGCCGGGCGCCTGATCATCACCGCCTGTGCCCTGGGTGGCGCAGCGGCGGGCCTGGCCGGCGGCATCGAAGTGGCGGCGGTCCACACGGCCGCCAACGCCTCGCTCATCGTGGGGCTGGGCTACACCGGCATCCTGGTCAGCTTCGTGGCACGGCACCAGCCGCTGGCCATCATCTTCGTGGCGGTGCTGTTCGGCGGCTTCCTGGCCGCGGGCAGCCTGCTGCAGCGCCGCATGGGCGTGCCCGACGCCTCGGTGCAGGTGCTGATGGGTTTTTGCTTCCTGCTGATCCTGGCGGCCGAAGCCTGGCGCGGGCGCCTGGGGCAGACGCTGTTCAACGGCATGCGCGCAGGGCTTGCCAGGGGCCTGAAAGGCGCGTCAGCATGAGCGACTTCGCCGCAGTGGGGGACGTGCTGCTGGCCGTGCTGGGCGGCGCCATCCGCGTGGGCACGCCATTTCTGTTCGTCAGCCTGGGCGAATGCCTGACCGAAAAGTCCGGGCGCATCAACCTGGGGCTGGAAGGGGTGCTGGTGCTGTCGGCCATGGCCGGCTTCGGCGGCGCCTACCTTAGTGGGGAGTGGTGGGTGGGGGTGCTGGTGGCAGGCTCGGCCGGCGCCCTGCTGGCCCTGTTGCACGGGCTGATCAGCTCGCTGCCGCGTGCCAATGACATCGCCACCGGCATCGCCGTCATGCTGTTCGGCACCGGCCTGGCCTTCTACCTGGGCAAGCCGCTGATCCAGCCGCAGGCGCCGCAGATTCCGGCCCTGCCGCTGGGCGCCTGGAGCGACTCTGGCGCCGTGGCCGCCGCGCTGCAGGTGAACGTGATGTTCCCGCTGGGCATCGCCATCGCCCTGGGCCTGACCTGGGGCCTGGCCCACACGCGCTGGGGCCTGTGGGTGCGGATGGTGGGCGATTCGGCCGACGCCGCACGGGCCCTGGGCACCTCGGTGAACCGCGTGCGCATCGCGGCCACCACCGCCGGCGGCTTCATCGCCGGGCTGGGCGGGGCCTGCCTGTCGCTGTACTACCCCGGCAGCTGGAACGAAGGCCTGTCCAGCGGCCAGGGGCTGATCGCGGTGGCGCTGGTGATCTTCGCCCGCTGGCACCCCATGCGCTGCCTGGGCGCGGCGCTGCTGTTCGGCGGCGCCGGAGCGCTGGGCCCGGCCCTGCAGTCCGTGGGGGTCAGCGGCGGCTACTACCTCTTCAACGCCGCGCCCTACGTGCTGACCCTGGCCATCCTGGTGTGGACCTGCTCACCGCGGCGCAGCCTGCAGGGCGCCCCGATGGAGTTGACGGTCAGCCGCTGAGGCGGCCCGCCACCCTTGCTTGGCAGCCCAGACCTCGCCTCACGCGCATGCCCCGCGCCCATCAATCCCTCCACCACCTCACTGACCTCCTCAAGGATTCGGACCCATGAACGGACTCGGCGGACTCAACAAATCCCCCCACGGCGTGGTGGTGGGGCTGGTGCAGCTGCAACTGCCCGTGGTGGAGACCCCGGCGCAGTTGAAGGCACAGGCCGAGCGCATCGCGTGGATGGTGGGCAAGGCGCGGCGCAACCTGGGCACGATGGACCTGGTGGTGTTCCCCGAGTACGCGCTGCATGGCCTGTCCATGAGCACGGCACCGGAGCTGATGTGCACGCTGGACGGGCCGGAGGTGGCGATGTTCAAGGCCGCGTGCGTGGAGCACCGCATCTGGGGCTGCTTCTCCATCATGGAGCTCAACCCCCTGGGACCTGACCGCAACCCCTACAACACCGGCCTCATCATCGACGACCAGGGCGAGCTGCGCCTGTACTACCGCAAGCTGCACCCCTGGGTGCCGGTGGAGGCCTGGGAGCCGGGCAACATGGGCGTGCCGGTCTGCGACGGGCCGAACGGCAGCAAGATCGCGCTCATCATCTGCCACGACGGCATGTTCCCCGAGATGGCACGCGAGGCCGCCTACAAGGGCGCGGAGATCATCCTGCGCACGGCCGGCTATACGGCGCCCATCCGCCAGGCCTGGAAGATCACCAACCAGGCCAACGCCTTCCAGAACCTGGCACAAACCGCCAGCGTGTGCCTGTGCGGCAGCGACGGCAGCTTCGACTCCATGGGCGAAGGCATGTTCTGCGACTTCGACGGCACGGTGATGGTGCAAGGCGGCAACCGCCCTGACGAGTTCATCACCGCCGAACTGCGTCCGGACCTGGTGCGCGAGGCGCGGGCGCTGTGGGGCGTGGAGAACAACCCCTACCAGCTCTACCACCGCGGCTACGTGGCGGTGCAGGGCGGTGCGCAGGACTGCCCTTACACCTTCATGCAGGACATGGTGGCCGGACGCTACCGTCTGCCCTGGGACGCCAGCATCCAGGTGCGCGACGGCACGCCCTGCGGTTTTGCCCCGCCCACGCGCCCCTACCAGGGCGCCGAACCCAACCTGCTGGACAAGGCCTGACCATGAAGACCGTTGCCAGCACCCCCTACCGGTGGCCCTTCGACGGTGACCTGCGCCCGGACAACACGGCGCTGCTCATCATCGACATGCAGACCGACTTTTGCGGCATCGGCGGCTACGTGGACAAGATGGGCTACGACCTGTCGCTGACCCGCGCACCCATCGAGCCGATACGCCGCCTGCTGGCCGCCATGCGTGCGGGGGGCTTCCACATCCTCCACACCCGGGAAGGACACCGGCCAGACCTGTCCGACCTGCCAGCCAACAAGCGCTGGCGCTCGCAGCAGATCGGGGCGGGCATCGGCGACCCCGGGCCCTGCGGACGCATCCTGGTGCGGGGCGAGCCGGGCTGGGAGATCATTCCCGAATTGGCCCCGCTGCCGGGCGAGACGGTGATCGACAAGCCGGGCAAGGGCAGCTTCTGCGCCACGGACCTGGAGCTGATCCTGCGCACGCGCGGCATCCGCAACTTGGTGCTGACCGGCATCACCACCGACGTGTGCGTGCACACCACCATGCGCGAAGCCAATGACCGCGGTTTCGAATGCCTGGTGCTGGAGGACTGCACCGGCGCCACCGACCTGGGCAATCACCAGGCGGCGCTGAAGATGGTGACCATGCAGGGCGGTGTCTTCGGTGCCGTGGCGTCATCGCAAGCCGTCATCGAGGCCCTGGCCTCCAGGGACGCGGCGTGAGCCCGGACCTCCTGGCAGGCCCCAGATCGCGATGAACCGCCCCGACACCGGCCTGATGGCCCCCATCCCGGCGCATGCGCTCGGCTTCGAGGCCGTCAGCCTGACCAAGCGCTTCGGCAACTTCACCGCGCTGGACACCGTGTCGCTGAGTGTGCGCCCTGGCACGGTGCACGCCCTGCTGGGTGAGAACGGTGCCGGCAAGAGCACCCTGGTGAAGTGCCTGGCCGGCTACCACCGCGCCGATGACGGCGCGCTGCTGGTGGACGGGCGCGAGCAGGACATCCGCAGCCCCGCCGATGCGCGGGCGCTGGGCATCGGCATGGTCTACCAGCACTTCACCGTGGTGCCGGGCATGACGGTGGCCGAGAACCTGCTGCTGGCCCGCGGCCGCCTGCCGGCCGTCGTGCCCTGGAAGCGGGTGCGCGCCGAATTGCAGGCCTTCATGGCCACCGCGCCGTTCCGCCTGGACCTGGACGCCACGCCGCAGCAACTGTCGGCGGGCGAAAAGCAGAAGCTGGAGATCCTGAAACAGCTCTTCCTGCGCCCGCGCCTGCTGGTGCTGGACGAACCCACGTCCGTGCTCACGCCGCAAGAAGCCGACGAGGTGCTGGGGGCCCTGCGGGACCGCGCCCACAGCGGCGCCTGCACGGTGGTGCTGATCACGCACAAGTTCCGCGAGGTGACGGCCTTCGCAGACGATGTGAGCGTGCTGCGGCGCGGCCGGCTGGTGGGCAGCCTGGCCGCGGCCGGCGTGGCCACCAGCGTGCTGGCGGACATGATGGTGTCGGAAGCCGTGGTGCCGGAAAGCGTCCACGCCGAAGCGACAGAGCGTGCGCCCGGCGCGGTACGCCTGGCCGTGCGCGGCCTGCGCGTGGCGGGGGACCGGGGAGACACGGCCGTGGACGGGCTGGACCTGGAGGTGCGCGCGGGCGAGATCGTCGGCGTGGCCGGGGTGTCGGGCAATGGCCAGCGCGAGATGATGCAGGCCCTGGTGGGCCAGCGCGAACGCCTGGAGGGCCAGGTGCAGGTGGACGGCCGACCGTTCAGCGCCACCCGGGCGCAGAACCGCGCCCTGCGGGTGCGCAGCCTGCCGGAAGAGCCGCTGCACAACGCCTGCGTGCCCGGCATGAGCGTGGCCGAGAACATGGCGCTGCGCCGCTTTGACGAGGCCCCGTTCGCCTGGGCCGGCTGGCGCCGCAGGGGTGCGGTGCGGCAATGCGCACGCGAACTGGTGCAGGCCTTCCGGGTGCGCACGCGCAGCGAGCAGTCGCCGATCAGTTCCTTGTCCGGCGGCAACGTGCAGCGCGCGGTGCTGGCGCGGGAGCTGTCGGACGACGCCAGCCTGCTGCTGGTCAGCAACCCGAGCTTCGGCCTGGACTTCACGGCCGTGGCGGAGGTGCACCAGCGGCTGCGCCATGCCCGCGCCCGCGGGGCGGCGGTGCTCATGGTGGGCGAGGACCTGGACGAACTGCTGCATCTGGCCGACCGCATCGTGGTGATGAGCCATGGCCGCATCGTCCACAGCTGCGCCGCCCAGGGCAACGACCGGCTGGAGATCGGCCGCTTCATGGGCGGTGGGGCAGGTGCTGCGGAGGCCGCCCCATGAGCGCCATCACCATCCCCGCCCGCCCCTTCGCTTTCGAGTTGCCGCCGGGGCGCACTGCACTGATCGTCATCGACATGCAGCGGGACTTCATCGAGCCTGGGGGCTTCGGCGAGTCGCTGGGCAATGACGTGTCGCTGCTGCGCGCCGCCGTGGCGCCGACGCGGGCGCTGCTGCAGGCCTGGCGCGAGCACGGCTGGCCGGTGGTGCACACCCGTGAATCGCACCGGCCGGACCTGTCGGACTGTCCGCGCGCCAAACGCGAACGCGGCCAGCCCCGGCTGCGCATCGGCGACCCCGGGCCCATGGGACGCCTGCTGGTGCGCGGCGAACCCGGCTGCGAGATCGTGCCCGAACTCGCGCCGCTGCCTGGCGAGACCGTGATCGACAAGCCCGGCAAGGGGGCCTTCCACGGCACCGATCTGCAGGGCACCTTGCTACGACTCGGTGTCACACATCTGGTGTTCGCAGGCGTCACCACTGAGGTCTGCGTGCAGACCACCATGCGCGAGGCCAACGACCGCGGCTACGACGGACTGCTGGTGGAAGAGGCCACGGCCAGCTACTTTCCCGAATTCAAGGCGGCCACCGTCGAGATGATCGTGGCGCAAGGGGGCATCGTCGGCTGGGCTGCCCCGCTGCAGGCGGTGCTGGACGGCGTGCAAGGCCGCATGCCGGGCACGGCGGTTCCTTCAGAGGTGCGCACATGATCCGCCTGATCGGCCGGCG
>JBJTZN010000152.1:0-18214 GCA_046087245.1 Rubrivivax sp.
CGTTGCCGCAGGCGGGCTCCTGTCAGATGCGGCAGTCGTGCAGGCCGCTGCGCCCGGCACCGTCATCGGGATGAACCACATCAAGCAACGCCGTTTGCAGGAGTTGCGACTGAACAGTCACCCGGGTCTGTACGTCGGGCAATGCGTGCCCTTCTACTTCTGCCCGCGCTCGGTCATGTTGTTTTTGATCCATCGGCAGAACGCTGACCTCGCTTTCAAGGGCGGCCAAGGCCCAATCATCCATTTGGAGGCCGATCTGCACGCCACGGTGGCCTGGGCCAACGCGCAGCCCCGACGCTGGGCTTTCACGCTGTCGAACGCTGGTTCCCGCTACTTTGAGGACCGCGCCGATCTGGCCAGGCTGGGGGATGTGGATTGGGACGCCGTGGCGGCCCGAAATTGGAGCGCATGCCGGGAGGCCAAGCAGGCAGAATTCCTGCTAGAGCACAGCTTCCCCTGGCACTTGGTGGAACGGATCGGCGTGCTTTCTCAGCCGATCGCAACCCAGGTGGCTCAGACTTTGCCTGTCGGCGGACATCGCCCGCCGGTGCAAATCCTGCCCGCTTGGTACTACTAGACAGGAGACCACCATGATCGAACTGACCAGCGGCGACATCCTCAAGGATGACTCCGAAGCCATCGTCAACACCGTCAACTGCGTCGGCATCATGGGCCGAGGCATTGCCCTGCAGTTCAAGAATGCTTGGCCAGAGAACTTCAAAGCGTACGAGGCCGCCTGCCTGCGCGAAGAAGTGCAGCCGGGCCGCATGTTCGTCTTCGAGACAGGCCATCTGACGAACCCGCGCTACATCATCAACTTCCCGACCAAACGTCACTGGCGTGGCAAGAGCCGCATTCAGGACATCGAGTCTGGTCTGACTGCGCTCGTGGCGGAGATCCAGAAGCGCGGCATCACATCCGTAGCCATCCCGCCGCTCGGCAGCGGTTTGGGTGGACTGGAGTGGGATGACGTGCGCCCACGAATTGAGGCCGCGCTAGCTGGCTTACCGGACGTGCACGTCCGCATCTTCGAGCCCAAGGGAGCGCCCCAGGCCGACAGCATGCAGCACCAACGTGAAGTCCCGAAGATGACACCAGGGCGCGCGGCTCTCATCGAGCTGATGTCGCGATACATCCGCGGGCTGCTCGACCCCAGCGTCACCCTGCTGGAGGTCCACAAGCTGATGTACTTCATGCAGGCGGCCGGCGAGCCCCTACGCCTGAACTACGTCAAGGGACCGTACGGTCCCTACGGGGAGAACCTCCGCCACGTCTTGAAGAAGATCGAGGGGCACATGGTCGCGGGTTACGCCGATGGCGGTGATGCGCCCGACAAGCCTCTAACTCTGGTTCCTGGCGCAGAAAGCGAAGCTGCGCAGTTCCTGAGTGACCACGACGACACGCGCGGACGACTGGCCCAAGTTGGCGCACTGGTTGAGGGCTTCGAGTCACCCTATGGCCTTGAACTCCTGGCCACGGTTCATTGGGTGGTGACGCAGGGCGGTTCGGGATTGGAGGTGGCTGACGTGGTGAACCACATCCACAACTGGAACGAGCGCAAGCGCCAGTTCACCCCGCGACAGATCGCGATTGCCCTGGACAGGTTGCAGGCCAAAGGCTGGTTGCACTGACGAATCGCCGATGAAAC
The DNA here is from genome assembly GCA_046087245.1 of Rubrivivax sp. Taxonomy (GTDB): domain Bacteria; phylum Pseudomonadota; class Gammaproteobacteria; order Burkholderiales; family Burkholderiaceae_C; genus Rubrivivax. Next base: position 1,649 of record JBJTZN010000152.1, read on the forward strand.
TTCACTTCGAACCCAACCTGGACTACCAGCTCCAGGCCATTGAGTCGGTCTGCGACCTCTTCCGTGGCCAGGAGATCTGCCGCACGAGTTCACCGTCACGATGAAGTTGCCCGACCAGCAGCTGACGCTGGGCGTGGCCGACACCGACAAAGGGCTGGGCAACCGCTTGACCCTGGTGGATGACCAGCTGCTGGACAACCTGCGCAGCGTGCAGCTGCGCAACGGTCTGGCGCCGTCCAGCACGCTGGCATCTGGCGACTTCACGGTGGAGATGGAGACCGGCACCGGCAAGACCTACGTCTACCTGCGCACTGTCTTCGAGCTGAACAAGCGCTACGGATTCACCAAGTTCGTCATCGTGGTGCCGTCGGTGGCCATCAAGGAAGGCGTCTACAAGTCGCTACAGATCACCGAGGAGCACTTCAAGAGCATGTATACCGGCGTGCCGGTGGACTTCTTCCTGTACGACTCCAGCAAGCTGGGCCAGGTACGCAACTTCGCCACCAGCGCAACGATCCAAATCATGGTGGTGACGGTGGGCGCCATCAACAAGAAGGAGGTGAACAACCTCTACAAGGACAGCGAGAAGACCGGCGGCGAGAAGCCCATCGACCTGATTCGCGCCACGCGGCCCATCGTCATCGTGGACGAGCCGCAGAGCGTGGACGGCGGCCTTAGCGGCGCCGGCAAGGCCGCGCTGGACGCGATGAACCCGCTTTGCACCCTGCGCTACTCGGCCACCCACGCCAACAAGCACCACATGGTGTACCGGCTGGACGCCGTGGATGCCTACGAGCGCAAGCTGGTCAAGCAGATTGAGGTGGCAGCGGCCACCATCGAGGACGCCTTCAACAAGCCCTACGTGCGCCTGCTGGAGGTGAGCAACAAGAGGGGTATCTCGGCCAAGGTGGAGCTGCACGTGCAGACGGCCAGCGGCGCCAAGCCGCAGGTGCTGACCGTCAACGACGGCGACGACCTGGAGCAGCTGGCCAAGCGGGCGGTGTACGCCGACTTCCGCGTCGGTGAGATCAACACCGCCAAGGGCGAAGAGTTCATGGAGCTGCGCTACCCCGGCGGAGAGGTCCCGCTGGCCCTGGGGCAGGCCCACGGCGAGGTCGATGCCCTGGCCGTGCAGCGCGAGATGATCCGGCGGACCATCAAGGAGCACCTGGAGAAGGAGAAGCTGCTGCGGCCCAAGGGCATCAAGGTGCTGTCGCTGTTCTTCATCGAGTCGGTGGCGCGCTACCGTCAGTACGACAAGGACGGCAACCCGGTGAAGGGCGACTACGCCCGAATCTTCGAGGAAGAGTATCGGCGCGCGGCAAAGCTGCCGGCCTTCCAGAGCCTGTTCGCCAGTCCTGATGCTGGGGATCTGGCCCAGGAAGCCGCCGCGGTGCACGACGGCTACTTCTCCATCGACAAGAAGGGCCGCTGGGCCGACCCCGAGCTGGACAAGGAAGGTGGCCTGAAGAACGAGGCCAGTCGCGCCGACGCCGAGCGCGGCTACAACCTCATCATGAAGGAGAAGGAGAAGCTGCTGACCTTCAGCACGCCGCTGAAGTTCATCTTCTCCCACTCGGCCCTGAAGGAAGGATGGGACAACCCCAACGTCTTCCAGATCTGCGCCCTGCGCGAGATGGGCAGCGAGCGCGAGCGCCGTCAGACCCTGGGCCGGGGCCTGCGCCTGTGCGTTGACCAGGACGGGCAGCGCGTCTACGGGCACGACGTGAACCGGCTGACGGTGATCGCCACCGAGTCGTATCAGGAGTTCGCCGACCAGCTGCAGAAGGAGATCGAGGCCGACACGGGCATCCGCTTCGGCATCGTCGAGCAGCACCGGTTCGCCACCATCGCCATCACCACGCCCGACGGCAAGGTGGCCCCGCTGGGCGTGGACCAGTCCAAGGCCCTGTGGGACCACCTGCGCGCTGCTGGACACATCGACGCCAAGGGCAAGGTGCAGGACTCGCTGAAGATCGCGCTGAAGGACGGCAAGCTCGCACTGCCGGAGGCTTTCGAGCCCTACCGAGGCCAGGTGGCCGAGCTGCTGCGCAAGGTGACCGGCCGCGTGGAGGTGAAAAACCGCGACGACCGCGAGACCGTGCCGCTGCGCAAGGGCGCCGATGGCAAGGCCGTGACGCTGAGCCAGGACTTCAAGGCGCTGTGGGACCGCATCAAGCACAAGACCACGTACCGCGTGCAGTTCGACAACGACAAGCTCATCCGCGACTGCACGGCCGCGCTGACCCGTGACCTGCACATCGCCCGCGCCCGGCTGCAGTGGCGCAAGGCGGAGATCGGCATCGGCAAGGTCGGTGTGGAGGCGCGCGAGAAGGAAGGTGCCTACACCGTGACGCTGGACGAGGCCGACATCGAGCTGCCCGACCTGCTGACCGACCTTCAAGACCGCACGCAGCTGACTCGGCGGACCCTGGTCAAGATCCTGACCGAGTGCGAGCGCCTGGCCGACTTCAAGCGCAACCCGCAACAGTTCATCGAGCAGGCGGCCGAAATCATCAACCGCTGCAAGCGCATGGCCCTGGTGGACGGCATCTGCTACCAACGCCTGGGCGACGACGCCGTCTGGGCCCAGGAGCTGTTCGAGACCGAGGAGCTGGCCGGCTACCTGACCAACATGCTGCGCGACACCATGCGCTCGATCTACGAGCACGTGGTCTATGACTCGGCCACCGAGCGCGACTTCGCCGACGCCTTGGAGAAGGACGACGACGTGGTGCTGTACGCCAAGCTGCCCGGCTGGTTCAAAGTGCCCACCCCGCTGGGCAACTACAACCCTGACTGGGCCGTGCTGGTGAACAAGGATGGCACCCGGCGCCTGTACTTCGTGGTCGAGACCAAGAGCAGCCTGTTCACCGACGACCTGCGCAACAAGGAGAGCGCCAAGATCGAGTGCGGCAAGGCGCACTTCAAGGCCCTGGCCGTGAGTGAGAACCCGGCGCGGTACGTGGTGGCGCGATCCCTTGTCGACGTACTCACTTTGGGGAACTGAGCCGGGGCGCTACGAGCGCAACACCGCCGACTCCAGTAACACGGCATCACTCTCAATCGGCCCCGTACCGACCCCTCAAAAGTCAGGAGGTCCTGAGACAAAGCCTGTCTCAGACGCCCTCTCGGCTCCGCTGGCAGAAGACGCAGTCAGGAGCCCACAACGCAAAGCCCCGCATGGTTCGGGGCTCCGGGCGCCCTCGAAGCCCGCTCAGCAGGTTCGAAGGTCTTGTTCTGGCGGAGTCGGAGGGATTCGAACCCTCGATGCAGGTTTTGCCCACATACTCCCTTAGCAGGGGAGCACCTTCGGCCACTCGGTCACGACTCCGCAATCAGTCGGATTCTAGTTCAAGCGTCGTCCGCATCGAGGTCGAAGGCCCGATGCAGCGCGCGCACCGCCAGTTCCATGTATTTCTCGTCGATCACCACGCTGGTCTTGATCTCGCTGGTGGAGATCATCTGGATGTTGATGCCTTCCTCGCTGAGGGTGCGAAACATCCTGGCTGCCACGCCGGCATGGCTCTTCATGCCAATGCCCACGATGCTGACCTTGCAGATCCTGGGGTCGCCCGTGACGGCGACAGCACCCATGGAGGGCACCACCTGCCCCTTGAGCAGGTCCATGACCCGGGCGTACTCGTTGCGGTGCACGGTGAAAGAGAAGTCGGTGCGTCCGTCGTGCGACACGTTCTGGATGATCACATCCACGTCGATGTTGGCGTCTGCCACTGCGCCGAGGATCTGGTAGGCCACGCCAGGCTTGTCCGGCACACCCAGTACGGTGACCTTGGCCTCGTCGCGGTTGAATGCGATGCCGGATACGACGGCCTGTTCCATCTTTTCATCCTCTTCGAAAGTGATCAGCGTGCCCGAGCGGGCCTCCTCGCCCAGATCGATGTCCCACGGGGTGAAGCTTGAAAGCACCCGCAGCGGTACCCGGTACTTGCCCGCGAACTCCACCGAGCGGATCTGCAACACCTTGGAGCCCAGGCTGGCCATCTCCAGCATCTCTTCGAAGCTGATCGTGGCCATGCGTCGTGCTTCGGGCACAACCCGCGGGTCGGTGGTGTACACGCCATCGACGTCCGTGTAGATCAGGCATTCATCAGCCTTCATGGCTGCGGCCACGGCCACGGCCGAGGTGTCGCTGCCGCCGCGGCCCAGCGTGGTGATGTGGCCCTCACCGTCGATGCCCTGGAAACCGGTGACGATCACCACCTTGCCTTGCTGCAGGTCGGCTCGGATGCGGGCATCGTCGATGGCGGTGATGCGCGCCTTGGTGTAAGCGGCGTCGGTCTTGACCGGCACCTGCCAGCCCGTGTAGCTGACGGCATCCTGGCCCATGGCCTGCAGCGCCAGCGCCAGAAGCCCCACCGACACCTGCTCGCCCGTGCTGGCGATCATGTCGAGTTCCCTCAGGGCCTGGGGCTCCCGCGGGTCGGGCATCAATTCCTTGGCCAGACCCAGCAGGCGGTTGGTTTCCCCGCTCATGGCCGACGGCACCACCACCATCTGGTGCCCTGCGCGGGCCCATTTGGCCACGCGTTGGGCGACGTTACGGATCCGTTCAGTGGAACCCATCGAGGTTCCGCCATACTTGTGGACGATCAAGGCCATGGGAAGACTGTGGCGCCGTTGCAGACGCTGTTCAATTGGCGCGCAAAGCGCCGGAGTTTATCTGCAGCGGCTCGGCACGACCTGGACGTCGCCCAGGCGCAGGACGAGCCGTCCCTTGACGCGATCGATCCGGCCGCCAGGCAGGGGCCAGCGGCTGCCGTTGCGTGCACCCACTGCTTCATCCACCAGACGCGCGATCAGTGTTTCGGGCATCCCGGCGGGGCTCCAGCGGGCGCTCCAGTGGCGCAGAAGGTTGGCGCGCCTGGCGCTGGACAAGCGGCCCCAGGCCAGCAAATCCAGAGCACCTGCGTCATCCACACAGGCCGCGATGTCCAGTGTTGCCAGTTCCGCGTTGCAGGCCGCGGCCTCTTGCATGCGCCGCGCCGTACCGGCCAGGGCCACTTCCGCCTGAGGAAACGCATCCGCCAGCGCCGTCCAGACCTGATGGCGCAGCCGATTGCGGGCCAATCGCACATCCTCGTTGCTCGGATCATCCACGTAACGCAGGCGGTGGCGTCTGACATAGGCCTCGATGGCGGAACGCGGCTTGTCGAGCCAGGGTCGGACCCACTCGATGCCATCGCGCCGGATCGTCCGTGGCATGGCCGAAAGACCCGCAGGGCCACCCGAGCGCAAGGCCTGCAGCAGCACCGTCTCGGCTTGATCGCACCTGTGCTGGCCCAGCAGGACCAGGCCGATGTGCCGTTCATGTGCCATGCGGGTCAGCGCGTCATAGCGCCCCACCCTCGCCCAGGCCTCGACGCTTTGGCCCGCCGCGGGGGAGCCTTGGAGGCGCTCGCCCGCAAAGCGCACCGGCAGCCCGCGCCGGGCCCAGCGCCCGCACTGCCGCTGCAGTGCACTCCACCAATCATCGGCCTGTGGTACCAAGCCGTGGTGCACATGCAAGGCCCACACTTCGATGCCATCAGCGGACGCCGCGGCGCGGCTGGCGGCATGCAGCAACGCCAGCGAATCGCGGCCCCCGCTGACCGCCACGCCCAGACGAGGCTGAGCCGAACCGGTCACCAGGGGCTCAACGTTCCCGCGTGTCGGTGAAGCGGCCGTAGGACTGCAGGCGTTCATAACGGCGCAGCAGCAAGTCCTTGGTCTTCAGGTCGGACACCTGGCGAAGGGCATCGTTCAGGGCGCGCTTGAGCTGGGAGGCCATCTGCTTGACATGGCGGTGGGCTCCCCCGACGGGCTCGCTCACGATCTTGTCGATCACGCCCAGTGCCTTGAGCCGATGGGCGGTGATGCCCAGGGCCTCGGCAGCATCGGGCGCGCGCTCGGCGGTCTTCCACAGGATGGATGCACAGCCTTCCGGCGAGATCACGGAGTAGACCGAGTACTGGAGCATCAGCACCTGGTCAGCCACGCTGATGGCCAGCGCGCCGCCGGAACCGCCCTCGCCGATGATGGTGGTGACGATGGGTACTTCGAGCTGGGCCATCTCGAAGATGTTGCGTCCGATCGCCTCGCTCTGGCCGCGCTCCTCCGCACCGATGCCCGGGTAGGCGCCTGGGGTGTCCACAAAGGTGAAGACTGGAAGCCTGAACTTCTCGGCCAGCTTCATCAGTCGCAGCGCCTTGCGGTAACCCTCTGGTCGGGACATGCCGAAGTTGCGCAACCCACGCTCCTTGGTGTCACGCCCCTTCTGATGCCCCAGCACCATGCAAGGCTGCCCGTTGAATCGGGCCAGCCCGCCCACGATGGAGAGGTCATCGGCGAATGCCCGGTCGCCATGCAGTTCCTGGAAGTCGCTGAAGACTTCCCGCACGTAATCCAGCGTGTAGGGGCGCAAGGGATGACGCGCAATCTGTGTGACCTGCCAGGGCGACAGGTTGGCGTAGATGTCCTTGGTGAGCTGCTGGCTCTTCTGGCTCAGGCGGTCGATCTCGTCGGAGATGTCGACAGCGGATTCGTTCTGCACATAACGCAGTTCATCGATCCGGCTTTCGAGTTCGGCGATGGGCTGCTCGAACTCGAGGAAATGCTTCTTGCTCATCGATGGAGGGCTGACTGCCAAGGGCTGGACGTCAATAGTCTACCGGCAGAGGATCCAGGCTGCGCCAGAGATACCAGGTGGCCACCGACCGGTACGGCGCCCAGGCCTCAGCCACCTCCCGCGCCTCGGCGCGTGATACGGTCTCACCGCTGAAATAGTTCAGGCTGATCCCCTTGATCAAGCCCAGGTCGTCCAGCGGCAGAACATCGGGCCGCAGGAGGTGGAAGATGAGGAACATTTCCGCCGTCCAGCGGCCTATGCCCCTGATGGCCACCAGCTCCTCGATGATCGCTTCGTCAGGCATCGAGTCCCACAGTCCCACATGGACCCTGCCCTGCGTGAAGTGGCTGGCCAGATCCAGCAGGTACTCCGCCTTGCGCGCCGACAACCCGGCCGAGCGCAAGGCAAGCACCTCCAACCGTCCCAGTTCGGCGGGCAGCAGCGGCCCACCCTGCGGGCAGACCAGGCCACACAGGCGATTCCATACAGACTGGGCGGCCTTGACCGAGATCTGCTGCCCCACCACGGAGCGCGACAGGGTGGTGAAGGCGTCGCCGCGGCTTTGCAGCCGTGCGTCGCCAAAGCGCGGAATGAGCCGCTTCATCACGCGGTCGCTGCGCTTGAGATGCCTGCAGGCCGAGTCCCAATATGGCGCCGACACGGGCGTGTCCCAGGCTACCCCCCGGGTCTGGACGGCTGGCGTGCTCAAGGTCGGACTCTGCAACTGCGTGCTTCCCAGGCGGACATGGGCTCAAACGCGTGCAGGGCTCACGCCCGCACCCAGGTCGTGCCCTGCGGCGAGTCCTTCAATTCCACCCCCATGCGAGACAACTCCGAACGGATGGCATCGGCCGTGGCGAAGTCCCGCGCTTTCTTGGCCGCTGCCCTGGCCTGGATGCGTTGCTCGATGTCCTGGACATTCAGGCCGGAACCGCCCTGGCCCGGGGCCGACTGGAGGAACTGGCGCGGCTCCTGCTGCAACAAGCCCAACACACCGCCCAGCGATTTGAGTTGGCTGGCCAGTGCCACATCGCGCGTGCGGTGAACCTCGGAAGCCAGGTCGAACAGCACCGCCAGCGCCCCCGGCGTGTTGAAGTCGTCGTCCATGGCCGCGCGAAAGGGGGCTGCGGCGCCGACGGTCCAGTCCATCGGCCGGCCCTCCATGGCCGGTACCGAGTCCAAGGCGCCGTAGAGCCGGCGCAGCGCGCTGCGCGCGTCCTCCACGTGGACGTCGCTGAAGTTGAAAGGGCTTCTGTAATGCGTGCGCAGCATCAGCAACCTCAAGGTCTCGCCGTCATAGCGCTGCAGCACCTCGCGGATGGTGAAGAAGTTGCCCAGGGACTTGGACATCTTCTCGTTGTCGACGTTGAGGAAGCCGTTGTGCAGCCAGTAGCGCACAAAGGGCTTGCCAGTGGCCCCTTCACTCTGGGCGATCTCGTTCTCGTGATGGGGGAACTGCAGGTCCAGACCCCCGCCGTGAATGTCGAAGCAGTCGCCCAGGAGGGCACGGCTCATGGCCGAGCACTCGATATGCCAGCCGGGGCGCCCTGGACCGAAGGGGCTCTCCCACCGGGCGTCATCAGGCTCATCGGCCTTCGCAGCCTTCCACAACACGAAGTCCAGCGGGTCTTCCTTGCCGTCAGCCACCGCCACACGCTCGCCAGCGCGCAGTTCGTCCAGGGACTTGCCCGACAGGCGACCATAGCCCGGAAAACGCCGCACCGCGAAATTGACGTCTCCGCCCGAGCCGACGTAGGCCAGCCCTCTGTCACGCAGCGAGCCGATCATCGACAGCATCTGCGGCACGAAGTCCGTCGCCCTCGGTTCGTGCGTAGGCGCTTCGATGCCCAGGGCACCGATGTCCTCGCGCATCGCGGCGATCATTTCATCGGTGAGTTGCCGTATGGAGATGCCGCGCTCTACCGCGCGTCGGATGATCTTGTCCTCGATGTCGGTGATGTTGCGTACATAGGTCACCCGCCAGCCGCTCGCACGCAGCCAACGGTACACCACGTCAAACGCCATCATCATGCGTGCGTGGCCCACGTGGCAGAGGTCGTAGACCGTCATGCCGCAGACATACATCCGCACATGACCGGGCTCGATGGAGTGGAACGGCTCGACGCGCCGCGTCAGGGAATTGTGGACGTGAAGGCTCATACGCAGGAACACTCCATGCAACCACGGCACCAAGCCCGGACAGGGCCATCACGGGGGGCAGCCATGGCGGCAGAAGCGGGGATGGCAGGGGCACACAGGCCCCGGTCAAAACGAGTATAGCGGTGGGCTGCGGCTAGACTCTCGCGCTCAGCCAGCGTGCGATGCCGACCCGTCTTTGCCCATGCGCCTGTGGCGATAGCGCTGCACGCTCGACTCCCGCTTCGTTGCTCCCCCTTGCCTGTCCCCACCTCCTTGCCTGAATGGAGCCGCCACACATGTCCAGACTTTCCTCGCTGTGGCGCCGCCCCATCGTGCTCGCAGCGGTGGCTGTGTGTACTGCCCTGCCGTGCACAGCCTGGGCGCAAAGAGTGGTGCTGGCAACCAGCCAGGGTGACATCACCCTCGAACTCGACCGCGACAAGGCCCCGCGTACCGTCGACAATTTCATCCAGTACCTGCGCTCGGGCCACTACGACGGCACGATCTTCCACCGCGTCATCGACAACTTCATGATCCAGGGCGGGGGCATGCAAGCCGGCATGATCGAGAAGGCGACCCGGGCGCCCATACCGCTGGAATCGCGCAATGGCCTGACCAATCTGCGCGGCACGGTGGCCATGGCCCGCACCATGGCGCCGGATTCCGCCACGGCACAGTTCTTCATCAACGTACGTGACAACCCCTTCCTGGACGCCGCCAACGCGCGGGACGGGAATGGCTACGCCGTCTTCGGCAAGGTGGTGGCAGGCATGGAGGTGGTGGACCGCATCAAGGCCGTACCCACCGCCGCGCGCGGCCCGCACCAGAACGTCCCGATCACCCCCATCTTCATCCGCAAGGCTACTTTGGAGAACTGACATGGCCAAGACTGTTGAACTGCACACCTCCGCTGGTGTGATCCGCCTTGAACTCGACGATGTCAAGGCACCGCTGAGCGTGGAGAACTTCCTGGCCTATGTGAAGTCCGGACACTACGACGGCACCGTGTTCCACCGCGTGATCAAGGGCTTCATGGTGCAGGGCGGCGGCATGGACGGCGACATGAAGCAAAGGAGCACGCGCGAGCCCATCACCAACGAAGCCGAAAACGGACTGCTCAACGACAAGTACACCGTGGCGATGGCGCGCACCTCCGATCCCCACAGCGCAACCGCACAGTTCTTCATCAATGCGGCGGACAACGCCTTCCTGAACTTCCGCGCCGCCAACGCCCAGGGGTGGGGATACGCCGTCTTCGGTCGGGTGGTCCAGGGCCAGGACGTGGTGGACCGGATCGAAGCCGTGAAGACGGGACGGCGCGGCTTCCATGATGACGTTCCCGTGGAGCAGGTCACCATTGACAAGGCTGTGGAACTGGCCTGAGCCAGCGCCTGCATCGCTCAATCAGGCCGCCCTGCCCTGAAACATTGCGGCCAAGCTGCGAGCCCAGGACGTGACCGAGATCGCCCACTTTGACGCGCCGGCCCAGTGGAGGGCGATCGACGTGGTGTCGGATCTGCATCTGTGCGAGGCCCTTCCGCGCACGTTCGGGGCTTTCGCGCGATTCCTGCAGTCGACGGACGCGGACGCCGTGCTCATCCTGGGCGATCTGTTCGAAGTCTGGATTGGCGATGACCAACGCTTGCGTGATTTCGAGCACGCCTGCGTGCAGGCACTCAGCGCCCAGGTCCCGCGCCTGTGGCTGGGGTTCATGCCCGGCAACCGGGACTTTCTCGTGGGTCCGGAATTTCGCGCAGCCGCGGGGCTGCACCCCTTGCACGACCCGACCTGCCTGAGCGCCTTCGGAAGCCGCTGGCTGCTGACGCATGGCGACGCCTTGTGCCTGGAGGACGTGGAGTACCAGGCTTTCCGCGCCCTGGTGCGCGCGCCGCACTGGCAGCAGGACTTCCTGCAACTCCCCTTCGCGCAGCGATGGGCCATCGCTGGCGACATCCGCAGCCAGAGCCGCTTGCGCAAGAAGGCGGCCCCTGACCCCGCGCTATGGGCGGATGTGGACCGCCAGGCGGGACTGCGCTGGCTGAACGAAGCGGGTGCCCGTACGCTCATCCACGGCCACACCCACCGGCCTGGCGATGAAGCCTGGGGCGCCACGGCCGCACGCAGCGTGCTCAGCGACTGGGACCTGGACGGCGAGCCCGTCCGCGCGGAGGTGCTGCGCCTGGATGCGGCGGGTTTGACGAGGCGCCCTGTGCAAGAGGCCCGCGCCTGCACCCGGCGCTGACCGGACGGACCACGACCCTTCGACCATGTGGTTGCGACTGCTGCAACGACTGCGTCAGCGGCGCGAAGACGCCGCGGTGGCCCGCAAGGCCATCCCCGATCCGCTGTGGCGCCGCACGCTCAAGCGCTTTCCCTTCCTGCCCCGCGCGGGTACGGCTGACGAAGCCGACTTGCGACGCCTGACCAGCCTCTTCCTGGACCGCAAGGAATTCACGGGCGCCCATGGTCTGGTGGTTACCGATGACATGGCCGTGGCCATCGCCGCGCAGGCCTGCCTGCCGGTGCTGCGCCTGGGACTGCAGACCTACGCGGGTTTCGTCGGCATCGTCGTGCACCCGGGGCTGGCCAAGGCGCGCAGGACGTTCGCCGACGACGACGGCGTGGTGCACGAGTTCGAGGAGACACTGTCCGGAGAGGCGGTCCACGGCGGGCCCGTGATGCTGTCCTGGCGGGATGTCCGGTCCGCGGGCGCAAAGGCCACGCAGGGATACAACGTGGTGATCCATGAGTTCGCCCACGTGCTGGACATGGCCGACGGCATTGCCGATGGCGTGCCCCTGCTGCCCACCGGCCTGGAGCGGCGCAATTGGCAGCACACCCTGGCCGTTGCCTATGAGGCCTTCTGTGCAGCCGTGGAATCAGGCCAGGCCACGACCGTCGACCCCTACGCAGCGCAGTCTGCGGATGAGTTCTTCGCCGTGACCAGCGAGGTCTTCTTCGTGGCGCCCCAGGCCTTGCATGCCGAGCATCCTGCGATGTATGACCTGCTCCGACGCTACTTCGGGCAGGACCCGCTCGACCGCCTGCACGGGTCTGAGATGGCTACCCCCCACTCCGCGACGGGGGCGGGGTCGACGCCCGCCTGAACAGGGCTCGTCGGACTGCAGCAACTTCGTCCGCGCCCCTCGCACGGCCCGCACCGGCACCGGCACGGGCAGCGCCGGTGCCGGGAGCGTTCACACGGTGGCAGGCTCGGCCTTGGAACGGTCGCTCTTCCTCGGAGGCCGGATGTCCAGCAGCACCTTGCCCGCATCGTCCACATCCACCTTCAGCCGGCCGCCGTCGACCAGACGGCCGAAAAGCAGTTCATCGGCCAGGGCGCGACGGATGGTGTCCTGGATCAGACGCTGCATGGGCCGGGCGCCCATGAGGGGATCGAAACCGGTCTTGGCCAGGTGACGCCGCAGGGCATCACTGAAGGTCACATCGACCTTCTTCTCGCCCAACTGGCTTTCCAGTTGCAGCAGGAACTTGTCCACCACCCGCAGGATGATCTCTTCGTCCAGAGCGCGGAAGTTCACGATGGCATCCAGGCGGTTGCGGAACTCCGGCGTGAACAGGCGCTTGATGTCGGCCATCTCATCGCCTTGTTCGCGCTTGTTGGTAAAGCCGATGGTGGCCCGGTTCATGGTTTCGGCGCCGGCATTCGTGGTCATGATGAGGATCACGTTGCGGAAGTCCGCCTTGCGGCCGTTGTTGTCGGTCAGCGAGCCATGGTCCATGACCTGAAGCAGCACGTTGAACACGTCCGGGTGGGCCTTCTCGATCTCGTCAAGCAACAGCACGGCGTGCGGCTTCTTGGTCACCGCCTCCGTCAGCAGGCCGCCCTGGTCGAAGCCCACGTACCCCGGGGGCGCGCCAATCAAGCGGCTGACCGCGTGCCGCTCCATGTACTCCGACATGTCGAAGCGGATCATCTCGATACCCAGGATGTACGCCAGTTGCTTGGCAACCTCGGTCTTGCCCACGCCCGTAGGCCCGCTGAAGAGGAAGGAGCCTATGGGCTTTTCCGGCTTCCCCAGGCCCGAGCGGGCCATCTTGATGGCCGCGGCCAGCGCGTCGATGGCGGGCTCCTGGCCGAAGACCACGCTCTTGAGGTCGCGGTCCAGGGTCTTCAATTGCTTTCGGTCGTCACTGGATACGCTGGCCGGCGGGATGCGGGCAATCTTGGCCACGATGTCCTCCACCTCGGATCGCGTGATGGTCTTCTTTTGCTTGGTCTTGGGCAGGATGCGCTGCGCGGCCCCCGCCTCGTCAATGACGTCAATGGCCTTGTCAGGCAGGTGGCGGTCGTTGATGTACTTGGCCGACAGTTCGGCCGCGGCCTGCAGCGCGCCCAGCGCGTACTTGATGCCGTGGTGATCCTCGAAGCGCGACTTCAGCCCCTTGAGGATCTCCACCGTCTGCTCGACGGAGGGCTCCACCACGTCGATCTTCTGGAAGCGCCTGGACAAGGCGGCGTCCTTCTCGAAAACGCCCCGGTATTCGGTGAAGGTGGTGGCACCTATGCACTTCATGGCTCCGCTGGACAGCGCGGGCTTGAGAAGGTTGCTCGCATCCAGGGTACCGCCCGAGGCTGCACCCGCACCGATCAGGGTATGGATTTCATCGATGAACAGTACCGCGTTGGGTTGATCCTTCAGTTGCTTGAGCACGCCCTTCAGACGCTGCTCGAAGTCGCCGCGGTACTTGGTGCCCGCCAGCAGCGCGCCCATGTCCAGTGAGTAGACCGTGGAAGCCGACAGGATCTCCGGCACATCGCCCTGCGTGATGCGCCAGGCCAGGCCCTCGGCGATGGCCGTCTTGCCCACGCCGGCTTCGCCCACCAGCAAGGGGTTGTTCTTGCGGCGCCGGCACAGCACCTGGATCACCCGCTCGACCTCGTGTTCACGTCCGATCAGGGGATCGATCTTGCCGTCGCGCGCGAGTTGGTTGAGGTTCTGCGTGAACTGGTCCAGCGGTGTGGCCTTGCCGTCCGAAGCCTCTTCCTTCTCGCCGCCCTCCTGGGCTGGACCATCGCCGGACTTCGAGGGCTCGGGCGGATCGGACTTCTTGATGCCGTGGGCGATGAAGTTCACCACGTCCAGACGGGTCACGCCCTGCTGGTGCAGGTAGTACACGGCGTGGGAGTCCTTCTCGCCGAAGATGGCCACCAGCACGTTGGCGCCGGTGACCTCCTTCTTGCCGCTGCCCGTGGACTGCACGTGCATGATGGCGCGCTGGATCACCCGCTGAAAGCCCAGAGTGGGCTGCGTGTCCACCTCTTCGGTGCCCGAGACCGTGGGCGTGTTTTCCTTGATGAAGGCGACCAGGCTCTTGCGCAGATCCTCGATGCTGGCAGCGCAGGCGCGCAACACTTCGGCGGCGGAGGGGTTGTCCAGCAAGGCGAGCAGCAGGTGCTCCACCGTGATGAATTCGTGCCGCTGCTGCCGAGCCTCCACAAAGGCCATGTGCAGGCTGACTTCCAGTTCTTGGGCAATCATGCGGACTCCATAATGCATTGCAGCGGGTGCTGGTCGCGCCGTGCTGCTGACAGCACCAGTTCGACCTTGGTGGCCGCGACATCGCGGGTGTACACCCCGCAGACGCCGCGCCCTTCGTGGTGGATCTTCAGCATGATCAGCGTGGCCGTCTCGAGGTCGTGCTGGAAGAACTGCTGGAGCACGCGGATGACGAACTCCATCGGCGTGTAGTCGTCGTTGAGCATGACGACCTGGAACAGGGACGGGGGCTGGGTGCGCGCGGACTGGCGTTCGACGACAGCCGCACCCTGACCGCCGTCGCCGGGCAGCTTCGGCGCGGGCGGCGCGGGGTCGTCGGAACGCTCAGCCATGAACCATTCTATGCACAGCACAAAGCGTGCGCAGCGTCAAAGGGGTTGTCGGTCACAACTGGAAACCACTTGACTGTGCCGACAAGGCAAACAAGCCCGGCGCGCCTTGCGCAACCGGGCTTGAATGTGATGGTCCCGTGTCCGCCGCCGCCGCGGGCCGTCAGCGAACAGGGGCCCGGCCGGGAAACGCAGCCTCACATGTGGTCGATCATCACATGGAAATCGCACCTAAGTCCGCGTCGCATAACGCTCCGGCCCCGCTGGCACCCTCCATCTCCCGTCAAAGGACCCTCCATCGGGAATCCTCCAACTTTCATAGGTGGGGCCAGATGCACGATTGTCACTTGGCCGAACACTGAGCAGGATCATCGCCAATGTAGCAGGCCTCCCCCTGCCTTCAAACGGCTGCATCTGCGCACTCGCCAGAACGTTCAGTCCGGAGCAACCCAGTCTTCCATTCTCAGTCCTTCGACGCGCTGGAACTCGCGGGTGTTGTGCGTTACCAGCGTCGCGCTCTCGGCCAGAGCGTGGCAGGCGATCCACAGATCGTTCGCACCGATCGGCGTGCCGGCGTCCTTCAGACGCGTGAACTGCTCGGCGTAGTGCTCGCAGATGGCAGGGCCCGCCGGATACAGCACCGCCACTTGTCGGGCCAGGGCTTCCAGCCGGCGAAGGACCTCCGGCTTCCTAGTGCTGCGCTCGGCGCCCTTCAGCAGTTCGGCCCAAGTCACGAAGGACATGCACAGCCGGGCATTCTCCGGCAGCGCATCGACCCGTTGCGCGATGGCGGGCGGCTGGTTCTTGATCAGGTAGATGAGGACGTTGGTGTCCAGCACATAGATCACAGTGCCTCGCGCTCCTGCAGCGGCTGTTGCCGGGCCCGCTCAGTCTCCAGTGCTGCGATGAAGGCCACGTCCGCCTCGCCCACGGCGCGCAGGGCATCGAGCAGCGCCGCGCCGCGTTCGGCCCGCAAGGGATGGATCACCAGATCGCCCGACTCGTTGCGAGAAATGCTCACACGGTCGGTGTCGAGCCGGAACTCCGCAGGAATGCGCACCGCCTGGCTGTTGCCGTTGTTGAAGACTCTGGTCGTAAGCGTTTCCACGTCGCACTCCGTGTGTGTACGTCGATGTGTGTATTTTCGCCCGGACACCGCCAGAGTGCAACTACGCCCAGAGACCCTGCCGGTGCACGCCCAGTGACTTCGCAAGCTTCGCGACGTTGCGCCACACAGCCTTGGCGGCAACGCCCTCCTTCGCCGCGGCTTCCTCCACGGCCATCACGACCAGGGGCACCGGCGCCTCGTCGAACAGATGCGTCAGGTGGGCCGCGTAGCCCTTCGGCACGCTGCCGCTGACCAGCGCATGGCCGAGCGTGTCGGGCGGCACCTCCTGGACGTAGTTCACGCTGGCGTTCTTCGCCGCCATCCACAGGCCCCGCTTCCGAGCGCGCGCTGCCTGGCTGGGCGGATCGAGGTCCAGCCCCAGCACGGCCAGCACCTGGGCGACCCGGTTGAATCCCAGATCGCTCAGGGCGCCCGCTTCCAGGCCGACCAGCGTCTGCCGCGAAAGCCCGCTCAGCTGCGCAAGCCGGGACTGCGTCAGTCCCAGCGCCTCGCGCCGCTCGCGGATGATGGTGCCCAGGTTGGAGAGGTCCACAGCTTGGCCTGAAGACTTGTCGAATATTTTGGACATTCTAGCGCCTCCGGACCACACCCGCCAGGCGCTCGCCAGCGGCGCCGCAGGCCTCTCGCTGCCCACAGCCGTGACATATGCGCTCGCTGTCGGGCCACTGCGGGCGATCGAGTCCATCGATCAGTCGACGGTGTCTCGCTGCAACGGCTTCGACTTGCTCCCGCGACATCAAGCGGACCGCTCGTGAGGTCGGTGGCGCTGAGTGCCGGCCGGGGAAGATCACGAACGCCTCGTCAGACACACAAACACGG
>JBJTZN010000153.1:0-8815 GCA_046087245.1 Rubrivivax sp.
GGGTGGTGCTGCTGCGCCAGAGCGGTCGGTAGCTCTGCCGGGGCTCAGAGCTTGTGAAGTATTCCGGCGCGCCTGAGCGGGCGTTCCAAAGGGTGCCGATCCAGGCGCAAAGCACAGCCGTAGCTCGGGCTACGGCGAGCACTTGCAACGACGAGCGGGGCCGTTTGGGGCGGACGAGCGGGTGTGCGGGGATATTTCGCAAGCTCTCAGCCCGGCGGGCGCACGCCGAACCACCACACCAGGCCGGACAGGGTGACAAAGGCTGCCACGGTGCTGGCCATGATGATACGGGCCACGCGGCCGTTGTCGGCGCCGTAGCGCTCGGCCAGCAGCGAAACGTTGCTCGCGCTGGGCAGGGCCGCCACCAGCGTCAGCACCAGGATCTGAAACCCCGTGATCGGCACGCCCAGCGTGCGCGCCGCCGCGCCTGCGCAGAACACCAGCAACGGGTGCAGCACCAGCTTGAGCGCGGCCACCGGCAGGAACAGCGCCGCCGGGGTGCGGCTGTGGGCATGCTGTCCCGCGCGCCACAGCACCGCGCCGATGGTGAACAAGGCCACGGGCGAGGCCGCATCGGCCAGCATGCGCACCACGGTGTCCGCCGGGCCGGACAGCCGCAGGCCGCTGGCCTGGCTGGCCGCCCCCAGCGCGATGGCCCAGGGCAGTGGATTGGCCAGCGTGCCCTTGAGCGCCTTGACCACCGCCGCGCGCGCACCCTGGCCGGACGCATCGTGAGCCTGGGCCAGGCCGATGCACAGCGAGCTGGTGATGAAGATGTCCACCAGGATGGTGCAGATGGCCGGGCCTGCTGCCGCCGGCCCCAGCAGCGCCACCAGCAGCGGCACGCCCATGAAGCCGGTGTTGGGAAAGGCGGCCACCAGCGCACCGAAGGCGGCGTCCTTGAGGTGCACCTGCCGGTTCCAGGTCACGGCCACGGTGAAGAACACCATCAGCAGCGCGCACAACAGCCACACGCCGAACATCCCCGGGTGCAGCAGTTCCAGCACCGGCGTGTTCGCCCCGAACCGGAACAGCATGCACGGCAGCGCGAAGTACAGGACGAAGCTGTTCAGCCCGGCAATGGCGCTCTCGGGCAGCACCTTCTGCCGCCCGGCCAGGTAGCCGCACAGCACCAGGGCGAAGAACGGGGCGATGACGGAGAGGATGGCTTCCATGACGGGCCCGCAGTATCGCCACAATCGGGGTTTCGAGAACGTTGATGGAGCTGGGCATGCCACAAGACAACAAGGGGATCCTTCGTCGCTGGGCGGGCAGGGTGTGGAATCTGGTGGACGGCAGCCGTCGTGCGGTGTTCAACCTGCTGTGGCTGGCCTTGCTGATCGGGGTGCCGGTGGCCCTGCTCACGAGCGGGCCCGAACGGCTCACGGACAAGACGGTGCTGGTGCTGGACCTGGCCGGCCCGCTGGTGGAGCAAGGCAGCGGCGACGGGCGCGACGCCGTGCTGCGGCAGGTGCAGGGCATGGACCAGCAGCAGCTTCGGCTGCGTGACCTGATCGCCGTGCTGGACGCCGCCGCGCGCGACCCGAAGATCGAGCGCGCCCTGCTGCTGCCGGAAGAACTGTCGGGCGGGGGGCTGTCGGCCCAGCGCGAGGTGGCCGCGGCCCTGGAGCGCTTCAAGGCCGCGGGCAAGCAGGTGGTGGCCTGGGGCACGCGCCTGGACCAGCGCCAGTACTACCTGGCCGCCCACGCCAGCGAGGTCTACATCCACCCCATGGGCACCGTCACGCTGCAGGGCTACGGCCGGCTGCGCAACTACTACCGCCAGGCGCTGGACCGTGTGGGCGTGAGTGCCAACGTGGTTCGGGTGGGCAAGTACAAGAACGCGGCCGAACCCTTCTTCGCCAGCGCGCCTTCCAAGGAGACGCTGGAATCCGAGGCCTACCTGTACGACGCCTTGTGGAGCCTGTACACCCGCGGGGTGGAGCAGGCGCGCAAGCTGCCCGAAGGCGCCATCGTCCGGGGCCTGGCCGCCCTGCCCGGCAGCCTGCAGGCGCTGGATGGCGATATCGCGCGCCTGGCCGTGCAGGCGCGGCTGGTGGACGGCCTGAAGACCCGCGACGAACTGCGCGCCCTGCTGATCCAGCGGGGTGCCGAGGACACCCAGGCCAAGACCTTCCGGCAGATCGGTTGGCGCGAGTACCTGTCGCGCCTGAAACCTGCTGCCAGCGGCCCGGCCATCGGCGTGGTGGTGGCCGAGGGCGAGATTGGCGAGGGCGACGAACCGCCCGGGCGCATCGGCGGTCGCTCCACGGCCGAGCTGATCCGCAAGGCCCGCGACGACGAGAACGTCAAGGCCGTGGTGCTGCGCGTGAATTCCCCGGGCGGCAGCGCCCTGGGCTCCGAGTTGATCCGCCGCGAGCTCGAACTCACGCGCGCGGCGGGCAAGCCTGTGGTCGTGTCCATGGGCGATGTGGCGGCCTCGGGCGGCTACTGGATCGCCCTGGCCGCCGACGAGGTGATCGCCGACGCCGCCACCATCACCGGCTCCATCGGCGTGTTCGGCATGCTGCCCACGGCGCAGGGCCTGATGGACAAGCTGTCCGTGGGCACGGGTGGCCACGCCACCACCTGGCTGGCCACCGGCTACGACCCGCGCCGGCCGCTGGACCCGCGCTTCGAGCAGCTCGTCCAGTCGGTCATCGGCCGCATCTACACCGACTTCACGGCCAAGGCGGCCGCCGCCCGCCAGACCACGCCCGACAAGATCGACGCCGTGGCCCAGGGGCGGGTGTGGACGGGCGCCCAGGCACTGGAGCGCGGGCTGATCGACCGCAACGGCGCCTGGGCCGATGCGCTGAAGGCGGCCGCCGCGCGCGCGAAGCTGCCCGAGGATGCGCGGCTGCGCTGGATGGAGCGCGAACCCGGGCGCCTGGAGCAGTTGATGGGTTTCTTCAACGCTGGCGCGCGGGCTGCGGTGCTGCAGGCCCTGGGCCTGGGCGCTCCCGGTCTGGCAGGCGTCGCCGGCCCCGCGGGCCTGCTCGAGGCGGGCGCCCAGGCCTGGCAGGACATGGTCTGGCTGCATGACCTGGCCCAGCGCCGCCGTCCCTTCGATGCGGTGGTGCACTGCCTGTGCGCGCCGGACTGATCACGCAAGCGGTCCGTCCTGACGACCTCACCCTCGCAACCCCGCCCGGACCCAAAACCTATCAGGCGGGTTGCGGACCCGGGCGCTGCGCTTCGACCACGAAGCGCGCTGCACTGCGCACCATGCTGTGCGCCGCGCGCGGCTGCTCCACCGCACGCAGGTCGGCCTGCAGCGTGCCGGCGTCCAGGCGGAACAGCACGCTGCCACGATGGCGCGCATTGCCGTAGAGCAGGTGCGGGTTCAGGGGCAGGGCCGCGTCCAGGCGCGACTGCGCCGGCCCGCGGCTGGAGATGGAGGTGCCGCAGAACTCCGCGCCCACGACCGGGCTGCGCGGGTCGTCGTAGTCGGCCCGGAGTTCGCCGACATAGTGCGCGTGCACGTCGCCGCCCAGCACCACCAGGCCGGGCACCCGGCGCTGCGCCGCCGTGGCCAGCAAGCGCTGGCGGGAGGGGGCGTAGCCATCCCAGCCGTCGGTCCAGTAGGTCGGGCCGGTGGCAGGATCGGTCCAGATCAGGCGTGACATCAGCGTCTGCTGGGCCACCAGGTTCCAGGGCCGCTCCAGGCTCCAGTTCCCGGCCAGCCAGCGCTCCTGCGCGGCGCCCAGCAGGCTGCGCTGCGGGTCCAGCAGTTCGGGACAGGCCTTCAGCGGCACCGTGCTGGCGCCCAGCAGCCGGCCTGGACGTGGGCACACCTGGGGGTCGCGGTACTGGCGATCGTCCAGCAGGTGGATGCGCGCCAGCCGGCCCCAGTCCAGGTGGCCGTAGATCCGCATGGCGTCGCCCTGCGGGTGCGCGGACTTCGGAAAAGGCATGTGCTCCCAGTAGGCCTGGTAGGCCTGCGCCCGCTGCTGGCTGAAATCGCCGAGCAGGCCCCCGCTCAGGCTGGAGGCCAGGCCGCCCACGCTGCCGGCGTAGTCGTTCTCCACCTCGTGGTCGTCCCACACCAGCACCCAGGGCGCGCAGGCATGCGCGGCCTGCAGCAACGGGTCGGCTTTGTACTGTGCGTAGCGGTCCCGGTAGCCCTGCAGCGTGCTGACCCGGCCGCCGTCGATGCTGCGCACCGGGTCCGCCGCCATCGCGTACTCGTAGATGTAGTCGCCCAGGAAGACGATGAGGTCCGGCTCCGAGTTCGTGATGTCGCGCCAGGCGGCGTAGTGCCCGACTTCCCGGCGCTGGCAACTGGCGATGGCAAAGCGCAGCGTCGCCGCGGCCCGCGGATCGGGCGCGGTTCGCGTGCGCCCGGGGGTGCTGCGGTCGCCCAGGGCGGTGAAGCGGTACCACCAGGCGCGTCCGGGGGCCAGGCCCGAGGGCTCGGCGTGCACGCTGTGCGCGGTCTCGGCCTGCGCCATCTCCACCCCCCGCGCGGCGATCTGCGTGAAGGTTTCGTCGTGCGCCAACTCCCACTGCACCGGCACGCTCTCGGGAAGCCCCGGGCCGGTCAGCCGGGTCCACAACACCATGCCGTCGGGCCGGGGCTGCCCCGAGGCCACGCCCAGCCCGAAGCGGGGCAGATCGACAGCGCGGGCCTGACGCACGAAGGGCGGCAGGGCCAGGGCCGCCGCACCCAGCACCCAGTGCCGGCGCCGGCAGCCCGCAGGCTGGGGGCGGGCCGGCCGCTCAGTGCTCAAGCCCTTGCACCCTACATCGCCCCGCGTTCGCCGCGCCGGGCCACCCACCGCAGCGCCAGCACCGCCGTCAACAGCAGCAGCAGGTACACCACAGCGCCCCCGGTAGATCCCGGTTGCCCAGCGTCGGACAGGTAGGCCAGCCCGATGCCGGCGATGCCCAGCGAGTTGCCGATCTGCTGCAGGGTGGAAGCCATGCCCCCGCCGACCGAGGCGAACTGCGGCGGCACCTTGGCCAGCGAGGTGCCCACCAGCGGGCCCATCAGCAAGCCGATGCCCAGGCCCTGCAGGAACACTGCGGCGGCATACAGCGCCAGCTGAGGCGGGGGCGCCACCCCCGTCAAGGACGAAGCCGCCCACATCACGACATGGCCCGCTGCCAGGGCGGCCAGACCCGACTCGGCCCACCATGCGCCGACCCTTGCCTTCACCCGCCGCGATGAGGAGGCGGTGACGAAGGACGCCGCCATCACGCACAGCACCAGCGCCACGCCCAGGGGTGACAGCCCGGCCTTGTCGCGCAGCTCCAGGGCCACGACGAAGTACAGGGACGCCACGCCCGCGTAGAAGACACCGATGGTCAGCAATGCCAGCCAGAACCGGTGGTGGGTCAGGACCCCCGCAGGGATGATCCGGGTCTGGCCCAGCCTGCCGCCACGGACCTGCCAGCCCACCAGCGCAGCCCCAAGCCCCGCCGCCATGAACAGGGCGCCCAGCGACCAGTCAGGCCAGCCCTGCTCACGTCCGAGGGTCAGGGCCGAGCACATGCACGCCAGCAGGGCGCCCAGCATGCAGGCTCCCACCAGGTCGATACGGCTGCCCGGACCGCGCACCCCCGCACCGGCCGGCGACGGCTCGGCCAGGCCCCGTACGAGCCAGGCCGACCCCAGGCACAGCGGTACCGACAACCAGAAGCAGGCGCGCCAGCCCGTATCCGGTGCCAACCAAGCTACCAGGCCCCCGCCGATCAACTGGGCTGCCACCGCCGCAAACCCCATGCTGGCCGCGTACAGATCGAACGCGCGCGTGCGACTGGCTGCCGGCACCGACACCGACAGCAGCCCCAGCACCTGGGGCTGCATCAGCGCGCCCGCGGCACCCTGCGCCGCCCGGAACAGGATCAGCGTGGCAGGGTCGGCAGCTGTGGCGCACCCCACGGAGGCTGCCGCGAACAGCACCAGTCCAGCGCGCAGCGTGCGTTGTCGGCCCAGCACGTCTCCCAGCCCGCCGCCCACGATCAGCAGTGCCGCGTTCGCGATGGCGTAGGCGCCCAGAACCAACTGCAGCTGCGCTAGTGAGGCGCCGAGGGTGGCCGCAATGGTGGGCAGGCACGCGAGCACGACAAAGAAGTCCAGCACCACCGTGCAGGAGGCCAGGAGCAGTCCCCACACCCACGCGGGCCACGACTGCCAAAGCGCTGGCGCAGCGGGGTCGCGTGGGTCAAGCGTTGAGGCCATGTCCTGTGGCGGTCTTCAAGGGCCGGGTCAGATACTCATCGGATCCGGGTTGGCCGCTGAGGCTCGCCCGGTCACGAAGGCCTTGAAGTCTTCCAGCTTCATGGGCCGGGCCACCACGAAGCCCTGGACGGCATCGCACTTGAGGCGGCGCAACTGCTGCATCTGCGTGCGTGTCTCCGCGCCTTCGCCCACCACGCTCAGGCCCAGCGAGTGCGCCAGGCGCACGATCGCCTTGACGATCTTCCGGCTTTCGGCCGCTTTGTCCAGACCGCTGACGAACGAGCGGTCGATCTTGAGCGTGTGCACCGGAAACTGCGCCAGGTAAGCGAACGAGGAGTAGCCGGTGCCGAAGTCGTCGATGGACAGGCGCACGCCCATGGTGTGCAGCGCCTGCAGCGTGCGCGATGAGGCCTGCACGTCCCGCATCAGATCGCCTTCGGGGATCTCGACCTCCAGCAGCGAGGGGGGCACGCCCGCCCTGGCCAGTTCGCGGCCCAGGCGCTCGGGCAACGACACGTCAGCCAGCGCATCGGCCGACAGGTTGATGCTCACGGGAATCTCCAGGCGTGAAGCCATCAGGTCCTGGCACATGGCGATGGCTTGCTGCAGCACCCACGCGTCGATGGAAGGCATGACGCCGATGCCCCGGGCCACCTGCAGGAAGGACCCGGGCGACTCCGGGCCCCGCGTGGGATGGATCCAGCGGATCAGGGCCTCGGCGCCTGTCACCCGCGCCGTGTTCAGGCAGACCTTGGGCTGGATCACCAGATGGAACTGGCTGCCGTCCAGACACTGGCGCAGGTCCTGCTCCAGCACCAGGCGCAGCCTGGAGGCCATCTCCATGTCGGGACGGAAGGGCACCACGGGCTGCGCCGCCGAGTCCAGCTGTTTCTTGGCCTCCCCCAAGGCCAGGCCGGCGCGCTGCAGAAGCTGTTCGAAGTCCAGGCCGTCGGCAGGACTGCTGACCGTGCCGGCGCTGACGGACGCGAGGATGCGCAGCCCCTGCATCTCCAGGGGCGCATCCACCAGCGCGAGCAGTTGCCGGGCGCGCACCTGAGCCGCCTCGGTGCACACGCCCCGGAGCACCACCGCGAACTTGGCGCTGTTGACCCGGAACACGGCCTCGGAGCCCACCGAGCCGCTTTGCAGCCGGGACCCCACTTCCATGAGCATCTGGTCGCCCGTGCCGTAGCCGTGCGCCTCGTTGATGTCGCGGATGCGCCGGAGCCCCAGCAGCACCAACGTGAAGGCCTCCGGGCGGGACACCAGGTCGTCCACCTGCTGCTGCAGCGCCAGCTTGTTGCCCAGGCCGGTGAGCCCGTCGCGCACGGCGGCCTGCGCCAGGTGGTAGGCCTTGACCACGCTCTCGCTGGCATCGCTGGCCAGCATCAACCCGCCGCCGCGGATCGGGAAGGCCCGCACCAGCAGCCAGCGCTTGAGCACGGTGGAATACCCGATCTGGCTGGTCGCTTTGCGGTGGACCACGCAGGTTTCGCAGGCATCCCAGAAGACTGAGCGTCTGAAGTCCGTGGGGCTGTATTCGAAAGGTGTGCGGCCGATGATCTGCTCGGGCGTCAGGCCGAGATTGGCCGCGAAGGTCGCGTTGCAGTAGCGGGCCGTCCAGGTGTGGTCGACCCAGACCACCGCCTCGGATACATCGTTCAGCAGGGCCTCAAGGTTCAGGTCCTGGGCCGGCGGTGGCGGCTGCAGCGGTCGGTCTTTCGGGTCGGAATTCACATCGGCACTCGTGTTGCGCGTACAAGGACAGGCGGCAGGCTCAGGTGCGCGCGGGTCGCTCCGGCAGACCGGAACACGCCCCGCGCCCGGGCCGGCCGCGGGCCTGCGGCGCGGGGTCACGGGCCCGACCATCGACCCAATGGAGCATCATATGCAAATGCAAATCGATTTCGAGGAACTGGCCAACGAACTGCATCTCGTGCACACCACCCGGCTGGCGCTGCGGCCCCTGGCCCTGTCGGATGCCTGGCCGCTGTGGGAGGCGACCAGAAACCCCTCATTCAACATGGGATTGCTATGGGAGCAGCCCACGCAGGTGTCGCAGGTGTTCGAGCGCGTCGAGGCCATCCTGCACGCCGCGGAGCAGGGCCGGCTGGCGGCGGTGAGTGCGGTGGTCAAGGAGACCGGGCAGTGGGTGGGGCTGTTCCGGTTTCTACCCAACGCGGCCAATCCTGTGAATGCCGTCGAGATGGGAATCTGGACACACCCGGCGTTCTGGCATGGCCGCGTCGGCCTGGAGTTGGGCATGGCCTGCGTGCATTCCGCCTTCAGCTTATCCGACGCCCAACTGCTGTTGGGTGCTGCTGCGCCGTCTAATCGTGGAGCGTGTCAACTAAATCGGCTGTGCGGCTTGGTTCCCGTGCGCACGGTCTGGCGTAAGCACGAGACGCTGGCTGACGTGGAGTTGATCGAGCACGAGATCACGCGCGAGCAGTGGCTGGCACAGCGGGCGCAAGACGCCCGCGGGGGCCGAAAGATCTTTGAGCAGGTGATGCTGCCCGGCCGGCAAGGCGCGGCCGGCCGGATGGCCACGGTCACCCCGTTGCCCGCGCCTCAGCCCGTGCAACCCGTGCAACCCGTGCAACCCGCGGTGCCTGCTGCATTGCAGCC
>JBJTZN010000154.1:0-15760 GCA_046087245.1 Rubrivivax sp.
GCAGTTGGTCGAGTATCTCGCGCTGATCGACCGCTGGAACCGGGTGTACAACCTGACGGCCGTCCGCCACCCGGCCGACATGCTGGTGCAGCATCTGCTGGACAGTCTGGCGGTGGTGGCCCCGCTGAGGCGGCATCTGCAGGTCCAGGGGCCGGCTCCTGGCCTTCACACCCCGCGTCCGCAAATCCTGGATGTGGGCAGTGGCGCTGGCCTGCCCGGTGTGGTCCTGTCCATCGCGGAGCCAGCCTGGGACGTGACCTGTGTCGACGCCGTGGCCAAGAAGGCCAGCTTCATCCGGCAGGTGGCGGCCGAACTCGGCCTGCCGAACCTTCGCGCCCAGCACGCCCGGGTCGAAGATCTGCTGGCGCCGCCTGGATTCGACATCGTGACCTCCCGCGCCTTCGCCTCGCTGGCAGACTTTGCGTCCCTGACGGGCCACCTGCTCAGTCCGACCGGGTGCTGGATGGCGATGAAGGGCAAGCTGCCTGAAGACGAATTGGCCGGCCTGCCTGCCGGAGTCGAGGTGTTTCACGTGGAACCACTGGAGGTGCCGAGCCTGGAGGCTCAGCGCTGTCTGGTGTGGATGAGAAAGAGGCGACCATGAACAATCCGAGACCTGAACACGGCCGATGGCCATCCCGGCCTTTCGGCGGGCGATCCGCTGGGGCCCGGGCCCGGGCTTGGGCGGCGGCGGGCCTGCTGGCGACTGCCGCCGTGACCAGCTTCGCGCAGTCGCCCAACGCCGCCACCTCACCTGCGCCGACCGCGGGCGCCGCAGTCTTGGCGCCCTTGGAGTCTCTGCCCGCACTGGAAGTGCCGCCCTACATGGGCACCTGGTACCAGGTGGCCCTGTTCCCGAACGTCTTTCAGCGCCACTGCGTCAGCGACACCACGGCCACCTACCGACAGCTGCCGGACGGCACGGTGGAAGTGAAGAACCGCTGCCGCACGGCCTACGGCCGCATGGACGAGGCCCTGGGTCAGGCCCGCCCCACGGGCACCCTCACTGGCACCACCTTGGCCCCGGCGCGGCTGGAGGTCAGCTTCCTGCCGGCCTGGCTGCGCTGGCTGCCCGTGGGCTGGGGTCGCTATTGGGTCATCCAGCTGGCGGATGACGGCCGCTACGCCGTCATCAGCGAGCCCACGCGCGAGTACCTGTGGATCCTGTCGCGCCAGCCGCGCCTGTCCCCTGCCGACGAGGCGGCGATCCGCAGCCGGCTGGCGCAGCAGGGGTTCGCGGATCTTTCGAAGTTGCAGATGCACCGCCACATGCCCTGACCAGAAGCTGCCGCCAAGGTACTGGCGCTGTTATATTTGCATATAACTTGCCAGCCCGCTCCACCAGCCATGCACCACACCAGTCTTCGAAAAGTCGGCGGTTCCGTCATGCTGACGATACCCCGCACCCTGCTGGACCAACTGGACCTGGAGGCCGGCGCGCGGGTTGATCTGGCGGTGAGGGAAGGTCGCCTGGTGGTGGAGCCGGCGCGCAAACCCAGGTACACGCTGGCGGAACTGCTGGCAGCTTCCGATTACGCTGGTGTCACGCCTTCTGACGAGGACCGGGCCTGGATCGATGCCCCGTCGACAGGGCGCGAAATCCTGTGAAGCGGGGCGATATCTACCTCGTCGATCTGGACCCGACGGCTGGGCGTGAGCAGCAGGGGAGCCGGCCCGTGCTGGTCGTGTCGCCCACCGAATTCAATGAAGCCACCAGGCTGCCCGTGGTGTGCCCCATCACCCACGGGGGAGATTTAGCGCGCCGAATCGGCTTTGCGGTGGAGATCACCGGCATCCGAACGACAGGCGTGATCCGCTGCGATCAGCCCAGGGTGCTGGACTTGAGCGCGAGGCGGGGCCGACAGGTGGACAGCCTGCCTTCTGCGTTGCTGGACGAAGTGCTGGCACGCCTCACCCCGCTGTTCAGCTGACCCTCCAGCGATTCAATTCAACGCACACACCATGTTCGGCATCACCGACTACGGCGCCTTCTGTGCCGCCGTGCTCCTGTTCCTGGCCCTGCCGGGGCCCGGCACCTTTGCGCTGCTCACCTCCACGGCCAAGGGGGGTTACCAGGCCGGTGCGGCGGCCACGGCGGGTATCATCATCGGAGACCAGGTGCTGATGTGGCTGGCCGTGGCGGGCGTGGCCGCGCTGCTGGCGGCCCATCCAGGCTGGTTCCGTGCCATCCAGTACGCGGGTGCGGCCTACCTCGCCTGGATCGGGCTGAAGCTGCTCTTCGCCAGGGAGGGTGACGCGCCGCCCATCCGCATCGAGCCGCATCACTACCTGCGCCAGGCGCTGCTGATCACGCTGCTCAACCCCAAGGCCATCGTGTTCTACATGGCTTTCTTCCCGCTGTTCATCGACCCGGCGCGCCACCAGGGCATGGTCACCTTCACGGCCATGGCCGTGACCATCGCCGGCATCACGGCGGCCTACTGCCTGGTCTTGTGCGCGCTGGCAGGTCTGGTCACCGAGAAAGTGCGCACCCACCAGCGGCTGGCACGCTGGATGGAGCGTGCCGCGGGCGTCTTTCTCATCGGCTTCGGCCTCAAACTGAGCAGTTCCTGATGCGCGTCTTCTGCATTGCCAACCAGAAGGGCGGGGTGGGCAAGACCACCACAGCCGTGAACCTGGCCGCCGGCCTGGCCCAGATCGGCCAGCGGGTGCTGCTGGTGGACCTGGATCCGCAAGGCAACGCCACCATGGGCTCGGGCATCGACAAGCGCCAGTTGCCGCTGAGCGTGTACGACGTGCTGCTGGAGTCCGCCAGCGTGGCCGAGGCACGGCAGCGCAGCGAGAAGGGCGGCTACGACGTGCTGGGCGCCAACCGTGAACTGGCCGGTGCCGAGGTGGAGCTGGTGGGGCTGGAGCGGCGCAACGAACGGCTGCGCTCGGCGCTGAAGGCGGCGCAGGCCGACCACGATTTCGTGCTCATCGACTGCCCGCCGTCCTTGAGCCTGCTGACGCTGAACGGCCTGTGCAGCGCGCACGGCGTGGTGGTGCCCATGCAGTGCGAGTACTTCGCGCTGGAGGGCTTGAGCGACCTCGTCAACACCATCAAGCAGGTGCATGCCAACCTCAACCGCGACCTGCAGATCATCGGCCTGCTGCGGGTGATGTTCGACCCCCGCATCACGCTGCAGACCCAGGTCAGCGAGCAACTGCAGGCGCACTTCGGCGACAAGGTGTTCCAGACCGTCATCCCGCGCAACGTGCGCCTGGCCGAGGCGCCCAGCTACGGCCAGGCCGGCGTGGTGTTCGACCCCTCGTCCAAGGGGGCGCAGGCCTACGTGGCCTTCGCGCAGGAAATGGTGGCGAGGCTGGGGCGCTGAACGTGGCGGCGCCTGCAGCGCAGTTCGCGGCCCCGGGTGGGGAGGCCGGCGCTGCGGTGCTGGCCCAGGACATCGACCTGTGGCTGCTGCAACGCATCGAGGACAGCAGCCTGAACGCCAGTGAACCGCCGCAGCAGCGCCGGCTGGACGGCTGGATCGTGCGCACCTGTCCCGGCAAGGCCAAGCGGGCGCGGTCTGTGCAGCCCGTGGCCCTGGGCCAGCGCAGCGTGCAGTCCAAGCTCATCGAGTGCGAAGCGCTCTTCCGGGAGGCGGGCCTGCCGCTGGTGGTGCGCCTGACGCCTTTCACCCAGCCCCCGGATCTGGACGCCCGGTTGGCGCGCCTGGGCTGGACGATGTTCGATCCCACCCGGGTGATGGTGCGGGCGGCGCTGGGCGGTGATGCGGCGCAGACCCGGCTGCGCCCGGGCTGGACCGAGACGGCCCAGGGCCCGCAGGAGTTTGCCCGCATCATCGGTGCCTTGCGGGGTTCCAGCGCGGTGGAAATCGCGGCGCACGCCCAGCGGCTGCAGCACTCGCCCGTGCCCTACACCGGCTTGGTCTGGCGGGATGCTGCCGGGACGGTGCAGGCCTGCGGCCAGTGCGCGCGCGAGGCCGACCTCGTGGGCCTGTACGACATCTTCACCGCACCGGCAGCGCGTGGCCAGGGCCTGGCCGGCAGCCTGTGTGCCCGCCTGCTGGACCTGGCGCAGCAGCAGGGCGCGCGCACCGCCTACCTGCAGGTGGACGCTGCCAATGCGGCAGCGCGCAAGGTGTACGCGCGCCTGGGCTTCCGGGACGCGTACGCCTACCACTACCGCAGCAGCGAAGCAGGCGCTCACTGAGTCGGGGGCGAAGGGGCCGCCGACCCGTGAGCGGGGCTCAAGCCCGCGCCGGCCCCACCACCTCGATGCCGGCCTGGCGCAGCGCCGCATCCAAGGCCGCGATCGGCCCGGCCACCAGAGCATCCAGGCGAGCCAGTTCGGTGTCGACCCGGGCCATGGCCTCCAACGACACCTCGCGCGCCTGCTGCGTGGGTGGCTCGTCGGCAATGGACACCACGCTGATCAGGTCCGACAGCGTGTCGTTCAGGCCGGCACGGTGGCGCAGCACATCGCGCGAGGACTCGCGGTGCACGTCCACCAGCACGCCTTCGATGGCCTGCAGTGCCTGCAGCGCGGCCGGGCAGCGCTCGGCCAGGGCCCGGTCCCCCGGGCCCAGCCGGCGCTGCAACTCGTGCAGTTGGCGCTTGAGCAGGCGGATGCGGTTCACGCCCGCGTTCAGCAAGGACCAGCGGGCGTACAACTGCTGCAGCAGCGCGCCTTGCTGCTCGAAGGCGCGCTGCGAGGTCTTCACGCGCGGGTCCTTCACCACCGCGAAACCGGCCTCCAGGCGCTGCCCTGCGGCCTCCAGCACCACGCGGTAGCGCCCGGGCACGACGGCCGGGCCCGGAATGTCCTCGGGGTCGTCGGCCAGGGGCTGGTTGCGCCGGGTCATCAGCCCCGGGTCCAGCCTGACGGGGCCGCGGTGGCGCAGGTCCCAGACGCAGCGGTTCAGGCCGGGGCGGGTGCCGGGCTTCTTGCCGTGGGGCAGGCTGGGGTCGTCGCTGGCCAGTACGTTGACCGTGCGGCCGGCACTGTCCACGAAGCTCAGCTTCACCGGCCCCTTGAAGCCTTCCGGCAGCTGGTAGTAGATGAGGGCGCCGTGGGGCGGGTTCTCGCCCACCTCCAGATAGCGCCGGGCCGGCCGGCCGTCCGGGCCCGCCACGGCTTCGCTGCCCCCGCCGATGCCGAAGGCCGGGCCGTAGCTCACGCCCTTCTTCGCAAACCCCGTCCCGGCGCTCCACGACAGCCGGGCGCGCACGGTGTCGCGCGGCGTGACAAGTTGCAGCACCCGCCGGTTGGTGCCCAGCTCACGCAGCGGCCCGATGTCGTCCAGCAGCCAGAACGAACGCCCGTGCGTCGCGGCCACCAGGTCCGAGCCCTTGAGCTTGAGGTCATACACCGGCGCCACGGGCAGCCCGCCAGGGATGCGATGCCAGTGCCGCCCGTCGTCGCGGGAATAGAAGATGCCCGTCTCGGTACCCACGAACAGCAGCTCCGGACGCACCGGGTCGGCGCGGATCACGCGCGTGATCTCGCCCTCGGGCAGGTCGCCGTTGATCGATTGCCAGGTCTTGCCGCCGTCGCGCGTGCGGAACAGGTAGGGCTTGCAGTCGGCCAGCTTGTAGCGCGTGGCGCTGACGTACACCGTGTCGGCGTCGTGCGCCGAGATCTCCACGCAGCCCACGTAGGCCAGCTCGGGCATGCGCGCGCCGCGCCCGCGGGGCGTGACGTTGGTCCAGGTCGCGCCGTCGTCGCGCGTCACGTGCACCAGTCCGTCATCGGTGGAGGCCCAGATCTCGCCCGCGCGGTGAGGTGACAGCGCCAGGCACGCGCAGGTGGCGTGCACCTCGGCGCCTGCGGTGTCGTGCGTGAGCGGCCCGCCCGAGTGCCCCTGGCGCGACGGGTCGTTCAGGCTCAGGTCCGGCGAGATGCACTCCCAGCTCGCGCCCTCGTTGCGCGTGCGGAACACGCGGTTGCCGCCGGCGTACAAGGTCTTGGGGTCGCCCGGGGCGAAGACCAGCGGGTAGGTCCAGGCAAAGCGGTACTTCAGCTCGCGCGGGGCGATGCCGCGGGTGGTCTCGGGCCAGACGTTCACCAGCCGGATCTGCCGCGTGCGGTGGTCGTAGCGCTGCAGCGCGCCGGCACCGCCGGGGCTGGAGCCCACCGCGCCGCAGTAGACGATGTCCGGGTCGGTGGGGTGCACGGCGATGAAGCCGCTCTCGCCCGTGCCGGGGTAGGTGCAGTCGCCCAGCGTGATGGCGCCCCACTCGGAGGCCGTGGGCACACTGATGGAGGTGTTGTCCTGCTGCGTGCCGTAGACGCGGTAGGGGTACTGGTTGTCCACGTCCAGGCGGTAGAACTGCGCCGTCAACTGGTTGTAGATGGACGACCAGGTCTGCCCGCCGTTGAACGACACGCAGGCGCCGCCGTCGTTGCCTTCGATCATGCGCTGCGGGTTCTTCGGGTCGATCCACAGGTCGTGGTTGTCGCCGTGCGGCGTGGTCACTTCGCTGAAGCTCACCCCGCCGTCAGTGGACTTCCACATCTGCAGGTTGGTGACATAGACCGTGTCGGCGTGGCCGGTGTCGGCGAACACATGGGTGTAGTACCAGGGGCGGTGCATCAGGTCCCGGTGGCTGCTCACCTGCGTCCACTGCTCGCCGTGATCGTCGCTGCGGTACAAACCAGTGGCCTCACCCTCGGCCTCCACCAGGGCCCATACGCGCCCGGCGCGCGCGGCCGAGGCGCTGACCCCGTGCTTGCCCAGCAGGCCTGGGGCCCCGCCCGGCAGGCCGCCCCGGCCCGACAGCTCCTGCCAGGTGTCGCCCCCGTCGGTGGAGCGCCACAGCCCGCTGCCCGGGCCGCCGCTGTGCAGATGCCAGAAACTGCGCCGCGCCGCCCAGCAGCCGGCGTACAAGATGCGGGGGTTGAACGGGTCCATGGCCAGATCCACGGCGCCGGCGTCGGGACCGCGGTCCAGCACCTTCTCCCAGGATTGCCCGCCGTTGCGCGAGCGGTACACGCCGCGCTCCGGGTGGGAGCCGAAGGCGTCGCCCAGAGCAGCCACGTAGACCAGGTCCGGGTCCTGCGGGTGCACACAGATGCGGCCGATGTGCCGCGTCTGCTTCAGCCCCAGGTGCTGCCAGGTCCGTCCGGCGTCGGTGGAGCGGTACACTCCGTCGCCGTAGGACACGTCGATGCGGATGGTGGTCTCGCCCGTGCCGGCATAGACGACGTTCGGGTCCGACGGTGCCACGGCGAGTGCGCCAATGGTGGCGCTGGTGAAGAAGCCATCCGACACGTTGCGCCAGTACACCCCGCCGTCGGTGGTCTTCCACACGCCGCCGGCGCAGGCGCCGAAGTAGAAGGTCATGGCGTCGCGCGGGTCGCCCGCTACGGCCACCACCCGGCCGCCGCGCGGTGGGCCGATGCAGCGCCACTTCAGGGCTTCGAAGGCGGGGGCTGCGGCCGAAGCAGCAGCAGCCTGCGAGGCGCGTGCGGACGAGCGTGCGGACTGGGTGACGGCTGCACTCTTCGAAGGAGCGGTGGTCTTGCGGGCGCGCTTGGCGACAGGGGCCTGGGGCATCAAGGGTCTCCGTGCGTCGAATCAGGGGCCTGTGCGTCACAGGCGGTAGGACCCTCAATCTTCGGCCAATGCGCGCGCGCTGTCCTCAGGCAGTACCCGGGGGCGAAGGGATGTTGCGCCCACCCGAGGAAGTTCCTACAGTGCGGCAACCGGCTCGGTGATTAGCGACGCTGACACTGCTGATGAACCACAGCCCGGCGGCTTGGCGACTCAGCGGCCGCATACTGCGCTGATGGTCATCGACGTCGCCGCAACGACCCTGCACACCGCCCGCCTGCGCTTGCTGCCGGTACACGAGAGTCTGGCTGCAGGGGCAGCCGCTTTCCACCAGCGCAACGCCGCCCACCTCGCGCCCTGGGACCCACCGTCCCCACCGGACTTCGCGACCGAGGCTTTCCAGCGTGAGCGCCTGGTCAAGGCGCTGGCCGATGTTGCGGCGGGCGCCTTGCTGCGCTGGTGGCTGCAACCGCTGCAGGACAACTCGCAACTGGTGGGCAGCATCGGCCTGAGCCAGATCGCCCGTGGCGCATTCCAGAACGCGATGCTGGGCTACGCCATCGACGCTGACTGCCAGGGCCAGGGCCTGATGCGCGAGGCGCTGCAGGCCGTCATCGAGCACGCCTTCTCACCCAGCGTGCACCTGCACCGCATCCAGGCCAATGTGCGGCCCGAGAACGGCCGCAGTGTCGCGCTGCTGCAGCGCCTGGGCTTCGAAGACGAGGGCCTCGCGCGTGAGTACCTCTTCATTGATGGCGCCTGGCGCGACCACCGCATGTTTGCGCTGCGCAACAGGGCCTTTGTGGGGGTGCCGTTGTAGCGGGGCAGCCTGCGAGCTGAGCACGCGCCTGAAGGCCGGCGCTCCCTGGCCTGGATTTCGAGGATCAGATCTGGGGCGGCAGCACCGTCAACTGCCCTCTGGACAGCAGCTTGCGGAAATTCCGGTCGAAGGTCACCAGATGCTCGCCGTGCTGCACCACGCAGGCGGCCAGCCAGGCGTCAGGCAGATCGTTGCCGCCGAGTTGCCGCTCCACGCACAGCGAACGCAGGTGCGGCCACTCAGCGCCCGCCAAGCTCTGTCGCACGCCAGGCGCGGCCAGCAGGGCGTCGATGAACGCCACGGCGTCATCGATGGGCGTGGGCTGCTGAAAGATCCTCGGGCTGGTGACCAGGCGCAGGAAGCTGGCCGTCACCACGGGCATCACACTGAAGGAGGCGCCCGAGCCCGCGGCGGCTGCAGCTTGCTCAAGCCAAACACGGGCCGTGGTGTGGTGAGGGTGGTCGGCGCGAAAGGCGGCCACCAGCACGTTGACGTCAGGCGTCATCGTCCAGCGCGTCGAGCAGGGACTTGTTGCTGAGGGGGTTGACCCCCGCCACCAGCCCGCCGCGCCCCTTGAACACCGGCAGGCGCACCCGGCCCGGCTTCACAGGAGATGCCTGGGCCCGCAGGCGCAGCTGTAGCCCTTCCTCGATCAGCCGCGTGAGGCTGGTGCGCTGCTGCGCCGCCATCGCCTTGGCGTCCGCCAACAACTGGTCATTCAGGTTCAGCGTCGTCTTCACGGATTGATGATACAGATTTCTGGCTGTTCGCCCACTGGCGGCAGCATCAGCCGCAAACGGCACTTGACCCACTCGGGTGGGGCCCCGGATACTCGCTCCATGTCTATGGAGCGTTGCTCTCGCCTGCTACCTGCCTGCTTCCAGCCGGCGGGCGCCGTGGTGCGCGTGCATGCCAGCTTCCGCTTCCACCAGATGTGGAGGCGGGCCATGTGACATCCGGCAGAGACCCTGCCTGTTGCAAGGCCCGCCCCACCCGGCGGGCCTTTTTCGTTTCCGGCCTCATCAAGGCCTTGTCCGACGAAGGAGAAGACGGTGACCCAGAGCCCCTACTTGATCAGAGCAGCGCGCTCCGAGGACGCTGCCGACCTTGCTGCCTACATGGCCGACCTGGCTGTCTTTGCTGGGCTGCTGCAACTGCCGCACCCTACCGAGACCATGTGGAGGGAACGCCTGTCGGCCCCCAAGGCGAACAACGACCTCTCGCTGGTGGCCGAGCAGCAAGGGCGCGTGGTGGCCAGCGCCGGGCTGTTCTGCCAGCGCGCTCAGGTGCGGCGTCGGCACGTCAGCGCGCTGGGCATCTCGGTGGCCGCGGCCGCGCAGGGCCAGGGCATCGGCACGGCGCTGATGGCTGCGCTGACCGACTACGCCGACCGTTGGGGCCAAATCCTGCGCATCGAGCTGTCGGTGTTCGCCGACAACGCGCGCGCCATCGCCTTGTACGAGCGCTTCGGCTTCGTGCGAGAGGGGTTGCACCGCGGCTACGCGCTGCGTGACGGCGCTTACGCCGACACGCTGAGCATGGCCCGTTTGCACCCCAACCCGCCGCGCTGGTCAGCGGGGTGAGGACCCTGGTCGCGGAGAGGCTGGCCTGCGCCGGCGCCCGCGGTCGGTAGCCTTACAACCCCAGCCCCTCGTCCACCCCCAGGTGCACGTTCATGGCCTGGATGGCCGCCCCGCTGGCGCCCTTGCCCAGGTTGTCCAGGCGGGCGATGAGCACGGCCTGCTCGGCAGCCGCGAAGACGAAGAGGTCCAGGCGGTTGGTGTCGTTGCAGGCCTGCACGTGGAAGAAGCCCTCGGCCAGGGTGGCGGGGTCGCTCAGCGGCATCACGCGCACGAAGCGCTCGCCAGCGTAATGTGCTGTCAGTGCGCGGTGCAGCGCCGCGCCGTCGGTGCCGGGGGCCAGTCGCGAGAAGTGCAGCGGCACGGTCACCGCCAGGCCCTTGTAGAACGGGCCCACCACCGGCAAGAAGACCGGGCGTGTGGTGAGGCCGGTGTGGGCCATCATCTCCGGGATGTGCTTGTGCGCCAACCCCAGCGCGTAGGGCCGGGGCGACTTGAACTTCGCGTCGCCGCCGGGCTGGGCCGCGGCCTCGTACTCGGCGATCATCTTCTTGCCGCCGCCCGAGTAGCCGGTGAGGGAGGTGGCCGACACCGGCAGGCTCCGGGGCACCAGCCCCGCGTCCACCAGCGGGCGCATCAGGGTGATGAAGCCCGTGGCGTGGCACCCGGGGTTGCCGATGCGCTTGGCCGAGCGAAGCGCGGTACGCTGCCCGACGCACAGTGCGGGCAGGCCGAAGGCTCAGCCCGGGTCCGTGCGATGTGCGGTGCTGGCATCGATGACGCAGGTGTTCGGGTTGGTCACCAGGGCGACCGACTCCCTGGCCGCCGCATCCGGCAGGCACAGGAAGGCCACGTCGGCGGCGTTGAGCAGGCGTGCCCGTTCCGCCGGATCCTTGCGGAGCTCGGGGTCGATGTGCAGCATCCGGATGTCGGCGCGCTGCGCCAGCACCTCGTGGATGCGCAGGCCCGTGGTGCCTTCCTGACCGTCGACGAATACCTGGGTGGACATGCCTGCTCCGTGCTGCGGCACCGCCGCGGCGCCTGCGTGTACCTTGGCCGGCAGGATAAGGGATAACGCCAGGGCCCGCGTACGCGCGGCGCAGGCCCCAGGCCGTCCACCCGCCCGCGCCTGGCCTGACAATCCGTCCCCATGGTCACCAAGAAACCCAAGGGTCTGGGCCTCGGCCTGGAAGCGCTGCTCGGCCCCCAGGCCAAGGAGCCGTTGGCGTCCGACGCGCCAGCCGGCGCGCCCTCCACGCTCAAGCTCAGCCAGTTGCAACCCGGCAAGTACCAGCCGCGCACGCGCATGGACGAGGGCGCGCTGTACGAACTGGCCGAAAGCATCAAGAGCCAGGGCGTGATGCAACCCGTGCTGGTGCGGCCGGTGGCCGGCGAGGGCGGTGCAGCCCGCTACGAGATCATTGCAGGCGAGCGCCGCTTCCGCGCGGCCAAGCTGGCCGGGCTGGACGAGGTGCCGGTGCTCGTGCGAGCCGTGCCCGACGAGGCCGCGGCCGTGATGGCGCTGATCGAGAACATGCAGCGCGAGGACCTCAACCCGCTGGAAGAAGCGCAAGGGCTGCAGCGCCTGGTCGGGGAGTTCAAGCTCACCCACGAGCAGGCGGCCCAGGCCGTGGGCCGCTCGCGCAGTGCGGCCAGCAACCTGCTGCGCCTGCTGCAGCTCACCGAGCCGGTGCAGAACATGCTGATGGCCGGTGATCTGGAGATGGGCCACGCCCGCGCCCTGCTGTCACTGGACGCAGCGCAGCAGATCCTTTCTGCCAATGAAGTGGTGGCACGCAAGTTGACCGTGCGCGAAGCGGAGAAGCTGGTGGCCCAGGCGCTGAACAAGGGCCGGCAGGCGCCACTGCTGCGCGTGAAGCAGGACAAGCCGCGCGACCTGGTGCGGCTGGAGGAGAGGCTCGCCGATGCCCTGGCCGCGGCGGTGGAGATTCGCGTGCACCGCAAGACCAGGCGCGGCGAGCAAGGCGAGATCGCCATCGCCTTCGGCTCGCTGGAAGAGTTGAACGGACTGCTGGAAAAGCTGGGTGCCACCCACGAGGAGTGAGCATGGACAAGATCGTCAAGACCGGGGACGGCGCGGCCCCGGGCCACGGGGGGTTTGGGAGGGCCGGGCCGGTGGCGGCGCTTGTCGCTGCCGTGGCCGTGGTGGCCGGTGTGCTGGGCGGCTGTGCCGGGCCGGTGACGCGGCCGCACGACACGGCCGTGGTCGCCCCGCCCGCGGCGCTGACGATGACGGGCGTGCCGCCGGTGCCGGCCAGCCTGCCAGCGCGCGTGGGCCCCTACACCGAGTTCCGCGGGGCCGGACTGGCTGACATCACGCCCGACGGCCGCAGCCTGCTGGCGGTGTGGCGCGCCGGCCCCAAGGGCGCGGAGCGCACGCAACTGCACTTGAGCACGGCGCCCGGCCAGGCGTTGCAGCAGATCACCACGGCCGACGAGCCCACGCGCAGCGGCAACTTCGTGCCGGCCGACCCGAACCTCATCGTCTTCGAGCGCGACCGCGGCGGCAACGAGGCCACGCAGGTCTTCCGCCGCGACCTGCGCTCCGGCCAGGAGACGGCGCTGACCGAACCGGGCCAGCGCTGCGACGCCGGCGTCTTCAACCGCGCGGGCACCGCCGTCACCATCGTCTGCGCCAAGGTGGATGCGGCGGCGGCCGGCGCTGGCGGCGTGGCCAACAGCCTGTGGCTGGTGGAGGTCCACAGCGGGCGCGTGCTCGGCCGCGCGGACCTGCCCGGCACGGGCTGGTGGGCCGCCGATGTGCTGCCGGACGACCGGGCGCTGCTGGTCAATCGCTATATCTCGGCCAGCCAGTCCGAGGTCTGGCGGGTGGACCTGGCCAGCGGCCAGCGCAGCCGTGTGCTGCCGCGCGAGGGCGACCCGCCTGCGGTCCACTTCGCCAGTGCGGTGTTGCAGGACGCCCGGCGCTTCCTGGTCGTCACCGACCGGTTCGGCGAGTTCCGCCAGGCCTACCGCTACGACCCCGCGGCCCACCGTTTCGATCCCCTCACCGCAGACGTTGCCTGGGACGTCAGCGCCAGCGCGGTGTCGCGGGATCTGCGCCGCGCGGTGTTCCTGACCAACGAGGCCGGCGTCGGCGTGCCGCGGCTGTACGACCTGGAGACGCTGCGTCCCCTGCCCCTGCCGCTGCCGCGCGGCACCAACGTCACCGCGGTACGCCTGTCCGATGACGCCCGGCGCCTGGTCTACACCGTGGTGTCCCCGTCCGCCCCGTCCGAGGTGCGTGTCCTGGAGCTGCAGACGGCCGCGCCGCAGCCTGCTGCCGGCGTCGTCTGGGTGGCCGCCGACACCGCCGGCATCGACACCCGTGCGTTCGCGCCTGTGGAGCAGATCGCCTGGAAGAGCTTCGACGGCCGCACCATCACCGGCCTGATCCAGCGCCCGCCGCCCAAGTTCACCGGCAAGCGCCCGGTGCTCATCGAGATCCACGGCGGGCCCGAGGGGCAGGCGCGCGTGGGTTTCAACGGCCGCTACAACTACATCGTCAACGAGCTCGGCATCGCCTTCATCGAGCCCAACGTGCGCGGCTCCACCGGCTTCGGCAAGACCTTTCACCAGCTGGACAACGGCCGCCTGCGCGAGGACTCGGTGAAGGACATCGGTGCCTTGCTGGACTGGATCGCTCAGCAGCCCGACCTGGACGCCTCGCGCGTGGTCGTCCAGGGT
The DNA here is from genome assembly GCA_046087245.1 of Rubrivivax sp. Lineage (GTDB taxonomy): Bacteria > Pseudomonadota > Gammaproteobacteria > Burkholderiales > Burkholderiaceae_C > Rubrivivax. Next base: position 13,632 of record JBJTZN010000154.1, read on the forward strand.
GGCAGCTATGGCGGCTACATGGCCAACGCGGTGGCGGTGCACTACGCTGACCGCATCCGCGGGGCCATGCCCGCCGTGGGCATCTCCAACTTCGTCACCTTCCTGGAGCGTACCGAGAGCTACCGCCGCGACCTGCGCCGCGCCGAATACGGCGACGAGCGCGACCCCGCGATGCGCCAGTGGATGCAGGAGATTGCACCGCTGAACAACGCCCACCGCATCAAGGCACCCCTGTTCGTCATCCACGGCCGCAACGACCCGCGTGTGCCGGTGCAGGAGGCCGAGCAGATCGCCCGCACCGTGGCCGCCAACGGCGTGCCGGTGTGGACCATGATCGCCGAGAACGAGGGCCACGGCTTCGCCAAGAAGGAGAACGCCGATCACTTGTTCTACGCGCGCATCCTCTTCCTTGACAAGGTGCTGCTGGGGCGCTGAGGCTGCAAGCGCTGTTCGGCCCATGAACGCGACCCCGCCGCCTGTGCCCCCTCAGCCGGCTGCGGCTCCACCGCGGGCTGCGCCGTCCACGCCTGCCTTCGGCTTCGACGCCTTCTCCCCCAAAGAGGTGGCCGAGCGCATCGAGGTGCTGGGCGTGGCCAAGGCGCGCCTGCGGCTGGCGTCGATGCTGCTGCTGGCGGTGCTGGCCGGCGCCTACATCGGTTTCGGCTCCCTGTTCTTCCTCTTGGTGACCGGCGACCCGTCGTGGTCCTTCGCCAGTGCGCGGGTGCTGGGCGGGCTGGTGTTCTCGCTCGGGCTGCTGACGGTGGTGGTGGCCGGGGCCGAACTCTTCACCGGCAACCACCTGCTGGCCATGGCCTGGGCCGACGGCCGGCTGTCAGCGGCTGAGGTGCTGCGCAACTGGGCCGTGGTCTGCCTGGGCAACGCCCTGGGCGCCGGGCTGCTGGCCTGGGCCGTGGCGGGTGCGGACCTGGGGTCGCTCAACGGCGGCCGTCTCGCGCAGCAGGCGATGAAGGTGGCGCAGGCCAAGGCGGACCTGCCTGCCGACGTGGCCTTCCTGCGCGGCGTGCTGTGCAACGTGCTGGTGTGCCTGGCGGTGTGGATGGCCGCGGCCGGCCGCAGCGTGGTGGACAAGGCCGTGGCCGTGGTGCCCCCTGTCACCGCTTTCGTGGCGCTGGGCTTCGAGCATTCGGTGGCCAATTTCTTCTTCTTCCCGCTGGCCCTGCTGCTGGAGCCCACGGCCGCAGCGGCTGGCCTGACCGCGCCGGGCTTGGCCGCGATCCTGGGCAACCTGCTGCCGGTGATCGCCGGCAACCTGGTGGGCGGCAGTGTGCTGGTGGCCGGGGTCTACTGGGTGGTGTACCGGCGCGCGGCGCGCTGAAGCGGGTGATCCGAGCCGGGTTCCCGCCGCTGGTTTCGCTGACGTCATCGATGTCCATCGCTGTCCTGCTTGCGTCCTCCCGTTCCGACGGCAACACAAGAAAGCTCGTCGATCTCGCCTTGGGCGCTCGCAGCTTCGCCTTTGAAGATCTGAGGACGCTCAGAATCGGTCACTATGCCTACGACGAGAGCAACGACTCGGACGATTTCATGCCCCTCGTCAGGCGACTTGAAGGTCACGACACCTGGGTCATTGCGACCCCTCTGTACTGGTACACGATGAGTGCCCATGCGAAGGCGTTCATTGACCGCCTTGCAGACCTGCTGACCAGGTACAAAGATGAAGGGCGACGGCTCAGGGGAAAGCGACTTGCCGTGATGTGCTCAGGCACGGACCAGGCTGCCCCGGGGGCCTTTGCGGAACCCTTCGTGCTGACCGCTTCTTACCTTGGAATGGAATTCCGCGGCGTCCACTACGTGCAGTTTCGGGAGTCGCTTCCCGTGCTGCCGACAGCCGCCATCGGTGCACAGGCGTTCGTAGATGCCCTGGCGCGCCCGTGATCTGGCCGCCTACGGCAGCCGCGCCGGTCTTCAGGACCGCTTGCGCCGCGGTGACCAGCCCGGGTAGGCTTGGCCGAAGGCAGTCCCCGTCCACTCAGAGCTTGTGAAGTATTCCGGCGCGCCCGAGCGGGCGTTCCAAATGGTGCCGATCTAGGCGCAAAGCACAGCCGTAGCCCGGGCTACGGCGAGCATTTGCAACGACGAGCGGGGCCGCTTGGGGCGGACGAGCGGGT
>JBJTZN010000155.1:0-5658 GCA_046087245.1 Rubrivivax sp.
CGTCGCCGTGGGCTGACCTCGACCTTCGCTGCACTGTGCCAGCATTCACTGCCAGCCGAAGCGCGCGATGTAGAAGCGCTTCATGGCCGTGGTCAGCAGCGCATAGCCCAGCAGCAGCGCGGCCAGCCAGGGGTAGAAGGCGGCGGGCAGCGGCTGCAGCTTGAAGTAGTGCGCCAGGGGCCCGGCCGGCAGCCACAGGCCCAGCAGCATGACGGCCACGGTCAGGCCGGTCAGCACGCCCGAGGCCCGGCTCTGCAGCCAGGGCAGCCTGGGGGTGCGGATCATGTGCACGATCAGTGTCTGTGTCAGCAGGCCGACGACGAACCAGCCCGACTGGAACAGTCCCTGCGCCGCCACGGTGTTGGCCGAGAACACCCACCACATCAGGGCGAAGGTGGCCAGGTCGAAGACCGAACTGACCGGTCCGAAGCACAGCATGAAGCGGCCGATGTCGCCTGGGTTCCATTTCAGGGGGGCCGCCACCAGATCCTCGTCGACACGGTCGAACGGGATGCCGATCTGCGAGAGGTCGTAGAGCAGGTTCTGCACCAGCAGGTGCAGCGGCAACATGGGCAGGAAGGGCAGGAAGGCGCTGGCCACCAGCACCGACAGCACGTTGCCGAAGTTGGAGCTGGCCGTCATGCGGATGTACTTCAGCAGGTTGCAGAAGGTGGTGCGGCCCTGCACCACGCCCTCGTCCAGCACCATCAGGCTCTTCTCCAGCAGGATGATGTCGGCCGCCTCCTTGGCGATGTCCACGGCCGAATCCACCGAGATGCCCAGGTCGGCCGCGCGCAGCGCCGGCGCGTCGTTGATGCCGTCGCCCATGAAGCCCACGACGTGGCCCTGGGCGCGCAGGGCGCGCACGATGCGCTCCTTGTCCAGGGGGCTCAGCTTGGCGAAGACCTGGTGCGCCTCGACTGCCAGGGCCAGTTCGGCGTCGCTCATCGCCTGCACCTGGTGGCCCAGCAGCGCGTGCCCCTCGGGCAGTCCCACCTGGGCGCACACCTGCGCAGTCACCTGCGCGTTGTCGCCCGTCAACACCTTGATGGCCACGCCGTGGGCTGACAGGGCGCGCAGGGCCGGGGCGGCCGACTCCTTGGGTGGATCCAGAAAGGCGATGTAGCCCACAAGCACCAGATCGGCTTCATCGGCCACGCTGTAGACCGTCTGCTGGGGCGGCAGCTCCTTCATCGCCACCGCCACGACGCGCAGTCCGCTGAGCGACAGCCGGGTGCTGACCTGCTGCACGCGCTCGCGCATCGCGTCGTCCAGAGGCGCGTCGTCGGCTTCCTGCTGCGGCCTGTTCCCGGTCAGCCGCACGCGTGTGCACACCGCCAGCATCTCCTCCAGCGCGCCCTTGCAGATCAGCTCGTGGTGCTCCTGGTCTTCATGGCGCTCGGACACCACCACCGACATCCGGCGGCGCTGGAAGTCGAAAGGGATCTCGTCGATCTTGCGGTAGCGCTTCTCGAGTTCCAACTCCGCGGGCAGTTCCACGTGGTCCAGGATGGCGCGGTCCAGCAGGTTCTTCAGGCCGCTCTGGTAGTGGCTGTTCAGGAAGGCGAAGGCCAGTACCTCGTCCGAGGGCTGGCCCAGCGGGTCGATGTGCTGGGCCAGCGCGATCTGGTCCTGGGTCAGGGTGCCGGTCTTGTCGGTGCACAGCACATCCATCGCGCCCAGGTTCTGGATCGCGTCCAGCCGCTTGACCACCACCTTGCGGCGCGCCAGCTGCACGGCGCCGCGGGCCAGGGTGGAGGTCACGATCATGGGCAGCATCTCGGGCGTCAGGCCCACGGCCACCGCCAGCGCAAAGAAGAAGGCCGCCACCCAGTCGCCCTTGGTGAGGCCGTTGATCAGCAGCACCACCGGCACCATGATGGCGGCGAACCTGATGAGCAGCCAGCTCACGCTGTTGATGCCCGCCTGGAAGGCGTTGGGGCCGGTGTCGGTGGCCGTGGCGTGCGCCGCAACCGCCCCGAAGAAGCTGCGCGAGCCGGTGTGCACCACCAGCGCCGTGGCGGTGCCGGAAACCACGTTGGTGCCCATGAACACGAGGTTGGCCTGGGCCAGGGGGTCGGGATCCTGCAGCGGGCCTGCCAACTGCGCAAACTTCTCCACCGGCAGCGACTCGCCGGTCAAGGCCGCCTGGGAGATGAACAGGTCGCGCGCCGTCAGCAGGCGGCAATCGGCCGGGACCATGTCGCCCGCCGACAGCAGCAGCACATCCCCGGGCACCAGCTTCCTGATCGGCACTTCGCGCCGTTCCTGCCGCATCACGGTGGCCGTGTTGCTCACCAGCGCCTTCAGCGACTCTGCCGCGCGGCTGGACCGGTGCTCCTGCGCAAAGCGCAGCGCCGTGCTGAGTGCCACCATGGTGCTGATCACCACCGTGGCCTTGAGGTCGTGTGTCGCCCAGGACACCGCGGCCAGCGCTGTCAGCAGCAGGTTGAATGGGTCCAGGAAGCAGTGCCACAGGTGCCGCCGCCAGGGCAGGGGGCCTTCATGCTCCACGAGGTTGGGCCCGTGCCGGGCCAGCCGGGCGGCGGCTTCGCGCGTGGTCAGGCCCTCCGGGCGCGAATGCAGGCGGTGCAGCGCGGCACCGGGCTCGTCACGCGCCACGTCCAGCAGGTCCTGCGTGATGGCATCGGGCGGGGCACCGGGCAGGGCGATGGCCTTGCCGCGGCCGGCCAGGGCGTCCTGCAGCGGGTGGCGGGCAAAGTGGCCCAGCCTGCGCCGCCGGTGCAGAAAGCGGCTGAAAGCCGCCCGCAGGCGGGACGGCCGCCTGGTGCCGGCCCCGGCTCGCACGCCCTCCGGTGTCGCGCGAGCCTGGTCTGAACGCATGCCCCATCCTGCGGTCCGACCACACTTGGCGGCTTGATGCGGGTCAAGCCCTTCGCGCTCGCCGGTGCGCGCAGCGGGTACGCTCTGGTCACCCTTCAACTGGAGACTCCGCGATGTCTGAACCCTTGTGGCGCTGGCCCGCGTACCGACTCACTGCCGCCATCCGCGCCGGCGCGGTGTCTGCCAGGGAGGCGGCCGTGTCCGCCCTCGACCGTGTGCAGGCGGTCAATCCGGCGCTGAACGCCATCGTCGATGTGCTGCCCGACGAGGCGCTGGCGGCGGCCGATGCCGCCGATGCCGCGCGGCGGCGCGGCGACACACTGGGCCCGCTGCACGGCGTGCCGGTGACGGTGAAGGTCAACGTCGACCTGCGCGGCCGCGCCACCACCAACGGCGTGGTCGCGTTCAAGGACCACATCGCATCGGAAGACAGCCCGGTGGTGGCCAACCTGCGCCGGGCCGGCGCGGTGATCATCGGCCGCACCAACACGCCTGCGTTCTCGGTGCGCTGGTTCACGGACAACGACCTGCACGGCCGCACCTACAACCCCTGGTCGCGTGACCACACGCCCGGCGGCTCCAGCGGCGGGGCGTCCTCGGCCGTGGCCGCCGGCATGGGCGCCATCGCGCACGGCAACGACCTGGCCGGATCGGTGCGCTACCCCGCGTACTGCACAGGTGTGTTGGGCCTGCGACCGTCGTTCGGCCGGGTGCCGGCTTTTCTGCCCAGCGCCAAGGAGGAGCGTCCGCTGTCGATGGCCATGATGTCCGTGCAAGGGCCGCTGGCCCGTCACGTGGCCGACCTGCGCCTGGCCCTGGCCGCCATGAGCCCGGGTGATGCGCGCGACCCCTGGTGGGTGCCCGCGCCACTGGCCGGCCCGGCCCTGCCCAGGCCGCTGCGCGTGGCCATGACGGTGCAATGCCGTGGCGCGCCGGCGGACCCGGCGGTGGTGGCCGCTGTGCGCCAGGCCGGCGCCTGGCTGGCCGACGCCGGTTACCTGGTGGAGGAGGTGGAGCCGCCCGACCTGGGTGAAGCCCACCGGCTGTGGAATCTGGTCGCCAATGACGAAGCGCGGTTCTTCATGTGGCCCGCCATCGAGCAGTTGGGTGACGAGGGCGTGCGCCGGGCCTTTGGCTGGATGCTGGCCGATTCACCGGCGCTCGACCACGCGGCGCACCTGCGGGCCTTTGCGCGGCGCAGCACGCTGATCCGCCGCTGGCAGGTGTTCATGGAGCGCTATCCGCTGGTGCTGGGGCCGGTGTCGGGCGAGCCACCGTTCCCCTGGGGCCTGGACGTTGAAAGTGCCGACACGATGGCCAGGGTGCTGCGCGCGCAGGAATCCCAGTTCGCGTTGCCGCTGCTGGGGCTGCCCGGCCTGTCGGTGCCCACCGGCCTGGCCGGCGCGGTGCCCATGGGCGTGCAGCTGACGGCACCGCGCTTCCGCGAAGACCTGCTGTTCGACGCGGCGGAAGTGATCGAAGCGCACTGCCCGGCGATGACGCCGATCGACCCGCGCTGATCACGCCTGCCAGGTCTGTCGCCACAGGCACCCAGTCCTGGCGACGGCTTGGCGGCGACCCGGCTGCGGCGGCGCTACTGACTCCATCGCGATCGGACGGCCAGCAAGCTGACAGTCTTCGTTGTCCGGGGCCGGCCATAACGCGACGTTCGCAGTCGACAGCTTTCAGGCTGTCCGACGGTGTTCCTACCGTCCTCGCGGCAGGGGCAATCTGAAGCGTTTCATGGCGCCTGCGACGGGATGCACCGCTGGCGTTGCTTCCGTAGCACGACTGCTATACATTCCGCTCATGCGCTCTGCAACCTTTCCACCCATCCGTGTCGAGCCCGAGGTCCGTGCCGAAGTCGAGGCTGTCTTGCGCGAGGGCGAGACGTTGACCCAGTTCATCGAGGAGGCGGTCGTCGCGGCAGCAGCTTGGCGCCGCGTGCAGTCCGAGTTCGTCACTCGTGGCGAGGCGGCGATTGAGCGCTGGAAGCAAGAAGGTCGCGGGCATGGGGTCGACGAGGTCGTTGCCGACCTGCAGGCCCGCCTCGATGACGCGAAGCGCCGAGCTGCTCAGCGCGCAGGCCGGTGACGCCCAAGTACACCGTCACGCTTCTGGAAGAAGCGGTGGAGGACCTGCGGCGTCTGGAGGACTTTTCCATCGAGCGCGAACTTGCGAGCCAGACGCCGGACTGGACCACTCGTCAGCGAGCACTGGACGCAATCCGCGAGGGAATGCGGTTGCTGTCCTGGTCGCCGTTCACATGCCGTCGGGCAGAACTTGGTAATGGCCGCTCCCGCGAATTGATCGTTCCGTTCGGTGGCACGGGCTACATCGTTCTCTTCGAGGTCGTCGGCGACAACGTGATCGTGGGCGCGGTTAGGCACCAGCGGGAAGAGGACTACAGGCACTGAAGCGGGCGGGCTCGACCCAGCAAGCGCTGTCGCCACCCGGAAAGGAGCCTACGGTCTGCCTGCTATCTGGCCAGCGTTCCGACACTACCGGCTATTTCCAGCCATAGGCTGCGGACGGCTTTCCGGCATTCAGCGAGTCGTGTACGCGCTTGGGGCGATGTGCTGGTCGGCACCTGAAGTTGGGCACAACGAGGCAGATGGCCACTAGCAGGTTCCGCTCAGTTGAGGCTCGACTAGGACCCGCCCTTCCTCGCTGCCGGCCCGCTAGCCTTGCCCTGCGGCGCCGCGCCGTCCGTGATGAATCAGGATTCCCTATGCTCGTAAAGCGCGGCCACTCAGGGCCGACCTGAGTTTGCGTTTCGGGTAGCCCCATTCTTGGGGTGGCAAAATGTTGTCC
>JBJTZN010000156.1:0-9626 GCA_046087245.1 Rubrivivax sp.
CCCGAGCGGGCGTTCCAAAGGGTGCCGATCCAGGCGCAAAGCACAGCCGTAGCTCGGGCTACGGCGAGCATTTGCAACGACGAGCGGGGCCGTTTGGGGCGGACGAGCGGGTGTGCGGGGATATTTCACAAGCTCTCAGCCGAACGAACTGCATGTTCCGGCTTCACGAGGGCTCGATCAAGAAGGAGCAGCACGTGGAATTCCTCAAGGCGCTGCGGGCGCACCTGAAGCAACCCCTGCTGATCATCTGGGACGGCCTGAAGGCGCACCGCAGCAGGCTGGTGCGGGAGTACCTGGACTCCACCGATGGCGATGTACAGATGGCCTTCTTGCCCCCGTACTCGCCCGATCTCAATCCAGTGGAGTACTTGTGGGCATGGCTCAAGCGCCACGCCATGGCCAACTTCTGCCCAGGCACCCTCAATGAGCTCAACACCACCGCTCGCAGCAAGCTCCAGAGCGCTCAGCGCCGGCCCGCAATCATTGCCGCCTGCTGGAAACAGGCCAGCTTGTGGTGATGTCACCATTTAAGGAAATCTCAATAGGCATCAGAAACGACATGCGTCTACACGCCGCCCTCTTTGACATGGACGGAACACTGGTTGATTCGGAACGTGTCATCCTCGACGCTTGGCTAGCTTCTTCGCGCGAGTTGGGTGTTCCGTTGGATCCTGTCCAGTACTCCCAGGTCATCGGCCTGAATGATGAGGAGTCGAACCAGCTGCTCATCACACTTCTTGGCGGTGAGTCAAGGTTCCAGAGTGTCCGCGCGCTCGCAAGGAACAAGCTACAGGCCCCGCCTACCGAAGCCGTTTTTCCACTCAAGCCCGGTGTCGTCTCGCTTCTGAGCGAACTCAGCAGCCATAACGTGCCTTGCGCTGTCGCCTCATCCTCGACTTCCGCAGAGATCGAGGATCGCCTCACGCGTAATCGAGTGCGCCACTATTTCGGAGCTGCGGCAAGCGGGAACGAAGTCAATCGCGGTAAGCCTGATCCGGCCGTGTACCTGCTTGCGGCATCGAGGCTTGGTGTCGCCGCGAGCCAGTGCATCGCGTTTGAAGATAGCGAGCACGGAGCCGCAGCCGCCGCGGCCGCGGCCGCAGGAGCCAAAGTTGTCCTCGTTCCTGACATCAAGGTACAGTCTGCGGAGCTCGCAGCGTCCGTCTACATGGTTCTGCGCTCACTTGACGAAGCCGTACCTCTCGTGAAGACCTGGTTCGCTGCGAGCGCCAGTCGGGCCTTGTATCCTCCGTCTCAAGAGCCCTGAGCAGTCCTTCAAGGAGTCCTTGATGACCGTGGTGACGGGCTGTGGGCCAGTGGGCAGAGGTCCACGCGGTGGGCAAGGCGTGGCGTTGTCCACCGCCCTTCGCCGTGGTCTGGTTCGCGGGCCGTGCCCCAAAACCTGATGCGAGGTACGCATGTCAATTCAAAGCATAAGCATCGAGTACCCAGTCGGCTGGTTCACTCTTGCACTCATCAACGCTGGCATCGCGCAGGGCAAGCGCCGCTCTGGAATGAACTGGTTCCTCCTGTCCCTCTTGCTCGGCCCCATTGCGACCCTTGCTTTGCTCTTCCGCGAGACAAAGTAGACAGAGATTCCCCCGGAAGGAGTGAGCCATGAAGCGCCGGACCTGGATCCTCGGCGGCACCCACCTGGCTGCCATGGCAGCGGGGTTCGCGGGCGGCATCTATGCGCTGCCCATCCTGCTTGCGCCGCAGGCACCGTCCGACGCCGAGGTCCGCAGCGCGGGCAGCGCAGCGCTGTTCCATGGACGCTTCGTGCGTGAGCTGGCCGACAGCGATGCGCTGCACTGGGGTGAGGGCGATGTGACCGTCAGCGCCACCGCGGTGGCGTTGCGCGGCCGCGTGGCCCCGGGGCCGGACTACCGGCTCTACCTCTCCCCGCAGTTCGTGGAGACGGAAGTCGAGTTCGAACGGCTCAAGCCGCAGATGGTGCGCGTGGGGGAGATCCGCACCTTCGAGAACTTCATCGTGCAACTGCCCCCCGGGGTCGATCCGGCCCAGTACCGCGCGGTCATCGTCTGGTGTGAAGCGTTCCGGCAGTTCATCACCGCGGCGAAGTACCGCTGAGGGGTGCGCCCGCAACCCATGGCACGATGCCGACAATGCGGGGCCCGGTCGGGGCGCCACCTGTCACGGGCGATGCCATGGTCTCGTTTGCCTTTGTTTCCCAGAACACTTTCCTGAAGTCGCCAGCACCGAGCGCGACGACGCCATTTGCGGTGGCAGGGCTGGCCTGGGACGGCGCGGTCACCAACCGGCCTGGCGCGCGCTTCGGGCCGCGCGCCATCCGGGAGGCCAGCCACATGCTGTGCGATGCCACGCATCCGCACTTCGATGTCTCGCCCCTGGACGTACTGGGGGATGCGGGCGACCTGCCGCTGCCCAACACCAGCCTGGCAGCCCTGCGTTCGGCGATGCAGCCTCTGGTGGCGCCGCTGCTGCAGGCCCACCACATGTGCTGGCTGGGGGGCGACCACTCCGTGACGCTGAGCCTGTTGCGGGCCTACCGCCAGCACTTGGGGCGGCCGCTGGCGGTGATCCACTTCGATGCGCATTGCGACACCTGGGCCACCCACTTTGATGAGCCCAGCGGCCACGGCACCTGGGTGCACGAGGCCATGAAGGAGGGCCTGGTGATCGATGCGTGCTTCACGCAGATCGGCATCCGCTCCTGCGCCGGTCGCGAGGAGCGCGAATACGTCAGCCGTCGGGGCGGCCAGATCTTCACGGCGCGCGACCTGCGCGGTCTGGAAAGCCCGGCCCAACTGTCCGGCGTGCTGTCGGCGGTACGCGAGCGCCTGGCCGCGCACGGCCACCCGCCCGTCTACCTCAGCCTGGACATCGACTGCCTGGACCCGGCGTTTGCGCCCGGCACCGGCACGCCCGAGCCCGGCGGCCTGAGCACCAACCAGGTGCTGACGCTGCTGGAGGAGTGGGCCGACCTGCCGTTCGTGGGGATGGACTGCGTCGAGGTGGCGCCGCCCTACGACCACGCCGAGTTGACGAGCCAGGCGGCGGCAGCGTTCGTCTGGACTTATCTGTGCGGTCGCATCGCCCGCGGGTCGGCACTGCCGGGCTGAGGCTTCAGCGCGCCTGCGGGGCCAGCCAGCGCTCCACCAGCTTGACCCAATACGTGGCGCCGGTGGACAGCACGCGGTCGTTGAAGTCGTAGCCGGCGTTGTGCACCATGCAGCCGCCCTGGCTGCCGGTGCCGTTGCCGATGTTGATGAAGCAACCCGGCACCTTCTCCAGGAAGAAGGAGAAGTCTTCGCTGGCGGTCACCGGGTCCGGGTTGGGCACCAGGCCTTCCTCGCCCAGCCAGTCGCGCACCAGCTGCTTGCAGAACTCGGTGTGTTCGGGCGAGTTGTTCAGCACCGGGTAGCGCCGGATGTAGTTCACCTCGGCGGTGGCGCCGAAGGTGGCGGCCTGGGCCTGGGCGATCTCGGCGATGCGCTTTTCCAGCAGGTCACGCACGTCGGGCCGCATGGCGCGCACCGTCAGGCGCAGCTCGGCCGTGCCGGGGATGACATTGGGCGCATCGCCCGCCAGGAAGGCGCCCACGGTGACGATGGCCGTCTGCAGCGGTGGCACGTTGCGCGAGACGATGGTCTGCAGCGCCATCACGATGGCCGCGCCCGCCACCACCGGGTCGACGGCGGACTGCGGAATGGCGCCATGCCCGCCCACGCCCTTGACGGTGATGATGCAGGTGTCGCCGCTGGCCATGGCATAGCCGGGCACGGCGAAGAACTGGCCCTCGGGCACGCCAGGGGCGTTGTGCATGCCGAACATGGCGTCACAGGGGAAGAGCTCCAGGAACCCGTCTTCCAGCATCTTGCGGGCCCCGGCCAGGCCTTCCTCGGCCGGTTGGAACACGGCATGGACGATGCCGTCGAACTCGCGCGTGGCGGCCAGATGGCGGGCCGCCGACAGCAGCATGGCGGTGTGGCCGTCGTGCCCGCAGGCGTGCATCTTGCCGAACACCCGGCTGGCCCAGGGCTTGCCGGAGGTCTCCGCGATGGGCAGCGCATCCATGTCGGCGCGCAGGCCGATGCGGCGCGTGCTGCTGCCGGCGCGCAGCGTGCCCACCACGCCCGTGCCGCCCAGGCCCCGGTGCACCACCCAGCCCCAACGCGCCAGGCGCTCGGCCACGAGGTCGCTGGTGGCATGTTCCTCGTAGGCCAGTTCCGGGTTGGCGTGGATCTGGTGGCGGATCTCCACCATCTCGGCTTCGTGGGCGCGGATGGCTTCCAGGGCGGGCGGGGGCAGGGGAGCGTTCATGGTGTCAGGCTGTGCGCTGCAGTGGCAGGAGGGGCGCAATTTACTCCAGCGGCCTGCGCCGGTGCGGGCACCTTCGTGGGGGCGCCCGTGGGCTCACCCGCAAATTCGCGTACCCTGTGCATGGCCTGTTTTCGGTCGCCACCAAGATGAACTTCGAACCCGCCATCGACCCCCCGCAGCCCCCCACCTCGCTGGGCTGGCATTTCAGCTTCGTTCAAGGCCAGTTGCTGCTGCCGCTGCAGGAAGACCTGCCGATGGCGCCGTCGACGGCCGAAGGCTGGGCCGAACGGGTGGAGGCTCGCCACTACCTCGGCCGCCTCGACGGGCTGGATTGCTGGGCGCTGAGGCTTGCGCAGGCGCCCACCGAATGGCGGGCCGTGCCGCTGCGCGCAGCCATGATGCAGATGCCGGCGGCCTTGTCGGGCGTGGCGGGCCGCGCGGCGCAGGTGCTGGAGTGGGACCGCACCCACCGCCATTGCGGCGTGTGCGGTACGCCCACCGAGTTGCAGCCGGGCGAGCGCGCACGCCGCTGCCCGGCCTGCGGGCACAGCGCCTATCCTCGCCTGAGCCCGGCCATGATGGCCCTGGTGTGGCGGCGCGACCGGGGACAACCCGAGTTGCTGCTGGCCCGCGCGCCGCATTTCGTGGCCGGCATGTTCAGCGCCCTGGCCGGCTTCGTGGAGGTAGGCGAATCGCTGGAGGATTGCGTCAAGCGTGAGGTGGCCGAGGAAGTGGGCCTGCAGGTGAAGAACCTGCGCTACTACGGCAGCCAGAGCTGGCCCTTTCCCAACAGCCTGATGCTGGCCTTCACGGCCGAGTGGGCCGCAGGCGAGATCGTGCCCCAGCCCGGGGAGATCGAGGAGGCCCATTGGTACCCGCTGGGCGCGTTGCCCAAGATCCCGCCCCGGTTCTCGATTTCCGGTCACCTCATCCGGGACACGGCGGCCTTCTTGGAACAAGGCGGAGAAGCCGAGAGCTGAGAACCCCCCCTGCTGGTTGGACAGGGTGCTCCTCGCCAGTTTCGTTATCGATGTACATTTCTTCTGACATTGCTTTGTACGTTGTCGATCAGCCATGAAACAAGCCACCTTGACCGAAGTGCGTAATCACGCCAAGGCCTATTTCGATATCGTCGAGTCGGGCGAGTCGGTGCGTGTCCTGCGCAACGGCAAGCCGATTGCCGACATCGTTCCAGTGGCTCCTGAACAGCCGTCGTGGAAGCGTCGAAAGGCTCAGCCGCTGCTTCTGGATGGCGTATCTCTGAGCCGCCTGGTGCTGGAAGAGCGAGACGCCGGTCCCTGAGGGTCAGGTCCATGCTCGCCTTCTTCGACAGTTCAGCCTTCGTCAAGCGCTATGTTGCCGAGGAGGGCACCGAGGCGGTGCTTTCGCTCTGCGATCGCGCCAGTGAGATCGGTCTGTCAGGCATTGCACTGCCCGAGATCATCTCGGCCTTCTGCCGTTTGCATCGAGAGGGAAAGATCAGCGACGCGCAGTATCGGCAGCTGAAGTCGTCTCTTCTGACCGATATCGAGGACGCTGCGGTCTGTGACCTGACGCCCCAGGTGCTGGCGCATGCCATGGCCAGTCTGGAGGCGAATGTCTTGCGCGGTATGGATGCGCTGCATATCGGCAGCGCCCTGACGCTCAAGGCCGATGTCTTCGTGTCGGCCGACCGGCGCCAGTGCGATGCCGCAGCCCGCGCGGGTCTGAACGTCGACAGGGTGTGATCGCGCACAGTCCTTTCGTTGGACTGCCTGATCCCGTCTCCTCTCTCTTGCGTCACTCTTCGTAGAAAACGCCCCCATGAGCCTGCTCTTCCAACCCTGGGACCTCGGCGGTCTCCACCTTTCCAACCGCATCGTGATCGCGCCCATGTGCCAGTACTCGGCGCAGGACGGCGTGCCCGGCGACTGGCACATGGTGCACCTGGGGCACCTGGCACATTCCGGTGCGGGCCTGTTCATCTTGGAGGCCACCGCCGTGACGGACGACGGGCGCATCACGCCCTGGGACCTGGGCCTGTACCACGAAGAGCAGGAGCGCGCACTCGGGCGCATCCTGGAGGCGCTGCGCCAGCAGGCGCCCATCTCCTGGGGCATGCAACTGGCCCACGCCGGGCGAAAGGCCTCCAGCCAGGCGCCCTGGCGGGGCGGCGCCCAGATTCCGCTGGCTGATCCGCTGGGCTGGCAGGCCGTGGCGCCCTCGGCGCTGCCACACGGGGCGAGCGAAGAGCCGCCCGTGGCACTGGACGGTGCCGGCCTGCGGCGTATCTGCGAGGGCTTCGCCCAGGCCGCGCGGCGCGCCGCGCGCATCGGCATCGAGTCGCTGGAGATCCACGCCGCGCACGGCTACCTGCTGCACCAGTTCCTCTCGCCGCTGGCCAACCAGCGCACGGACGCGTACGGCGGCAGCCTGGAGAACCGCATGCGCTTTCCGCTGGAGGTGTTCGACGCCGTGCGCCAGGCGTTTCGCGCCGACCGGCCGGTGTGGGTACGTTTGTCCGCCACCGACTGGGTGCCGGGGGGCTGGGATGTGGAAGACGCAGTGGCCTTCGGCCTGGCGCTCAAGGCGCGCGGTTGTGCAGCGCTGCATGTGTCCTCCGCCGGCGTGTCCCCGCGCCAGGCCATCCCGCTGGGGCCGGGCTACCAGGTGCCCTTGGCCGAGCGGCTGAAGCAGGCCACCGGCCTGCCCACCATCGCGGTGGGCCTCATCACCGAGCCTGCGCAGGCCGAGGCCGTCCTGGCCGAAGGCCGGGCCGACGCCGTGGCGCTGGCGCGCGGCCTGCTCTACAACCCGCGCTGGCCCTGGCACGCGGCGGCCGCCCTGGGCGCCAGCGTGGACGCGCCGCATCAGTACTGGCGCTCACAGCCGCGTGAACATCCGCAGTTGTTCCGCCACTGGCACTTCGGAGCGCGCTGAGAGCGCCGCCAGGGCCGGGTCCGCTGAGGCCACCACCATGAGGGTCTGTCCGTGGATGCGCTGATGCTGGGCGCGGCCTTGCTCAGCGCCCTGCTGCACGCGACGTGGAATGCTGCAGTCAAGGCGCATCCGCAGCCGCGTGAGGCCATGGCGGCACAGATGATCATCGCGGCCCTGTTGTGCGTGCCCGGGCTCTGGTGGGTGGGGCTGCCCCCACCTGCGGCTTGGCCTTGGGTGCTGCTCTCCACCTCGCTGAACATGGTGGCCGTGCTGGCGCTGCTGAAGGCCTATGAGCGAGGCGGGTTCGGCACCGTCTATCCCATCGCGCGTGCCACAGCGGTGCTGGGCGTGGCGGCCGTGGCGCCATGGCTCTTCGGCGAGCGTCCGGGCCTGTGGGCCAGCGTGGGCATCGGGTTGGTGGCCGGGGCCCTGATGCTGCTGGCCCTGGATACCAGGCGCGCCAGCACGGTGGATTTCCAGCCTGGGGCGCTCGCCTGGACGCTGGTCGCCGGGCTGTTCACGGCGGGCTATGTGCTGGCGGATGCGCAAGGGGTGCGCAGCAGCGGCTCAGCCCTGGCGTACGGCTTGACGGTCAGCATCGTGAATGCCGTGGCGATGTCCTGGCTGAACCGAGGTGTGGGCTCGCCATGGCAGTTGGTGCGCCGCCATGTACGGCTGGGCCTGCCTGCAGGGGTGCTCTCCAATACCTCGTACCTGCTCATCCTGTGGGTCTTCATGCACGCCCCGGTGGCGGCGGCTGCAGCCCTGCGCGACACCAGTGCAGTGTTCGCCATGCTGATCGCGGTGTGGTGGCTGAAGGAGCCCATGCCACCGCGCCGCCTGGCGGTGGTGGCATTGGCTGTCGCGGGCGTACCGTTGCTGCGCCTGGGCTGACGCGCCAGTGGTCAGCCCTCCCGCTTGACCCTGAACCAGGCCGCGTACATCGCCGGCAGCGACAACAGCGTCAGCGCGGTGGCCACGATCAGGCCGCCCATGATGGCCACGGCCATCGGGCCCCAGAACACGCTGCGCGTCAGGGGGATCATGGCCAGCACGGCCGCTGCGGCCGTCAGCACGATGGGACGGAAGCGGCGCACGGCAGCCTCCACGATGGCGTCCCAGGTGGGCACGCCCTGGGCGCAGTCCTGCTCGATCTGGTCGATCAGGATGACCGAGTTGCGCATGATCATGCCCATGAGCGCGATCACGCCCAGCAGCGCCACGAAGCCGAACGGCCGGTTGAACAGCAGCAGGGCCGCCGCCACCCCGGCCACGCCCATCGGGCCGGTGAGGAAGACCAGCATGGCGCGCGAGAAGCTGTGCAGTTGCAACATCAGCAGCGTGAAGATGATGAACAGCATCACCGGCACACCCGCGGCGATGGAGCCCTGGCCCTTCTTGCTCTCCTCCAGCGCACCGGCCACCTGGATGTCGTAGCCCGCCGGCATGCGCTGTTTCAGCTCCTGCAGCGCGGGCCAGAGCTGCTGCGTGACCGTGGGGCCCTGCAGGCCCTCGGCCACGTCGCCTTGCACCGTCACGGCGAACTGCCGGCCTTCGCGCCACATCACGCCCGGCTCCCAGTCCAGCCTCACCTGCGCCAGTTGCGTCCACGGCACGGCCTTGCCGCTGGGCGTGGGCAGGTAGGCGTTGCCCAGGTCGGTCAGCACCTCGCGCTCGCTGCGCGGCTGGCGCAGCACGATGTCGATCAGCCGGTCGCCCTCACGATACTGGCCCACTGTCGTGCCCGACAGCAGCGTGCGCGAAGCCTGGGCCAGGACTTGGCTGGACACGCCCAGGGCCCGCGCCTTGTCCTGGTCTACTTCCAGGCGCACCACCTTCACCTTCTCGTTCCAGTTGTCGTTCACCCCGCGCATGCCGGGGTGGGCGCGCAGCACGGCCTTGGCCTGTTCGGCCCAGACCTGCACCTGCGTGGCCTGCGGCCCCACGACGCGGAACTGCACGGGGTAGGGCACGGGCGGGCCGTTGGGCAGCAGCTTGACGCGGCTGCGCGCTTCGGGGAACTCCTGGGCCAGCAGGGTGGGCAGGCGCTGGCGCAGGGACTCGCGCACTTTCAGGTCCTGCGGCAGGATGATGGTCTGCGAGACGTTGGTCTGCGGGAAGATCTGGTCCAGCGGCAGGTAGAACCGCGGCACGCCGCTGCCCACCCAGGTGGTGACGGTCTGCACACCCGGCTCCTTCATCAGGCGGGCCTCGAAGCGCTTGGCCAGGGCTTCGCTCTCGCGGATGGTGGAACCCTCGGGCAGCCACAGGTCCACCAGCACCTCGGGCCGGCTGGAGTCGGGGAAGAACTGCTGCTGCACCTTCCCCATCCCGGCCAGGCCGGCGGCGAACGTGGCGACCGTGAGGCCGATCGTGATCCAGCGGTGCTGCACGCACCAGTC
>JBJTZN010000157.1:0-14240 GCA_046087245.1 Rubrivivax sp.
CTTGCGGTCCTGGGGTGTGCGGGCGGTCCGTCGGCGTCAGCGTGCCCGACCGCAGCACCGTCCGGCGCAACGCCGGCGGCTTCGAAGATGCGCTTGAGCCGCTGCGCGGCCGCCAGCAGCCGGGCGCAGTGGTCTTCCACCCGCCGGCCCGCCTGCGCGTCCTGCCAGGCCACGTGCGCCGTGACGATGAGGTCGTCCAGTGACTCGTGCAATCCGTGGGTTCCCGACAGGGCCAGGTCGGCCGATCGCAGCGCCCGCGCCTGGGCCTGCAGCAGCCCCTGGCTGCCCGAGCTGCAGAAGGCCACCTCGGCCAGATCGGCCAGGCTGTCCTGGAGCATGCCGGCATCGTCGGACTTGATGCCGATGACCAGGATGCGTTCGCGGCTGTTCATCCTGCACATTGTCTGCCCTGCCAGCAGGCCGTACTGGGCTGTGGCGGGGTCCACACGCTCTTGCTGCGGGGCGTGACAGCGGACCTGCAGCAGCGTCGGGATAATCCCGCAATGCATCCCGGCGCCTTGCTCGACCTCACCACTTCATTGCTGCAGGTCGTGCTGCGGCTGGACCAGCCCGCTGACAGGGTGGTGTCGGCCTTCTTCAGGACACACCGCGCGCTGGGCCCTCGCGAGCGGCACACGCTGGTGGAGACCACCTACGCGGTGCTGCGCCGCCGGTTGCTGCTGCAGCACCTGGCTCACAGCGGCAGCGGTCCTGTCGAGCGCCGTCTGGCGCAACTGGCCTGGCAGGGCGACCTCGAGTTCCTGCGCAGGGGCACCACGCCTCAGGAGCAGGCCTGGCTGGCCCGGGTGAAGGCCATTGACCTCGCCAGCCTGCCGGACAAGCTGCGGCACAACCTGCCCGATTGGATTGCCGGTCCCCTGCTCGACCAGTGGGGTGCTGAGGGCTTCTGGGCCCTGGTCAACGCCCTGGACCAGCCGGCCCCGCTGGACTTGCGAGTGAACACGCTCAAGGGGCGACGCGAGGATGCGGTCGCCCACCTGGCGCAGCAAGGCCTGACCGCCGACCCCACCCCGTACTCCCCCTGGGGCCTGCGCGTGCAGGGCAAGCCAGCCCTGACCCACCTGAGCGCGTTCGTCCAGGGCGAGATCGAGGTTCAGGACGAGGGCAGCCAACTGCTGGCCTTGCTCACGGGTGCGAGCCGCAGTGAGATGGTGGTTGACTTCTGCGCCGGGGCCGGGGGCAAGACCCTGGCGCTCGGGGCCATGATGCGCAACACGGGGCGTCTGTACGCCCTGGACACCTCCGACCACCGGCTGGCCGCCCTGAAGCCGCGTCTGGCCCGCAGCGGACTGTCCAACGTCCATCCGGTGCGCATCGCGCACGAACGCGACGACCGCATTCGACGCCTGGAAGGCAAGATCGACCGTGTCCTGGTGGACGCGCCCTGTTCCGGCCTGGGTACCCTCAGGCGCAACCCCGATCTGAAGTGGCGGCAGTCGCCCGACTCGGTGCAGGAACTTCGCGCCCTGCAGGGCCGCATCCTGGACTCGGCGGCCCGGCTGTTGCGCCCGGGCGGGCGCCTGGTGTACGGCACCTGCAGCCTGCTGCGCAGCGAGAACGAGGACATCGCTGGGGCATTCGAGGCAACGCAAGCCGGACGGTTCGAAGCGGTGCCGGTGCCGGAGGTGCTGGCACAGGCCCGCATACCGGGCGGCCAGAGCCTGGTCAGCGAAGGCTTCCTCAGGACCGCGCCGCATCTGCACCAGACCGATGGCTTCTTTGCGGCGGTGTGGCAGCGCCAGTGAGGCGTGCGCAGAACCGGCACGATGCCGCCCGGCCTGCGCGCGGGGCCGTCCTGGCTTGACCGTCGGCAAGCGTCGGCGACAGCGCGCACGCACTGGCTTGCTGCAATCACTGTCGACCGCAAGGACAAGGATCCCGTGGGCGCGGCTCACTCCTACAATGTCTGTAAACCGCCGAAGTTCGGCAGAGGGGTACGAGGATGGAAACGTTCTGGGCGATTCATGATGTCGCCGTGGATTGGTTGGCGCACGGCCTGTTGCACGCAACTTGGTGGCAGGTGGTGCTGGCCGCGCTGGCGATGACCCACGTCACCATCGCCTGCGTGACGATCTTCCTGCACCGGGCGCAGGCTCACAGGGCGCTGGAGTTGCACCCTGTCGCATCCCACTTCTTCAGGCTCTGGCTGTGGCTGACCACCGGCATGGTCACCAAGGAGTGGGTGGCCATTCACCGCAAGCACCACGCCAAGTGCGAGACCGAGGAAGACCCCCACAGCCCTGTCACGCGCGGCATCCGCACCGTGTTCTGGAAAGGCGCGGAGTTGTACCGTGCCGAGGCCAGGAACCCGGAGACGCTGGCCAAGTACGGCCACAACACCCCCGATGACTGGATCGAGCGCCATCTCTACACGCCCTTTTCCTGGCAGGGCGTAGCGCTCATGATGATCGTCAACCTGGCCCTGTTTGGCGCAGCGGGGCTGGCCGTGTGGGCGGTGCAGATGCTCTGGATACCCGTCACGGCCGCCGGCATCATCAACGGGATCGGACACTACTGGGGATACCGCAACTTCGAGGCCACCGATGCCTCCACCAACATCTCGCCCTGGGGGATCGTGATCGGGGGCGAGGAGTTGCACAACAACCATCACACCTATCCCACCTCGGCGAAGTTGTCGGTCAAGCCCTATGAGTTCGACATCGGCTGGCTGTACATCCGCAGCCTGGAGATCCTGGGCCTGGCCACCGTGCGCAAGACGCCTCCGCAATTGCGACTGGGCGCCATCAAGCCTGTGGCTGATGGCAAGACCCTGGAGGCCCTGATCGCCAATCGCTACGAGGTGATGGCGCAGTACGCCCAGACCTTGCGCCAAGCGGTCCGCAGCGAACTGGATCGGCTCCAGGTCCAGGGTGGCCGCGGTTCGGCCGGGTTTGCGCAGATGCTTGCAGCCCGGCGCTGGCTGCACCGCGATGCCGACAAGATCCCGCATACCGTCAAGCCCGAATTGGAGCAGGCGGTGGGGCAGAGCCCGGTGCTGGCCAAGCTGGTGGCCATGCGCGAGGAATTGAGGCAGTTGTGGACCCGCACCAACGTGTCGGCTGATCAACTCGTGGCGGACCTGCAGGCCTGGTGTCGACGCGCCGAGGACAGCGGCATTGCGTCGCTGCAGGACTTCTCACGCAATCTGCGCGCTGCCCAGGCCTGAGCCTGGCCCCCGACAAAACAAAGCCCGCTGCATGCGGGCTTTTTTGTTGGGGCATTCGCCTTCAGATGCCGCCCGGGGCTGCGACTGTGCTGAAGCCGCGAGTGGCTGCAACACAGTCGCGTAGTGCTTACTTCAGCTTCGTTTCCTTGTACAGCACGTGCTTGCGCGCCTTGGGGTCGAACTTCAGGAATTCGAGCTTTTCGGGCGTCGTCTTCTTGTTCTTGTTGGTTGTGTAGAAATGGCCGGTTCCGGCCGTTGATTCCAGCTTGATCTTTTCGCGTCCACCTTTGGCCATGTCAGTCTCCGTGCGGGCAGGCCGCCTTAGATTTCACCCTTGGCACGCAGGTCGGCGACGACCTGATCGATGCCGACCTTGTCGATCAGGCGCAGCCCGGCGTTGGAGATGCGCAGGCGCACCCAGCGCTTCTCGCTTTCCATCCAGAGCCGACGGTATTGCAGGTTCGGGAGGAACCGGCGCTTGGTCTTGTTGTTGGCGTGGGACACATGGTTCCCGACCATCGGGCCCTTGCCCGTGACTTGACAGACGCGTGCCATGAAGCTGCTCCGCTGAAGGGGGCGCTCGGGCCCCTCTGGGTTGACCGGGCACGAGGGCCCGGCGTTGACTGCACCGGGCGCAAGAGACCCGGAAAACGTGGCTGCCGGGCATGCGAGGCCCGTCACCGGTTTTTGTTTTGACGAACTGACGCTGCCCGAATTGCAGACACCAGACCCGGCAAAGCCCGTGATTGTAGGCGAAAGAGAAGGGGTGCGGGCCCGGCCCCGTCAGTCCTCCTGCTGCTCCAGGTAGCGCTGCGCGTCCAGCGCCGCCATGCAGCCGGTGCCTGCACTGGTGATGGCCTGGCGGTAGATGTGGTCCTGCACGTCGCCGGCGGCGAAGACGCCAGGCACGCTGGTCATGGTGGCCATCCCTTCCAGACCGGTGCGGGTGACGATGTAGCCGTCCTTCATCTCCAGTTGACCCTTGAAGATGTCGGTGTTGGGTTGGTGGCCGATGGCAATGAAGCAGCCCTGGAGGTCGAGGTTCGTGGCCTGCCCGGTCTGCGTGGAACGGATGCGCACCCCGGTCACCCCCGAGGCGTCTCCAAGCACCTCGTCAAGCGTGTGCCACAGGTGCAACTGCAACTTGCCCGCCGCCACTTTGGCCATCACCTTGTCGACCATGATGGCTTCGGCGCGGAACTTGTCCCGTCGGTGGATCAGGTGCACCTTGGTGGCGATGTTGGACAGGTACAGGGCCTCTTCCACCGCGGTGTTGCCGCCGCCGACCACGCAGACCTCCTGATTGCGGTAGAAGAAACCGTCGCAGGTGGCACATCCGCTCACGCCGCGTCCCATGAAGGCGGCCTCGCTGGGCAGGCCCAGGTACTTGGCGCTGGCGCCGGTGGCGATGACCAGGGCGTCGCAGGTGTAGCGCCCGGCGTCTCCTGTCAAGACAAAAGGCCGGGCCTTGAGGTCCACGGTGTGGATGTGGTCGAAGACGATCTGGGTCTGGAAGCGCTCGGCGTGCTGCAGAAAGCGCTGCATCAGGTCCGGCCCCTGGACGCCGTGCACATCGGCCGGCCAGTTGTCCACCTCGGTGGTGGTCATCAACTGACCGCCCTGGGCCATGCCGGTGATGAGCATGGGCTTGAGATTAGCTCTTGCCGCGTACAGGGCGGCCGTGTAGCCGGCCGGGCCGGAGCCCAGGATCAGGACTTTCGCGTGGGAGGTGGCGCTTGACATGGTGGCAGCAGTACGGAAATGGAGGAGGAAGCTCAAGCCTGCGGATATAGTGAATTGTGATCCGGTTCCAGGGCGGCGGCCGGTCATGCGCCTGGCGCGAGCCGGACGCAGTATGGGATGCCGCCCGGGTCTGCAGCCGCTGCCGCTGCCTTGGAGTGTCTTGCATGTCGATGATCTCGAACCTGGACCTGATCCGCCGCATCCCCTTGTTCTCCCTGCTCACGACCGACCAGGCGCAGCAGGTGGCCCAGAACGTCGTCAAGCGCCAGTACAAGCGCGGCCAGCTGATCGTCGAGCAAGGCCACAAGAGCGACGAGATGGTCATCCTGCTCACGGGCCGGGCACGGGTGTTGACCTCCGACCATCGAGGTCGTGAAGTCATCCTGGCAGCCCTGGCGCCCGGGGATTGCATTGGCGAGATGAGCATGATCGACAACGGCACCCACTCGGCCACCGTCCGCGCCGACGTGCAATGCGATGCCCTGGTGCTGTCCCGTGCCTTCGTCGAATACTGCCTGCCCGACCGCTCCAGCCTCTCCTTCGCCCTGATGCACGCCCTGGTGCGGCGGCTGCGCCAGGCCAACCGACAGATCGAGTCCCTGGCCCTGCTGCAGGTCTACGACCGCGTGTTCCAGGCCCTGCTGAACATGGCTGAACTCGAGGACGGCCGCCAGGTGATCCGGCGTCGCGTCAACCGGCAGGATCTTGCCAAGCTTGTCGGCGCATCGCGCGAGATGGTCAGCCGTGTCATGAAGAACCTGCAGGAACGCGGATCGATCCAGCCCCAGGAAGACGGCACGGTGCTGTTGTGCAGCCATCTGATGGAGGACTGAGGGCCCGTGAATGGTTCGCGCCCACCCGCGCGGGCGCGCCACAACGCCTCACAAGCTCTGAACGCGTCATGCAGGGGCTGGCGCGCCCAGGGTTCGGGCCCGTGTCCGCAACGCTGCGTCCGAGGGCTTGGGCCACAATGTTTCCATGACTTTCCCGCTGGGATCCCTGCGCCCCGATAGCCAGGCGCCTCGAGGCTTCGAGCCCGCGGCCAGGGCCGGATCGGGTTCTGCGTTTGCCCCGTCCGCGCCGTCCGCCTCGGCTGCCCCGGCTGAGCGCATGTCTGGTGTCCGCCTGGCGCTGGGGAGCGTCGCGCTGCTGCTCAGCGCCGTGGCACTGCTCACGCACCATCCTCTGGACGCCGCGTTCAGCACCTCGGGTGCACTCGGCGCTGGCGTGCGCAACAAGGCGGGGGTGGCAGGGGCCTGGTTCGCCGACCTGGCCTACTTCATGGCCGGCTTTTCCGTGTGGTGGCTGTGGGTGGCGGGGGTACGGCACTGGGGGCTCGCCCTGGCGCGCAGCCTGTGGCCCCCGGCAACGGTAGAGGGCGGCAGCCGATCCCTGGGCCAGGCAGCGGAAGCTTCACGGGCCGATGTCTGGCACCGCGTCTTGTTTTGGGCGGGGCTGGCCCTGCTGCTGGCCTCCAGCAGCGCACTGGAATGGACGCGCCTGTATCGCCTGGAGCCGCACCTGCCCGGCCCATCCGGCGGCGTACTGGGCCAGGTGCTGGGCGCGCAGTCGATGCGCTGGCTCGGATTTGCCGGCTCGGCCGTGTTCTGGATCGCCACGCTGGTGGTCAGCGCCGCGCTGGCCCTGCGTTTTTCCTGGGTGGACGTGGCCGACCGCATCGGCCGGGGGCTGGATGCGCTGCGCAATCGCCGGCAGGAGCGCCGCGAACTTGAGGAGGACACGCGCATTGGCGAGCAGGCCCTGCGTGAGCGCGAACTCGAGGTCCAGGAGCAGTTGTCCGTGCCGCCGTCCGCACCCATCGTCATCGAGCCGGTGCTGGTGGATGTGCCCAAGTCCGAGCGTGTGGCCAGAGAGAGGCAGAAGCCCCTGTTCGCAGAACTGGCCGACAGCCGGCTGCCGCAGGTGGACCTGCTGGATGCGGCGCCCTCGCGCCAGGAGTCCGTGACGGCCGATTCCCTGGAGATGACTTCGCGTCTGATCGAGAAGAAGCTGGCCGACTTCGGCGTGGTCGTGCGCGTGGTCGCCGCCACGCCTGGGCCGGTCATCACGCGCTATGAGATCGAGCCCGACACAGGAGTCAAGGGCTCGCAGGTGGTGAACCTGGCCACCGACCTGGCCCGCTCGCTCAGCCTGGTGCGGGTGCGTGTGGTGGAGACGATTCCCGGCAAGTCCACGATGGCGCTGGAACTGCCCAACGCGCGCCGGCAGGCCATACGCCTGGCTGAGATCCTGGGGTCTCAGGCGTATCACGATGCCGCTTCCATGCTCACCATGGGGTTGGGCAAGGACATCGTCGGTGCGCCCCTGGTGGCAGATCTGGCCAAGATGCCCCACTGTCTGGTGGCCGGCACCACCGGTTCAGGCAAGAGCGTGGGCATCAACGCCATGATCCTGAGCCTGCTGTACAAGGCCGAGGCGCGCGAAGTGCGGCTCATCCTCATCGACCCAAAGATGCTGGAAATGAGCGTCTACGAGGGCATCCCGCACCTGCTGTGCCCGGTGGTCACGGACATGAAGCAGGCCGCCAACGCGTTGAACTGGTGCGTGGGCGAGATGGAGCGGCGCTACAAGCTGATGAGCCGTCTGGGAGTGCGCCAGTTGTCGGGTTTCAACCGAAAGATCGACGAGGCGGCGCAGGCCGGGCAGAAGATTCCCAACCCCTTCAGCCTCACGCCCGAGGAACCCGAGCCGCTGGAGCGCCTGCCTTTCATCGTGGTGGTGATCGACGAACTGGCCGATCTGATGATGGTGGTGGGCAAGAAGATCGAGGAGTTGATCGCCCGCCTGGCGCAGAAGGCGCGCGCGGCCGGCATCCACCTGGTGCTCGCCACGCAGCGCCCCAGCGTGGACGTGATCACGGGTCTGATCAAGGCCAACATCCCCACGCGGCTGAGCTTCCAGGTCAACAGCAAGATCGACAGTCGCACCATCCTGGACCAGCAGGGCGCGGAGGCCCTGCTGGGGCAGGGCGACATGCTGTACCTGGCTCCTGGCACCGGCCTGCCTGTGCGCGTGCACGGCGCCTTTGTCAGCGATGAGGAAGTGCACCGCGTGGTGCAGTACCTCAAGAGCCAGGGCGAGCCGAACTACGTCGAAGGCATCCTGGAGGGCGGCACGCTCGACGGCGATGGCGGGGACGCCGCGCCCGGCGAGGGCGGCACGGCCGGCGAGAACGACGCCATGTACGACCAGGCGGTGGCGGTGGTGCTGCAGCACCGTCGGGCCTCGATCTCGCTGGTGCAGCGCCATCTGCGCATCGGCTACAACCGTGCGGCGCGCCTGCTGGAGCAGATGGAACAGTCGGGCGTGGTGTCGTCCATGGCCACCAACGGCAACCGCGACATCCTCGTGCCGCCGCGGGCCGAATGAGGACGAAGAGCCTGTGAGACCTGCCCGCACGCCCGCCTGGGTGCGCCGAAACACCTCACCGGTTCCGGGCCCCGCCCAGTGGCCTCGCACATGATCCGCCGCGCCCTCATCGCAACGGTGGCAGCCCTGGTGGCGACCCGTTCCGCCCCGGCCCGAGCCGGGCCTGTGGAGACGCTGCGCGAGTTCGTACAGACCGTACGCAGCGGGCAGGCTCGCTTCACGCAAACGGTGACGTCGCCCGACGGCAAGCGCCGCAAGGTGTCGCAGGGGGTCTTCGAGTTCCAGCGCCCCAACCGCTTCCGCTTCGCCTACGCCAAGCCCTTCGAGCAGACCATCGTGGCCGATGGGCAGAAGGTCTGGCTGCACGATCCGGAGCTCAACCAGGTCAGCGTACGCAGGCTCTCCCAAGCTCTCGGGGCCACGCCGGCGGCGCTGCTGGCCGGTGGCAGCCTGGACGAGGACTTCGAGCTTTCGGCCCAGCCTGCCCGTGACGGCCTGGAGTGGGTGCAGGCCACGCCGCGCCAGCGTGACGGGACCATCCAGACGCTGCGCGTGGGCTTTCGTGGTCGGGACCTGGCCGCTCTGGAGATCCTGGACCACTTCGGCCAGCGCTCGGTGCTGGAGTTCCCCGACTTCAGGGCCAACGTGGCCGTGCCGCCGGGGCAATTCCGCTTCGCGCCACCGCCCGGGGCCGACCTGATCGAGCAGTGAGCGGGCATGGAGGGATCACTGTTCGAGGATGAGCCCGGTGGCGCCGCGCCGGGCACGGCCGCACGGGCTGCGACGGTGGCGTTGCCCCTGGCCGAGCGGCTGCGGCCGACCATGCTGGACGAAGTCATCGGACAGGCGCACCTGCTCGGGCCTGGCAAGCCGCTGCGCGTGGCCTTCGAGGCGCACCGCCTGCACTCCATGATCCTGTGGGGTCCGCCGGGGGTGGGCAAGACCACGCTGGCGCGCCTGCTGGCCGGCGCAGTGGACGCCGGGTTCATCACGCTGTCGGCCGTGCTGGCGGGGGTGAAGGACATCCGCGAGGCCGTGGAGCAGGCGCGGGCCGCCCGTGCCGCGGGGCGGGGCACCCTGGTGTTCGTCGACGAGGTCCACCGCTTCAACAAGGCGCAGCAGGATGCCTTTCTGCCTCACGTGGAAAGCGGCCTGTTCACCTTCATCGGGGCCACCACCGAGAACCCGTCGTTCGAGGTCAACTCGGCCCTGCTGTCCCGGGCCACGGTTCACGTGCTCAAGCCGCTGGACGAAGCCGACATGCGCGAGTTGCTGCAGCGTGCCCGGACGCTGCTGGGTGCGCCGCCGCTGAGCGCTGCCGCCGCGGCCCGTCTGGTGGCCCATGCCGATGGCGATGCCCGGCGGCTGCTCAACGCCTACGACAACACCGTGATGGCTGCCGGGCCGGTGGACAGCATCGACGAAGCCCTGCTCGAGCGCACGCTGGGCGAGCAACTGCGCCGTTACGACAAGTCAGGCGACCAGTTCTACGACACGATCTCGGCGTTGCACAAGGCGGTGCGTGGATCGGACCCCGACGCCGCCCTGTACTGGCTGGCGCGCATGCTCGATGGCGGCGTGGACCCGCGCTATGTGGCGCGTCGGGTGCTGCGCATGGCCAGCGAGGACATCGGCCTGGCCGATCCGCGCGCCCTGCAACTGAGCCTGCAGGCGGCCGAGGTCTACGAGCGCCTGGGCTCGCCCGAGGGTGAACTGGCGTTGGCGCAGGCCGTGGTGTATCTGGCCGTGGCGCCGAAGTCGAATGCGGTGTACGCGGCCTGGAACGCGGTGCGGGCCCTGGTCCGCCAGGACGGCACCCGCCCGGTGCCCGAGCGGCTGCGCAATGCCCCCACCGGGCTCATGAAGATGCTCGGCCATGGTCAGGGCTACCGCTACGCCCACGACGAGGAGGATGGTTTCGCGGCGGGCGAGCGCTACCTGCCCGACGGCGTGCCTGATCTGCGGTTCTACGAGCCCGTGCAGCGGGGCCTGGAGATCCGCATCGCGCAGCGCCTGGCGCAGTTGCGCGCGGCCCATGTGCAGGCCCGGGCAGACGGCGGTGTGCAGCCGTCCTGAGCGCCCTGCGGCCTGGGGCCGCGAGGGGCCGCGCCGGACCCTTGGGCGGTGAGTTTTCCGGTTCCTGCAATTGGGATCACCCCATCCGGACGCCTTCGGCACGGGCCCTAGAATCGCGGCCCATTGCGGTGCCGAGTGCGTCCGCGCAGCGTGGCCTGACGGCAAGGCCGGGGCCCTGCGAGGTGCGCCTTCTCGAGGACGGGGTCAGTCCGCCGTCATCGGTTCGGCATGCACAACGCCCGGGAGGCCTTGGCCATGGAAACCTTCGTTCAGCAGATCATCAACGGCTTGGTCCTGGGCAGCATGTACGCGCTGGTGGCTCTGGGCTACACCATGGTCTACGGCATCATCAACCTGATCAATTTCGCTCATGGCGAAGTGCTGATGGTGGGGGCGCTGACCAGTTGGACGGTGGTGTCGCTGCTGGCGGGCTCCGGTCTGCCGGGCTGGGCGATGCTGCTGATCTCTCTGGTGTGCGCCATCGTGGTGTGTTGCGTGCTGAACTTCGCCATCGAGAAGGTGGCCTACCGGCCCTTGCGCAACGCGCCGCGCCTGGCGCCGCTGATTACCGCCATGGGGGTGAGCCTGCTGCTGCAGACGCTGGCGATGATCATCTGGAAGCCCAACCCCAAGCCCTATCCCATCCTGCTGCCCAGCGAACCCATCAACCTGGGCGGCCCGGTGATCAGCGTGGTGCAGATCATGATCCTGGTGACCACCGCGGTCATCCTGGTGGCGCTGCTGTGGCTGGTCAACAAGACCAAGCTGGGCCGGGCGATGCGCGCCACGGCCGAGAACCCGCGCGTGGCGGCCCTCATGGGGGTGCGGCCTGACATGGTGATCTCCGCCACCTTCATCATCGGCGCGGCGCTGGCCGCGGTGGCCGGCGTGATGTGGGCCGCCAACTACGGCACCGTGCAGCATGCGATGGGCTTCCTGCCGGGGTTGAAGGCCTTCACGGCGGCGGTGCTGGGCGGCATCGGCAACCTGGCCGGCGCCATGGTCGGCGGCGTGCTGCTCGGCCTGATCGAGGCCCTGGGGGCGGGCTATCTGGGTGACCTGACCGGCGGCCTGCTGGGCAGCCACTACGCCGACATCTTCGCCTTCGTGGCCCTGATTCTGGTGCTGACCCTCAGGCCCTCCGGTCTGCTGGGCGAGCGTGTGGCCGACCGCGCCTGACACGAGGGAGCCTGCACATGAAGAACCCCCGCATCGTCGTCTTCCTCCTGGCCGCCGCAGCGCTGATCGCGCTGCCGCTGATCGCCCAACAGTTCGGCCAGGGCTGGGTGCGCATCATGGCCCTGGCCCTGCTGTACGTGCTGCTGGCCCTGGGCCTGAACATCGTGGTGGGCTACGCCGGCCTGCTGGACCTGGGCTTCGTCGCCTTCTATGCGGTGGGGGCGTACATGTACGCCCTGCTGGCCTCGCCGCATCTGAGCGAAACCTTCGAGTGGATCAAGGCCGGCTTCCCCGATGGCCTGCACACCCCCATCTGGGCCGTGATCCCGCTGGCAGCCCTGCTGGCGGGTATTGCCGGCGCGCTGCTGGGCGCCCCCACCCTGAAGCTGCGCGGCGACTACCTGGCCATCGTGACGCTGGGCTTCGGCGAGATCATCCGCGTGTTCATGAACAACCTGGAGCACCCGGTCAACATCACCAACGGGCCTCGTGGCCTGGACCGCATCGACTCCATGACCTTCTTCGGCCTGGACTTCGGCAAGGCCATCACCATCGGAGACTTCCGCATTCCGTCGGTCACGCTGTACTACTACCTGTTCCTGACGCTCGTGGTGTTCAGCGTGATCATCTGCCACCGCCTGGAAACCTCACGCATCGGCCGCGCCTGGATGGCCATCCGCGAAGATGAGATCGCGGCCAAGGCCATGGGCATCAACACGCGCAACATGAAGCTGCTGGCCTTCGCGATGGGCGCGACTTTCGGCGGGGTGTCGGGTTCGATGTTCGCCTCGTTCCAGGGCTTCGTCTCGCCTGAATCCTTCAGCCTGATGGAGAGCGTGATGATCGTGGCCATGGTGGTGCTGGGCGGGCTGGGGCACATCCCGGGCGTGATCCTCGGGGCCATCCTGCTGGCGGCATTGCCTGAAGTGCTGCGCTACGTGGCCGGGCCGCTGCAGCAGCTCACAGGCGGCCGGCTGGACGCCGCCATCCTGCGGCAGTTGCTGATTGCGCTGGCGATGATCTCGATCATGCTGCTGCGCCCGCGCGGCTTGTGGCCTGCGCCGGAGCACGGCAAGGCGGCGCCGTCGCCCGTTTCGGCGGCTTGAGCAGGGGGGGCGAATATGAGCACTTCCGTTCTCAAGGTGTCGGGTGTGTCCAAGCGCTTCGGCGGCCTGCAGGCGCTCAGCGAGGTGGGCATCACCATCGAGCCCGGGCAGGTCTACGGTCTGATCGGCCCCAACGGTGCCGGCAAGACCACCTTTTTCAACGTCATCACGGGGCTGTACACGCCTGATGGCGGCAGCTTCGAGCTTGGCGGCGCGCCTTACCGGCCGGAGGCGGTGCACCAGGTGGCGCAGGCGGGCATCGCCCGCACCTTCCAGAACATCCGCCTGTTTGCCGAGATGACGGCGCTGGAGAACGTGATGGTGGGCCGGCATGTGCGCACGCACTCAGGGCTGCTCGGGGCGGTGTTCCGCACGCCGGGTTTTCGCCGCGAGGAGGCGCAGATTGCCGAACGCGCCCGTGAACTGCTGGAGTACGTGGGCATTGGCAAGTATGCGGACTTCCGTGCCCGCACGCTGAGCTATGGCGACCAGCGCCGGCTGGAGATCGCGCGTGCGATGGCCACCGACCCCAAGCTCATCGCGTTGGACGAGCCCGCCGCCGGCATGAACGCCACCGAGAAGGTGGTGCTGCGCGAACTGATCGACCGCATCCGCCGCGACGGCCGCACCATTCTGCTCATCGAGCACGACGTGAAGCTGGTGATGGGCCTGTGCGACCGCGTCACCGTGCTCGACTATGGCAAGCAGATCGCCGAGGGCACGCCGGCCGAGGTGCAGCGCAACGAGAAGGTGATCGAGGCCTATCTCGGCGCCGGCCACCAGGCGCATTGACACGGCAAGGCCCAGCACATGACCACACCTCTTCTCAAGGTCAGTGGCCTCAAGGTGGCCTATGGCGGCATCCAGGCCGTCAAGGGCGTCAGCTTCGAGGTCTTTCCGGGCGAGCTGGTCAGCCTGATCGGCGCCAACGGCGCCGGCAAGACCACCACGCTCAAGGCCATCACGGGCACCCAACCCGTGGCCGATGGCCACATCGAGTACGCCGGACGCAACATCCAGGGCCAGGGCGCCTGGGACCTGGTGCGCCAGGGCCTGGTGATGGTGCCCGAAGGCCGTGGCACCTTCACCCGCATGACCATCCTGGAGAACCTGCAGATGGGCGCCTTCGTCCGCGAGGACGGCGAAGTCCAGGACGACATCGACAAGGTGTTCGCCCTGTTCCCGCGCCTGAAAGAGCGTGCAAAGCAGCTCGCCGGCACCATGTCGGGCGGCGAGCAGCAGATGCTGGCCATGGGCCGTGCGCTGATGGCGCGGCCCAAGGTGCTGCTGATGGACGAGCCCTCGATGGGCCTGTCGCCCATCATGGTGGACAAGACGTTCGAGGTCGTGGCCGACATCCATTTGCGCGGCACCACCGTGCTGCTGGTGGAGCAGAACGCCAGCCGCGCCCTGGGCCTGGCCGACCGAGGCTACGTGATGGACTCCGGCGAGATCACCATGTCGGGCGAGGCCAAGGCCTTGCTGAACGACCCCAAGGTGCGCGCGGCCTATCTCGGGGAGTAGCGCTGGGCAGCGTGCTGCGGGCGCAGGCCGCCGAA
>JBJTZN010000158.1:0-5472 GCA_046087245.1 Rubrivivax sp.
TGGTGATGCCTGGGGATAACGTGAGCATCACGGTCAAGCTGATTGCGCCCATTGCGATGGAAGAGGGGCTGCGCTTTGCGATCCGCGAAGGCGGCCGCACGGTGGGCGCCGGCGTCGTGGCCAAGATCATCGCCTGATCGAGGGAAGATCCGCAGGGGCATAGCTCAATTGGCAGAGCGTCGGTCTCCAAAACCGAAGGTTGGGGGTTCGAGACCCTCTGCCCCTGCCACCGCCGGTTGAGGCCGGTGTCGGCCTTTCTGAACTTGGCGTTGTGTGGCGCCCCCGCGTGGCGCTGAACTGCGGGCTGCGGCCCTGGAATCGAGGTCATGTCTACATCCGCGCAAGTCGAGACTGTTTCTTCGGGGGCGGACAAGGCCAAGTTGGCGCTGTCTGCGGGCCTGTTGATTGCCGCGGTGGCGGCGTTCTACCTGTTGGGCAAGCAAGACCTCTGGATGCGCGTGCTGGCCCTCCTGGGCCTGCTGACTGCGGCAGTGGTCGTGTTCTTCATCTCCGAGCCTGGGAAGCAGTTGATCGCATTCGGCCGCGATTCCGTGCGCGAAGTCAAGAAGGTCGTCTGGCCGACCCGCAACGAGGCGCTGCAAATGACGGGCTATGTGTTCGCCTTCGTCGTCATCATGGCCCTGTTCCTGTGGCTGACCGACAAGACGCTTGAGTGGGTGCTCTACGACCTTGTGCTGGGCTGGCGCCGTTGAGC
Organism: Rubrivivax sp.; assembly: GCA_046087245.1. Classification (GTDB taxonomy): domain Bacteria; phylum Pseudomonadota; class Gammaproteobacteria; order Burkholderiales; family Burkholderiaceae_C; genus Rubrivivax. The sequence goes on from JBJTZN010000158.1 coordinate 716, forward strand.
GCGAGGAGGAACTTCACTCATGTCCGAAATCCAGACCGAAATCGTGGCTCCCGTGGTTGCGGCCTCGCCTTTGCGTTGGTATGTGGTGCACGCCTATTCCGGCATGGAAAAGGCCGTGGAGCGCAACCTGCGCGAGCGCATCGATCGCGCGGGCATGCAGGCCAAGTTCGGGCGCATCTTGGTGCCCACCGAAGAAGTCGTGGAATTGAAGAATGGCAAGAAGGCAGTGACCGAGCGCCGTTTCTTCCCCGGTTACGTCCTGGTGGAAATGCTCATGGACGACGAGAGCTGGCATCTCGTCAAGCACACCAGCAAGGTCACGGGCTTCGTCGGCGGCGCCCGCAATCGCCCGGCGCCGATCTCCGAAGCCGAGGTCATGAAGATCGTCAACCAGATGCAGGAGGGCGTGGACAAGCCGCGCCCCAAGGTGCAGTGGACGGTGGGCGAACTCGTGCGCGTGAAGGAAGGCCCCTTCACCGACTTCAATGGGGCCGTCGAGGACGTCAATTACGAGAAGTCCAAGGTCCGCGTGTCGGTCACGATCTTCGGTCGCGCCACACCGGTAGAGCTGGATTTCTCCCAGGTCGAAAAGATTTGAGGTCGCGGCAACGCGACCCGATGCGCCGCCACGGCCCCGGCGCATCGGCATTCCAGGGCTGAGACGAGGAGCTTGCCGGCTTCGGCACGGTGGGCGCTTGAACTCGACAAGAGGCATTCATGGCCAAGAAGATCGTCGGCTTCATCAAGCTGCAAGTCCCGGCGGGAAAGGCGAATCCATCGCCCCCGATCGGCCCGGCGCTGGGTCAGCGCGGATTGAACATCATGGAGTTCTGCAAGGCGTTCAACGCCCAGACGCAGGGCTTTGAGCCGGGCTTGAAGTTGCCTGTGGTGATCACCGCCTATGCGGACAAGTCCTTTACCTTCATCCTGAAGTCGCCCCCCGCGACCGTGCTGTTGAAAAAGGCCGCGAAGATCGAGAAGGGCTCGGGCCGCCCTCATCTGGAGAAGGTGGGCAAGGTCACGCGCGCCCAGCTCGAGGACATCGCCAAGACCAAGATCAAGGACTTGACGGCCGCCGATATGGACGCCGCGGTCAAGACCATTGCCGGTTCGGCCCGCTCCATGGGCCTGATGGTGGAAGGGGTGTGACATGGCCAAGCTGACCAAGAAAGCCAAGGCCCTGCAGGGCAAGGTTGACAGCCTGAAGCTGTATTCCATCGACGCAGCGCTGAACATCGTCAAGGAATGCGCCACGGCCAAGTTCGATGAGTCCATCGACGTGTCGGTGCAACTGGGCATCGATGCCAAGAAGTCCGACCAGGTGGTGCGAGGCGCCGTCGTGATGCCCAACGGCACCGGCAAGACCAAGCGCGTGGCGGTCTTCGCCCAGGGCGCCAAGGCCGAAGAGGCCAAGGCCGCGGGTGCTGATGTGGTGGGCATGGACGACCTGGCCGCCGACATCAAGGCTGGCAACATGAACTTCGATGTGGTGATCGCGTCGCCTGACACGATGCGTGTGGTCGGTACGCTGGGCCAGATCCTGGGCCCGCGCGGGCTGATGCCGAACCCCAAGGTCGGCACCGTCACGCCGGACGTCGCCACCGCGGTGCGCAACGCCAAGGCGGGTCAGGTCCAGTTCCGTGTGGACAAGGCCGGCATCATCCACGGCACGATCGGCCGCCGTTCTTTCGGTGCCGAGCAGCTCACCGGCAACCTGCGCGCTCTGCTGGACGCGCTGAACAAGTCCAAGCCGGCCAGCAGCAAGGGCATCTACCTGCGCAAGGTGGCTGTGTCCTCAACCATGGGCGTGGGCGTGCGGGTGGACATCTCGTCCCTCACAGCGCCGGCGGCTTGAGCGAAGGCTTGATTTGAAACATCCGCCGCGCAGGTCTGGCGCGGCATGAAGGATTGGTGGGCTGTGGCAGCCCGGGCCGCGTGTACAGCGTGGCGCGAGAAGTCGCAGGCCATCCAAGACCGCTGGTGGGGCTTTGCCGCCCCTTAATGCCCGCAACGCAAGAAGCGGGGTCCAGCGCAGATGGCGGTCCCGCTGTCGAGATGGGTTTCTCGAACAGAAGGTCGCTGAACCGAGGTGCGAAGGGGTGCGGTCGTGCCGCAGCCTGACGCGATGTGTAAGGAGTAGACCTTGAGTCTCAATCGCAACGAGAAGGCAGCCGTGGTGGCTGACGTGTCGGCCCAGGTCGCACGTTCGCAAACCCTTGCGCTGGCCGAGTACCGTGGTTTGACGGTGGCTCATCTCGACGCGTTGCGCCGCCAGGCGCGCGACAAGGGTGTGTATCTTCACGTGCTGAAGAACACACTGGCTCGTCGCGCCGTGGCGGGCACGCCGTTCGAGGTGGCCCAGGCATCCATGGTCGGCCCGCTCATCTACGGCTTTTCCGAGGACGCCGTGGCCGCAGCGAAAGTCGTCGCCGACTTCGCCAAGGGCAACGACAAGCTCGTCATCAAGGGCGGCGCTTATGCCGGCAAGGCGCTGGACGTCGATGGCGTCAAGGCCCTGGCCGCGATCCCGTCGCGCGAGGTGCTGATCTCGCAGGTCGCCGGCTTGCTCAAGTCGCCCATCCAGCGCCTCGCGGGCGTATTGGCGGCATTGGCCGAGCAAAAGGGCGGCGGAGCACCCGCCGAAGCTGCGACCGCCTGAGGCGGCGTGTGCCTGATTCATTGATTTTTCCCATTCGAGGAACCCCAAAATGGCATTTGATAAAGACGCATTTCTGACGGCGATGGACAGCATGTCCGTCATGGAGCTCAACGACCTGGTCAAGGCCATCGAAGAGAAGTTCGGCGTGTCCGCCGCCTCCATGGCCGCCCCGGCGGCTGGCGGTGGTGGCGCAGCCGCCGCGGTGGTGGAAGAGAAGACCGAGTTCACCGTCATGCTCAACGAAGCTGGCGCGAACAAGGTGTCGGTGATCAAGGCCGTGCGCGAGATCACGGGCCTGGGCCTGAAGGAAGCCAAGGATCTGGTCGACGGCGCTCCCAAGCCCGTCAAGGAAGGCATTTCCAAGGCCGATGCCGAGGCGGCCAAGAAAAAGCTGGAAGAAGCCGGCGCCAAGGTCGAACTCAAGTAAGGGGGCGATCTTGTCGGCCCGTCTTGGCGGGCCGGCGCTGCAGAGAGCAGCGCAAAGTCGGGACAGGGTTCCCGGTTTTGCAGTGTTCTCTGATCCGACTGCAGAGAACAGGTTTGGTCGGGCTCTGGTGCAATGCCAGGGTTGTCCGCCAGCGGCAGGTAGTGGCCTGCCACCAAGCTATTGGACGCAATGTCCGAGCAGCCAGTCGCCGACTTCCGCGACCGTCACCGTCAGACGGCCGCAGTCGACACGGAGTGATTCATGGCGCAAGCATCCCCGAACTACAGCTACACCGAACGCAAGCGAATTCGCAAGAGCTTCGGCAAGCGCGAGAGCGTCCTCAAGGTCCCGTACCTCTTGACGATGCAGAGCGAGTCTTACGTGGGATTCCTGCAGAAGGACATCCCGCCGGCCCAGCGCAAGCCCGAGGGGTTGCAGGCAGCGTTCCAGTCCGCCTTCCCCATCATTTCGCACAACGGGTTTGTGGAGATGCGCTTCATCGAATACAACATGGCCAAGCCGGCCTTCGATGTGCGCGAGTGCCAGCAGCGCGGGCTGACTTTCGCATCAGCCGTGCGCGCCAAGCTCCAGATGATCATCTACGACCGAGAGTCGCATCCGGCCAAGGCGGTCAAGGAGATCAAGGAGCAGGAGGTGTACATGGGCGAGGTGCCCCTGATGACCGACTACGGCTCCTTCGTCATCAACGGCACCGAGCGCGTCATCGTCAGCCAGTTGCATCGCTCTCCCGGGGTGTTCTTCGAGCACGACAAGGGCAAGACGCACAGCTCCGGCAAGCTGTTGTTCTCCGCGCGCATCATCCCGTACCGCGGTTCCTGGCTGGACTTCGAGTTCGATCCGAAGGACGCGGTATTCGTGCGTATCGACCGTCGCCGCAAACTGCCGGCGTCCGTTCTGCTGCGCGCACTCGGCTATAGCACCGAAGAAGTGCTGGATGCCTTCTACGACACCAACGTCTACCACGTTAAGAACGACGGCCTGAGCCTGGAGCTGGTGCCGCAGCGTCTGCGTGGTGAAGTCGCGGTCCTGGACATCAAGGACGCCAGCGGCAAGGTGATCGTGGAACAGGGCCGTCGTATCACCGCCCGCCACATCAACCAGCTGGACAAGGCTGGCATCAAGGAGCTGGACGTTCCGCTCGATTACGTCATTGGCCGTACCACTGCCAAGGCCATCGTGCACCCGGCTACCGGCGAGATCATCGCCGAGTGCAACACCGAGCTGACCGCCGACCTGCTGGTCAAGATGGCCAAGGCCAACGTCGTTCGCTTCGAGACCCTGTACACCAACGACATCGATTGCGGTCCGTTCATCAGCGACACCCTGAAGATCGACAGCACCACCAATCAGCTGGAAGCGCTGGTCGAGATCTACCGCATGATGCGTCCCGGCGAGCCGCCAACCAAGGACGCTGCCGAGACCCTGTTCAACAACCTGTTCTTCAGCGCCGAGCGTTACGATCTGTCTGCTGTCGGCCGCATGAAGTTCAACCGTCGTATCGGTCGCACCGAGATCGAAGGTTCGGGCGTGCTGAGCAAGGAAGACATCGTTGCCGTACTCAAGACCCTGGTCGATATCCGTAACGGCAAGGGCATCGTCGACGACATCGACCACCTGGGTAACCGCCGTGTGCGTTGCGTCGGCGAGATG
>JBJTZN010000159.1:0-7052 GCA_046087245.1 Rubrivivax sp.
CTTCGCCTCACCACCAAACTTCGCCGACAACACCGTCGTGATCGCCGCCGTCAGCGTCGTCTTGCCATGATCCACGTGCCCAATCGTCCCCACGTTCACGTGCGGCTTGGTACGCTCAAACTTGCCTTTTGCCATTTCGGATCTCCAGAAAAAAGAGCTGTGCCGGTGCTCGGTTTAAGGTCTCCGGCGTTGCGTTCCGTCGTCCACCACCGGCAGGGGACGTCGCAACACCGAAGACCGTCTCGGTGGGCCGCGCCGCCCGGCGCCGCCCGCTTCTCTTGCTTACTTCGCGCGTGCCGTGATGATGGCGTCGGCCACGTTCTTGGGCGCCTCGGAGTAGTGCTTGAACTCCATGGTGTAGGTGGCGCGGCCTTGGGACATGGAACGCAATGTCGTGGAGTAGCCGAACATCTCGGACAGCGGCACCTCGGCCTTGATGACCTTGCCCCCGCCCGCCATGTCGTCCATGCCCTGCACCATGCCGCGACGAGACGACAGGTCGCCCATCACCGAGCCGGCGTAGTCTTCCGGCGTCTCAACCTCCACGGCCATCATGGGCTCCAGGATCACGGGCGTGGCCTTGCGGCAGGCGTCCTTGAAGCCTATGGAGGCCGCCATCTTGAAGGCGTTCTCGTTGGAGTCCACTTCGTGATAGGAGCCGAAGGTCAACGTGACCTTGACATCCACCACCGGGTAGCCCGCCAGCACACCATTGGGCAGCGTGTCCTCGATGCCCTTCTGTACCGCGGGAATGAACTCGCGTGGCACCACGCCGCCCTTGATGGCATCGACGAACTCGAAGCCTTTGCCCGGCTCCTGCGGCTCCACCTTCAACACCACATGACCGTACTGGCCCTTGCCGCCGGACTGGCGCACGAACTTTCCTTCGACGTCAGCAACTGACTTGCGAATGGTCTCGCGATAAGCCACCTGTGGCTTGCCCACGTTGGCCTCGACGCCGAACTCGCGCTTCATGCGGTCGACGATGATCTCCAGGTGCAACTCACCCATGCCGGAGATGATGGTCTGGCCGGACTCCTCGTCCGTGCGCAGGCGGAAGGAAGGATCCTCGGCGGCCAGCCGACCCAGTGCCACGCCCATCTTCTCCTGGTCGGCCTTGGTCTTGGGCTCCACGGCCTGGCTGATCACGGGCTCAGGGAAGACCATCTTCTCCAGCGTGACGATCGAATCCGGATCGCACAGGGTCTCGCCCGTGGTCACGTCCTTCAGACCCACGCAGGCGGCGATGTCGCCGGCCAGGATCTCCTTGATCTCTTCGCGCTGGTTGGCGTGCATCTGCAGGATGCGACCAATGCGCTCCTTCTTGCCGCGGATCGGGTTGTAGACCGAGTCGCCGGACTTCAGCACGCCGGAATACACGCGCACGAAAGTGAGCTGGCCCACGTACGGATCAGTCATCAACTTGAAGGCCAGCGCCGCGAACTTCTCGTTGTCGTCAGCCTTGCGCACGACCTCCTTCTCGTCGTCATCGGTGCCGGACACCGGCGGGATGTCCACAGGCGAAGGCAGGAACTCGATGACGGCATCCAGCATGCGCTGCACTCCCTTGTTCTTGAAGGCGGTGCCACACAGCATGGGCTGGATCTCGGTGGCGATCGTACGAGTGCGCAGGCCCTGCTTGATCTCCTCCTCCGAGAGCTCGCCCGTCTCGAGGTACTTGTTCATCAAGTCCTCGCTGGCCTCGGCCGCGGCCTCGATCATGTGCTCGCGCCACTTCTGGCAGTCGGCCTCAAGGCCTGCCGGGATGGGCAGGTACTCGAACTTCATGCCCTGGCTGGCCTCGTCCCAGATGATGGCCTTCATCTTGAAAAGATCCACCACACCCTTGAAGTTCTCCTCGGCGCCGATCGGCACGACGATGGGCACAGGGTTCGCCTTCAGGCGGGCCTTCATCTGGTCGTAGACCTTGAAGAAGTTGGCGCCCGTGCGGTCCATCTTGTTGACAAAGGCCAGGCGCGGCACCTTGTACTTGTTGGCCTGACGCCAGACGGTCTCGGACTGGGGCTGCACACCACCCACGGCGCAGTACACCATGCAGGCACCGTCCAGCACGCGCATGGAACGCTCGACCTCGATGGTGAAGTCCACGTGGCCCGGGGTGTCGATGATGTTGAAGCGGTGCTCGGGCAAGGTCAGGTCCATGCCCTTCCAGAAGCAGGTGGTCGCAGCAGAGGTGATGGTGATGCCCCGCTCCTGCTCCTGCTCCATCCAGTCCATGGTGGCCGCGCCATCGTGGACTTCACCGATCTTGTGGTTGACACCGGTGTAGTACAGGATGCGCTCGGTGGTCGTGGTCTTGCCGGCATCGATATGCGCAGAGATGCCGATGTTGCGGTAGCGCTCGATGGGGGTCTTGCGGGCCATGGTCAATCTCCAAAGACAGGAGCCGCCTCCGGGTCAGTGCTTACCCGTAGAGGCGGCCGAACACAGGGGGGATTAGAAGCGGAAGTGCGAGAAGGCCTTGTTGGCCTCGGCCATTCGGTGGACTTCGTCACGCTTCTTCATGGCACCGCCACGGCCTTCGCTGGCCTCCAGCAACTCGTTGGCCAGTCGGGCGGCCATGGACTTTTCACCACGCTTGCGGGCCGACTCCTTCAGCCAACGCATGGCCAGCGCCTGGCGGCGGATGGGGCGCACTTCCACCGGGACCTGGTAGTTGGCACCACCCACGCGGCGGGATTTCACCTCCACCATCGGCTTGACGTTGTTCAAGGCGATCATGAAGATTTCCAGCGGATCCTTGTTCGCCTTCTTTTCCACCTGATCAAGCGCGCCGTAGATGATGCGTTCGGCCACGGCCTTCTTGCCGGACTCCATCACCACGTTCATGAACTTGGAGAGATCGACCGACCCGAACTTGGGATCAGGCAGGATTTCGCGTTTGGGTACTTCGCGACGACGGGGCATGATGATTTCCTTCCTTGGACTTCAGTGGGCCGGCCCCCTGAGGTGCCGGGGAAGGCGATGCGGATACGCCTTCCAACTTACTCGATGGACCACAGCGGGCCACCGTGGTGCGGGCATGACGCCAGCCGACTGGCCAGCGCTGCGCCCAGCGGACTTCAGGCCTTCTTGGGGCGCTTGGCGCCGTACTTGGAACGGGACTGCTTGCGATCCTTCACCCCTTGAAGGTCCAACGAGCCGCGCACGATGTGGTATCGCACCCCCGGCAGGTCCTTGACCCGACCGCCACGCACGAGCACCACACTGTGCTCCTGCAGGTTGTGACCTTCGCCGCCAATGTAGGAAATGACCTCCTGCTGGTTCGTCAGGCGCACCTTGGCCACCTTCCGAAGCGCCGAATTCGGTTTCTTGGGGGTGGTCGTGTAGACCCGGGTGCAGACGCCACGCCGCTGCGGGTTGCCCTGCAGCGCAGGTGACTTGGACTTCGTGGTCTCGATCCGGCGACCCAGGCGCACGAGTTGGTTGATGGTTGGCATGAAGGCGGTTCCCGTCTGGATTCGAATGGTGATCGACGATTCTCGCTGGGGCAGCGTGAGTCTGGAGGCGTTCCCTCGGCTCATACCGGACACTCCAACAACGGGCCCCTTCTGCAAGAAGGACCCGTCTACGAAAGCCCAGCCGGACGGTCGCCCGGCAGCGAGCGCGGCAACGTCAGCCGAAAAGCCGTAGATTATAGGGGGTCTGCGGTTTCGGCCGCAAGGAGGATCTGCATTGGGAGTGTGTCGCCCAGCCCGTCTGCGCGATCGGGATGCTGGATTCGGCCCCTTGGGGGCCTGCTACATTGGCGACCTCATGTCTGCGGTTGCGCCCCTGTCAACAATGCCCCCAGGCCGTCTCGGTCGGGGAGCATGGCCCTGGCGACGCTGAACGCGCCCGCCGTGGACGCCTGAAGGCGTTCCTGTGCATCGGCCGCCCTGTTCCGCCCGGGACCTGGGCGAGTCGGTTTCTTGACACATTGCAGACCGCTGCCCGATGGGCCCCTGCAACGCCAGGACCACACCCGTGATCACTGAACTCGAATTCAGAAGCCTCGCCTGCGAGGGATACAACCGCATTCCCTTGATTGCCGAGGCCTTCGCCGATCTCGAAACCCCGCTGTCGCTGTACCTCAAGCTGGCAGGCGGCGGCGGCCACAGTTTCCTGCTGGAGTCGGTGGTGGGGGGAGAGCGCTTTGGGCGCTACTCCTTCATCGGCTTGCCCGCCCGGACCTTGCTGCGCGCCACCGGCCGCCGCAGCGAGGTCGTCACCGACGGTCAGGTGGTGGAAGACCACGGGGGCAATCCGCTGGACTTCATTGCCAGCTATCAGGCGCGCTTCAAGCCCGCGCTGCGCCCCGGCCTGCCGCGCTTCTGCGGCGGCCTGGCCGGCTACTTCGGCTACGAGACCGTGCGCTTCATCGAGAAGAAGCTGGACGGCGTGCGCAAGCCCGGCGGCATCGGCACGCCCGACATCCAGCTGTTGCAGACCGAGGAGCTGGCCGTCATCGACAACCTCACCGGGCGCCTGTACCTCATCGTCTGGGCCGATCCGCGCACGCCCGACGCCTGGTTCACCGGCAAGAAGCGCCTGGCCGAGCTGATCGACAAGCTGCGCTTTTCCGTCACGGCGCCGCAGGTCAGGCGCGGCCCCAGCTATGCCGTGGAGCGCGAGTTCTCCAAGGCTGCGTTCGAGGCGGCCGTGGAGCGTGGCAAGGCCTACATCGCCGCGGGCGACTGCATGCAGATCGTGCTCGGCCAGCGCCTGAAGAAGCGCTACACCGAGAGTCCGCTGTCGCTGTACCGGGCGCTGCGCTCGCTCAACCCCAGCCCCTACATGTACTACTACGACATGGGGGACTTCCAGATCGTGGGCTCTTCGCCCGAGATCCTGGTGCGCCAGGAGCAGGCTGCCGCCACTCCCGGCGCGGCCAGCCCCGCCGGCGCGGGTGAGAAGCCCGGCCAGATCGTCACCGTGCGGCCCATCGCCGGCACGCGTCCGCGCGGGGCCACACCCGAGCAGGACAAGGCCCTGGAGGCCGAACTCCTGGCCGACCCCAAGGAGCGCGCCGAGCACGTGATGCTGATCGACCTGGCGCGCAACGACATCGGCCGCATCGCCCAGACCGGCAGCGTCAAGGTCACCGAGGCCTTCGGCATCGAGCGCTACTCGCACGTGATGCACATCGTCAGCAACGTCGAGGGCCGCTTGAAGCCCGGCCTGTCGGCGCTGGACGTGCTGCGCGCCAGCTTCCCGGCGGGCACGCTCAGCGGCGCACCCAAGATCCGCGCCATGCAGATCATCGACGAGCTCGAACCCGTGGAACGCGGCATCTACGGCGGCGCGGTGGGCTACCTCAGCTTTGCGGGCGACATGGACGTGGCCATTGCCATCCGCACGGGCGTGGTGAAGAACCAGACCCTGTACGTGCAGGCCGGCGCCGGCGTGGTGGCCGATTCGGTGCCCGATCTCGAATGGAAGGAAACCGAAGCCAAGGCGCGCGCCGTGCTGCGCGCTGCGGAGTTGGTGGAGGAGGGGTTTTGAGATTCGAACAGGGGAGGTGCTCGCCTCTTGGGCGCTTAATCGACCTGGCAGGCGCGAGTGCGGATGCGATGGCTCACCTTGAGCTGGGTGAAGGCAGCGCTGTGGCCAGAGGGATGTCCCACTCGGGCTATTCAGGCTCGTGCCTGCCCTTCGTAGCATCGCCTCTCGCGCATCACCCATGGTCCATGGGCAAGTTGCATCCTGCTTAGGCTCCCGGTGTTGGCCGGATCGGTCATGAGCTCATTTGCCTTCCTCTCCCAGAACACGTTCCTGAAGGTGCCCGCCGCCGGCGCCGAGACGCCGTTTGCCGTCGCCGGCATCGCCTGGGACGGTGCCGTGACGAACCGGCCTGGTGCCCGCTTCGGCCCGCGCGCGATCCGAGAATCCAGCCACATGTTCTGCGACGCGCTGCATCCGCACTTCGATGTGTCGCCCGTGGGCTTGTTGGGTGATGCCGGCGATCTGCCGTTGCACAACACCAGCCTGGACGGCATGAGAGCCGCGGTGGCGCCGCACGTCGGCAGGTTGATTCGCGCCCACCACATGTGTTGGCTGGGTGGCGATCACTCCGGCACGCTCGGCCTGCTGCGCGCCTATCGCGAGCACCTGGGCCAGCCGCTGGCGGTCGTCCACTTTGACGCACATTGCGACACTTGGTCCACCCACTTCGACGAGCCCAGCGGACATGGCACGTGGGTCTACGAAGCCATGCACGAGGGTCTGGTGGTCGATGCCTGCTTCACGCAGATCGGCATCCGCTCCTCTGCCAGCCGAGAAGAGCGTGAATTCGTGTCCGACCGCGGCGGCCAGGTGTTCCCAGCGCGCGTGCTGCGGGGGTTGGAGAGCCCACACCAGCTGGCCGGCGTCATCGGTGCGATTCGCCAGCGCCTTGCGGCCCATGGCAATCCGCCGGTGTACCTGAGCCTGGACATCGACTGCCTGGACCCGGCCTTCGCCCCCGGCACCGGCACGCCCGAGCCGGGCGGTCTCAGTACCAACCAGGTGCTCACCGTGCTGGAAGAACTGGCCGACCTGCCGTTCGTTGGCATGGACTGCGTGGAGGTCTCACCGCCTTTTGACCACGCCGAGCTCACCAGCCAGGCGGCAGCGGCGTTCGTGTGGACCTATCTGTGCGGACGCATCGTGGCGGCTGCAAAACTCTCCAGCCGTTGACCCATCTCCCGCGCGCCCTGTGGGCGAGTCCACCCGCTTGCAGTACAGGGTTCGGCCGGTCATCCCAATGCCGGGCAGCCGGGCTCGCGCTGGCCGGCGAGGTAGTCGGTGATCAGGGCCTGCATCCGTTGGGTGTCGAAGGAGTGGTAGTGGCCCGGGTGCACCAGCCCTGGCGCCAGGCGCGCCAGTCGCTCCATGGTGGTGGCGTAGTCCTCGGGCACGCAGCCTAGCCCCAATACTGTTCAGATATTGATGACCGGCCTCGGCCGAAGCTTCTGGTGCAGAGGCTCGCCGCGACGACGCACGCCGAAGTTGCTCATCTTGCGCTTGACGCCGCGCGGGTTCAGGCGGCCGCGGCTGCTGATGCATCGCCC
>JBJTZN010000160.1:0-6796 GCA_046087245.1 Rubrivivax sp.
TGGTGATGCCTGGGGATAACGTGAGCATCACGGTCAAGCTGATTGCGCCCATTGCGATGGAAGAGGGGCTGCGCTTTGCGATCCGCGAAGGCGGCCGCACGGTGGGCGCCGGCGTCGTGGCCAAGATCATCGCCTGATCGACGTGTGACGTCCCCGCCGCGTCCAGCGGCGGGGCTTCCCTTTCCGAGGCCGTGCACCACGGCACATCGCTCTTTCAAGGACACGTCATGCAAAAGCAAAAGATCCGTATTCGCCTCAAGGCTTTCGATTACAAGCTGATCGATCAGTCGGCGCTGGAGATTGTCGACACCGCCAAGCGCACGGGCGCCATCGTCAAGGGGCCGGTGCCCCTGCCCACGCGCATGCAGCGCTTCGACATCCTGCGTTCGCCGCACGTCAACAAGACCAGCCGCGACCAGTTCGAGATCCGCACGCACCAGCGCCTGATGGACATCGTCGACCCGACCGACAAGACGGTGGATGCGCTGATGAAGCTGGACCTTCCCGCCGGTGTGGATGTGGAGATCAAGCTCCAATAAGGTCGGCCTGCGGTCGACAAGGCCGCGGGTTTTGTTATACTGTTAGGCTTTTCCGGGCTCGGCTTGCCGAGCACTGGTCTTATCCGCCCCGGCCAATCGATGTCGGGGGTGTGCAACAAGGTCTGCAATGGGCTTCGTCCAGAGGCGCAGCGTGGACTGGAGAACAAGATCATGACGACCGCAGATGCGAGCTATCGGCTCGGTTTGCTGGGCCGCAAGGTGGGCATGATGCGCATTTTCACGGACGATGGCGATGCCGTTCCCGTGACCGTGCTCGATGTGTCCAACAATCGCGTCACCCAGGTCAAGACCGTCGATAACGACGGTTACGCGGCCCTTCAGGTCGCCTACGGGCCACGCAAGGCCTCCCGTGTGAGCAAACCCGAGGCGGGGCATCTGGCCAAGGCCGGTGTCGAAGGCGGTCGGCTGTTGCGTGAGTTCCGCGTGCCCGCTGAGGTGGCGTCGCAATACGCCCCCGGGGCGGTGGTGCCGGTCACCCTGTTTGTCGCTGGCCAGATGGTCGACGTGCAAGGCACGTCGATCGGCAAGGGCTACGCTGGCACGATCAAGCGCCACAACTTCAGCTCCCAGCGCGCATCGCACGGCAACAGCCGCTCACACAATGTGCCGGGTTCGATCTCGATGGCTCAGGATCCTGGCCGGGTGTTCCCTGGCAAGAAGATGACCGGGCACATGGGCGACGAAACCGTGACGACGCAGAACCTGGACGTGGTTCGCGTTGACGAGGCGCGGCAGCTGCTGCTCGTCAAGGGTGCGGTGCCGGGCTCCAAGAATGGTCACGTCGTCGTGCGTCCGGCCATCAAGGTCAAGGCGAAGAAGGGAGGCCAGTGATGCAGCTCGAGCTCCTGAACGAGCAGGGTCAGGCCACCTCCAGCGTCGATGCGCCGGACACGGTGTTCGCCCGCGAGTACAACGAGGCACTGGTGCACCAGGTGGTCGTGGCTTTCCAGGCCAACGCCCGCCAAGGCACCCGTGCGCAGCTTGACCGTGGCGAGGTCAAGCATTCCACCAAGAAGCCGTTTCGCCAGAAGGGCACCGGTCGTGCCCGCGCGGGCATGACGTCCTCACCCTTGTGGCGCGGTGGCGGTCGCATCTTTCCGAACCGGCCCGACGAGAATTTCTCGCGCAAGGTCAACAAGAAGATGTACCGGGCCGGCATGGCATCCATCCTGTCTCAGTTGGCCCGCGATGGCCGTCTGGCGGTGGTGGAGTCGCTGTCCGTGGACGCCCCCAAGACCAAGCTGCTGGCCCAGAAGTTCAAGGCCATGGGGCTGAATTCCGTCATGGTGATCGCAGACCAGATCGACGACAACCTGGCCCTGGCTTCGCGCAACCTGGCCAACGTGCTGGTGGTGGAGCCCCGCTATGCCGATCCCCTGTCGCTGGTCTTCTACAAGAAGGTGCTGGTGACCAAGGGAGCCATTGAGCAGCTCAAGGAGATGTTCGCATGACCGCCGCCACCAAGTTCGACGAGGGCCGGCTGGCCCAGGTGCTGGTCGCGCCCATCATCTCGGAGAAGGCCACCCGGCTGGGCGAGAAGCAGAACCAGGTGCTTTTCAAAGTGCTGCGCAGTGCCACCAAGCCTGAGATCAAGGCGGCCGTGGAGTTGATGTTCAAGGTCGAGGTTGCCTCGGTCTCGACGGTCAACCAGAAGGGCAAGACCAAGCGCTTCGGGCGCAGCATCGGGCGTCGCGACCACGTCAAGAAGGCCTTCGTGGCCCTCAAGCCGGGTCAGGAGCTCAACTTCTCCGGGGAGGCCGCGTAAATGGCCGTCATCAAAGTCAAGCCGACTTCGCCGGGCCGCCGCGCCGTGGTGAAGGTCGTGCACAGCCATCTGCACAAGGGCGCGCCCGAGGCGTCACTGCTGGAGCCTCAGAAGCAGAAGTCCGGCCGCAACAACAACGGCCACATCACGATGCGCCACAAGGGTGGGGGGCACAAGCACCACTACCGCGTGGTTGACTTCCGTCGCAACAAGGATGGCATTCCGGCGAAGGTGGAGCGGATCGAGTACGACCCGAACCGCACGGCCCACATCGCCTTGCTGTGCTATGCCGATGGTGAGCGCCGCTACATCATCGCCCCGCGCGGCGTCGAGGCGGGTGCGACGCTGCTCAGCGGGTCGGAGGCCCCGATCAAGGCCGGCAACACGCTGCCGATCCGCAACATCCCGGTGGGCTCCACCATCCACTGTGTGGAGATGCTGCCGGGCAAGGGCGCGCAGATTGCACGCTCGGCCGGTGCGGCGGTGACGCTGATGGCTCGCGAAGGTACCTACGCCCAGATCCGACTGCGTTCTGGCGAGGTGCGTCGGATCCACATCGACTGTCGTGCCACGATTGGCGAAGTCTCCAATGAGGAGCACAACCTGCGGCAGTATGGCAAGGCTGGCGCGATTCGTTGGAAGGGCATCCGCCCGACCGTGCGCGGCGTGGCCATGAACCCGGTGGATCACCCGCACGGTGGTGGCGAAGGCCGCACGGGCGAGGGGCAGCCGCAAGTCTCGCCGTGGAACACCCTCACCAAGGGCTATCGCACCCGTAACAACAAGCGCACGCAGACCATGATCGTCTCGCGTCGCAAGAAGTAAGAGGAGCGTGCCATGACTCGTTCTCTCAAGAAGGGCCCGTTCGTTGACCACCATCTGATCGCCAAGGTCGAGAAGGCGGTGGCCATCAAGGACAAGAAGCCTATCAAGACCTGGTCGCGTCGCAGCACCATCCTGCCCGACTTCATCGGCCTGACGATTGCGGTGCACAACGGCAAACAGCACATTCCGGTGTACGTGACCGACCAGATGGTGGGTCACAAGCTGGGCGAGTTCGCGCTCACCCGCACCTTCAAAGGCCATCCAGCCGACAAGAAGGCGAAGAAGTAAGGGGTATGGACGTGGAAACCAAAGCAAGCGTTCGCGGGGTTCGGCTGTCGGCCGACAAGGGGCGGCTGGTGGCTGACCTGATCCGCGGCAAGAAGGTGGACCAGGCCCTGAACATCCTGAACTTCACCCAGAAGAAGGCTGCCGGCATCGTCAAGAAGGCTCTGGAGTCGGCGGTGGCCAATGCCGAGCACAACGACGGGGCCGACATTGATGAACTGAAGGTCAAGTCGATCTACGTGGAGCAGGGCACCACGCTGAAGCGCTTCTCGGCCCGCGCAAAGGGTCGCGGGAACCGCATCAGCAAGGGCACTTGCCATATCTACGTGACCGTCGGCAACTGAGGGCCAGGAACACCATGGGACAGAAGATCCATCCGACCGGCTTCCGGTTGCCCGTCACGCGTGCATGGGCCTCGCGCTGGTTCGCCAACAGCAAGAATTTCAGCCAGATGCTGGCCGAAGATCTGGACGTGCGCGAGTACCTCAAGGCCAAGCTCAAGAACGCTGCGGTGTCGCGTATCCTGATCGAGCGTCCAGCCAAGAACGCCCGCATCACCATCTACTCCGCGCGACCCGGCGTGGTCATCGGCAAGAAGGGTGAGGACATCGAGAACCTCAAGGCCGAACTCGCCAAGAAGCTGGGTGTTCCTGTGGCAGTGAACATCGAGGAGGTGCGCAAGCCGGAGATCGACGCGCAGTTGATCGCGGACTCCATCACACAGCAGCTTGAAAAGCGCATCATGTTCCGCCGGGCCATGAAGCGCGCCATGCAAAACGCCATGCGCCTGGGGGCGCAAGGCATCAAGCTGATGTCCTCAGGTCGCCTGAACGGCATCGAAATCGCCCGCTGTGAGTGGTACCGCGAGGGTCGGGTGCCGCTGCATACCCTCAAGGCAGATATCGACTACGGGTTTTCCGAGGCCAAGACGACCTACGGCGTCATTGGCGTGAAGTGCTGGGTCTACCGTGGTGACAACCTCGGCCGCGGCGAGGCTCCCGGCGCGCTCAAGGCCGACGAAGGCCAGGACGATCGCCGGGCCCGCCGTGGTCCGCGTCCGGGCGCACCGGCCGGGCGCGCACGTCCAGGCGCCGAGCGCGCGCCTCGCACCGAGGCTGCCGCACCGGCGGCTGTCGATGCACCCAAGACCCCAGCCGTCAAGCGCGTGCGCCGCGCCGTGGCGCCGGCTGCCGAGTCCAAAGGAGAGTGACCATGCTGCAACCTTCACGGAGAAAGTTCCGCAAGGAGCAGAAGGGCCGCAACACGGGCATCGCCACGCGTGGCGCTGTCGTGTCGTTCGGCGAGTTCGGCCTGAAGGCCACCGAGCGCGGCCGTCTCACGGCGCGCCAGATTGAGGCCGCCCGCCGGGCGATTTCACGCCATATCAAGCGTGGGGGGCGGATCTTCATTCGTATCTTCCCCGACAAGCCGATCTCCCAGAAGCCGGCGGAGGTCCGCATGGGCAACGGCAAGGGCAACCCCGAGTACTACGTCGCGGAGATCCAGCCCGGAAAGGTGCTGTATGAGATCAACGGCGTGCCCGAGACCTTGGCGCGAGAGGCCTTCACCTTGGCTGCGGCCAAGCTGCCGCTGCGCTGCACCTTCGTCGCTCGCCAGGTTGGTGCTTGACAGGAGACCCCGATGAAAGCATCTGAACTCAGAGCCAAGAGCGTGGCCGAACTCGAAAAGGAGGTCTCTGATCTCCTCAAGGCCCACTTCGGACTTCGCATGCAGAAGGCCACGCAGCAGCTGACCAATCATTCGCAACTGGGCAACACGCGCCGCGACATCGCCCGCGCCAGGACGATCCTGGCCCAGAAGAAGAAGGAAGGTGCCCAATGAGCGAAGCTCAGGTTGCCATGAAGAACACACGAACCCTGGTCGGCAAGATCGTCAGTGACAAGCGGTTCAAGACCGTGACCGTGCTGGTGGAGCGCCGCGCCGCGCACGAGCTCTATGGCAAGATCGTGGCCAAGTCGCGCAAGTACCACGCCCATGATGAAACGGGTCAGTACAAGATGGGTGACGTGGTCGAGATTGCCGAAGGGCGTCCCATTTCCAAGACCAAGTCCTGGACGGTGACGCGCCTGGTCGAGAAGGCCGGACTGGCCTGAGGATTTCCACGCATTTCTGAGAGAGGCTCCTGATGATCAAGGTTGGCGACAGGCTCCCCGCCGGAACCCTTTACGAGTTTGTCGAAGTCGAAGGCAACGGTTGCTCCATCGGGCCGAACGCGTTCGACATCGAGAAGGCTGCGGCCGGCAAGAAGATTGCGTTGTTCGCACTGCCCGGTGCCTTCACTCCCACGTGTTCGGCCAAGCACGTCCCCGGGTTCGTCGAAAGAGCGGAAGAGTTCAAGGCCGCCGGCGTCGATGAGATCTGGTGCCTGTCGGTCAACGATGCCTTCGTCATGGGCGCCTGGGGCCGGGATCAGAATACCGCGGGCAAGGTGCGCATGATGGCCGATGGCAGCGGTGACTTTGCCCGAGCCACTGGACTGACTCTGGACCTCACAGCTCGCGGGATGGGGGTCCGTTCCAACCGTTATTCGATGCTCGTGGAGGACGGTGTGGTCAAGGCGCTCAATGTCGAAGGTCCCGGCAAGTTCGAAGTCAGTGACGCGCTGACCCTGCTTCGGCAGTGCAAGGCCGCTTGACCCGTCACCGCGTCATCGTCTATACTCATAAGCTTTTCCGCGATCGATTCAGGACGCAAGCGCCTGAGAAGTAGCGGGTTCCGCCCAAGCGGGGGACTGCAAGGTCGTCTAACTTGACGACACTTGTGGCCACTGACGGGCCCAAGACTGGCTTTGCGGCAATGTCGTGATGCCAAGTTGGGGATGAATCATGATCCAAATGCAGTCGCGGCTTGATGTCGCGGACAACTCGGGCGCGAAATCCGTCATGTGCATCAAGGTGCTGGGCGGCTCCAAGCGGCGCTATGCCGGCATCGGCGATGTCATCAAGGTCAGCATCAAGGAAGCGGCGCCCCGCGGCCGAGTCAAGAAGGGCGAGGTCTACAGCGCCGTGGTCGTCAGGACGGCCAAGGGCGTGCGCCGCCAGGATGGCTCGCTTGTGAAGTTCGACGGCAATGCCGCAGTCCTGCTCAACGCCAAGCTTGAGCCGATCGGCACGCGCATCTTCGGGCCGGTGACGCGTGAGCTGCGTTCGGAGCGCTTCATGAAGATCGTCTCGCTGGCGCCCGAAGTTCTTTGACGGGCCTGAGAGCTTGTGAAATATCCCCGCACACCCGCTCGTCCGCCCCAAACGGCCCCGCTCATCGTTGCAAATGCTCGCCGTAGCCCGAGCTACGGCTGTGCTTTGCGCCTGGATCGGCACCCTTTGGAACGCCCGCTCGGGCG
>JBJTZN010000161.1:0-3339 GCA_046087245.1 Rubrivivax sp.
TGTGGGGCAGGGCGGCGTGCGAGCCCTTGCCGCGGATGACGATGCGGAACTCGTTGCTCGAGGCCATCACCCCGCCGCTCTTGAGTGCAAACTGCCCCACCTTCATGCCCGGCCAGTTGTGCGCGCCGAACACCGCCTCCATCGGGAACTGCTCGAACAGGCCGTCCTTCATCATCTCGCGCGCCCCGCCGCCGCCTTCCTCGGCGGGCTGGAAGATCAGGTAGACCGTGCCGTCGAAGTGGCGGTGCCGGGCCAGGTGCCGCGCCGCCGCCAGCAGCATGGCGGTGTGGCCATCGTGTCCGCAGGCGTGCATCTTGCCGGGGTGGCGGCTGGCATGGGCGAACTGGTTGTGCTCGGTCATCGGCAGCGCGTCGATGTCGGCGCGCAGGCCCACGGCGCGGGGGGAGGTGCCGTTCTTCACGATGCCCACCACCCCCGTCTTGCCCAGGCCGCGGTGGATGGGGATGCCCCATTCCGTCAGCGCCTTGGCGATCACGTCGGCTGTGCGCACCTCCTCGAAGCACAGCTCCGGGTGGGCGTGGATGTCACGCCGGATGGTGGTGATGGCGGCCGCGTCGGCCAGGATGGATTCGATGAGTTGCATGGGGGTCTCCGGTCGTTGGGCGAGGTCACCAAGGCGGTGACCCTGCCGACGTTTGGTAGTCAGGATGGTAGCCGGCTGACGCCATCCGCGCTGCCTGCATATCGATAAGCACATTGCTTCGTTCCCCGAAGGCGGGACTGCGGAAATCATGGAGGCCTCTGAACTCATCGACATGTGGTGGCCATGAATCGAAGGCTTGCGACCCAGACCTCCTTCATCCGGCGTTGGATCACCCTGACCCTCCTGGCTGGCGCTTGCGCAGGCGCTGGGGCTCAGGCCAGGGACTTCACGCTGCTCAACGTCAGCTACGACCCCACACGCGAGTTCTATGCGGAGTTCAACAAGGCCTTTGCCGCGCACTGGAAGGCCCGAACGGGCGGTAATGTCGCCATCAAGCAGTCCCACGGGGGCTCGGGCCGGCAGGCGCGCTCTGTCATCGATGGCCTGGAGGCTGACGTGGTGACCTTGGCGCTGGCCTATGACGTGGATGAGCTGCATGACAAGGCCCGGCTCATTCCGGCAGATTGGCAGAAGCGCCTGCCGCACAACAGTGCGCCCTACACGAGCACCATCGTGTTTCTTGTGCGCAAGGGCAACCCCAAGGGCATCAAGGACTGGGACGACCTGGTCAAGCCCGGTGTCTCGGTCATCACCCCCAACCCCAAGACCAGCGGCGGCGCCCGCTGGAACTACCTGGCCGCCTGGGGCTACGCGCTGAAGAAGAACGGGGGCGATGCGAAGAAGGCCGAGGCCTTCGTTGCGGCCTTGCTGAAGAACGTGCCCGTGCTGGACTCCGGCGCGCGCGGCTCCCTGATCACCTTCACCGAGCGCGGCGTGGGCGATGTCTTCCTGTCCTGGGAGAACGAGGCCTTTCTGGCCACCAAGGAACTGGGGCCGGACAAGTTCCAGGTCGTCGTGCCCAGCCTGAGCATCCTGGCCGAGCCTCCGGTGACGGTGGTCGACAAGAACGTGGACCGCCGCGGCACACGCGAGGTGGCGCAGGCCTACCTGCAGTTTCTGTACACCCCGGAGGGCCAGACCCTCGCGGCCGAGAACTACTACCGGCCCGTGGACCCGAAGGTGGCGGCCCGTTTCGAGAAGCAATTCCCCAAGGTCAACCTGTTCACCATCGACGAGGTGTTCGGCGGATGGGCCAAGGCCCAGAAGACCCACTTCGCCGACGGCGGGGTGTTCGACCAGATCTACACCAAGAAGTGAGCCCGGTGGACAAGAACGTCCTGCCGGACCTGCTGCGTCTTCTGGGTCTCGGGGCCCTGCCGGCCAGTGTTGCGTGCCTGGTCAAGAGCCCTCGCACCGGCACGGAGGATTGGACCGACAAGCCCTCGCCTGCTGGGGCGCCTCGCCCATGACAGCCCCCGGCCGCGCCCGACGGCGCTCAGGCTTGTTTGCGGGCTTGTTGACGCGCCACAGCGTGCTGCCCGGCTTCGACCTGGCGCTGGGGTTTGCGCTGCTGTACTTGAGCCTCCTCGTGCTGGTGCCCTTGTCGGCGGCCTTCCTCAAGGCCTTCACGCTGACCTGGGCACAGTTTCTGGAGGCCACGACCACGCCGCGGGTGCTGGCGTCCTATCGGCTGACCTTCGGCGCGTCGTTTCTGGCGGCGCTGCTGAATGCGGTGTTCGGTCTCATCACCGCCTGGGTGCTGGTGCGCTACGAGTTCCCCTGCAAGCGGCTGGTGGACGCCCTGGTGGATCTGCCCTTTGCCATGCCCACGGCCGTGGCGGGCATCGCGCTGACGGCGCTGTGGGCCCAGAACGGCTGGTTGGGCAGTTGGCTGCCCTTCAAGGTGAGCTTCACCCCCGTGGGTGTCTGGGTGGCGCTGGTCTTCATCGGGCTGCCCTTCGTGGTGCGCACCCTGCAGCCCGTGCTGGAGGAACTGCACCGGGAGCTCGAAGAAGCGGCCGCCACGCTTGGGGCCACCCGGTGGCAGACCTTCACCAAGGTGATCTTCCCCTTGCTCACGCCCGCGCTGTTGACCGGTTTTGCCCTGGCTTTCGCACGCGCTCTGGGGGAGTACGGCTCGGTGATCTTCATCGCCGGCAACATGCCCATGATCAGCGAGATCACGCCGCTGCTGATCATCACCAAGCTCGAGCAGTACGACTATGCCGGGGCCACGGCGCTGGCGGTGGTGATGCTGGTGGTGTCGTTCGCGCTGCTGCTGCTGATCAACCTGCTGCAAGCCTGGGCCCGCCGGCGCCAGGGGGGACATTGACATGCGAGCCACCACCGAACCGCGCTGGGTGCAGTGGGCCTTGATCGGCCTGACCCTGGCGTTCATGACGCTGTTCCTGTTCATCCCGCTGGCCACCGTGTTCGTGGAAGCGTTGAAGAAGGGGTGGGACGTCTACCTGGCCGCCATCACGGAGCCTGACGCGCTGTCGGCCATCCGCCTCACCTTGCTGGCGGCGGTCATCAGCGTGCCCTTGAATTTGGTCTTCGGCGTGGCGGCAGCCTGGGCCGTGGCCAAGTTCGAGTTCAGGGGCAAGAGCACCTTGCTCACCTTGATCGACCTGCCGTTCTCTGTCAGCCCCGTGATTGCCGGACTGATCTACGTGCTGGTGTTCGGCTTGCAGGGCTGGTTTGGCGAGTGGCTGCGTGACCATGATCTCAAGGTCATCTTTGCCGTTCCGGGCATCGTCCTGGCCACCGTCTTCGTCACCTTCCCCTTCGTGGCGCGCGAACTGATTCCCCTGATGCAGGCGCAGGGCACCGAT
>JBJTZN010000162.1:0-14523 GCA_046087245.1 Rubrivivax sp.
GCGCCCCTCACGGGCGTGAACGCCGCGGCCGTCTACAGCGCCGAGACGCTGGAGCGCGGCCGCCAGCTCGCGGCCCTGGGCAACTGCGCCGGCTGCCACACGGCCGAGGGCGGTGCGGCCTATGCCGGTGGCCGACCGCTGGAAACGCCGTTCGGCACCGTCTACGCCACCAACCTCACGCCCGACCCCGTCACCGGCATCGGCCGCTGGTCCTTCAGCGCCTTCCAGCGCGCCATGCGCGAGGGCGTATCGCACGACGGGCGCATGCTCTACCCCGCCTTCCCGTACACCGCCTTCACGCGCATGACGGATGACGAGCTGACCGCGCTGTACGCCTACCTGATGGCCCAGCCCGCGGTGGCGCAGGCCACGCCGGCCGCCGAGCTGCGCGCCCCCTTCCACCTCCGCCCGCTGATGCACCTGTGGAACGCGCTGCACCTGCAGCCCGGCCCACGTGCCGTACCCGCCGCCACGCTGGCCGCCCTGCCCGCGAGCGTGGACGCGGCGCTGTGGCAGCGCGGTGAGTATCTGGTGAACGGCCCCGGCCACTGCGGCGCCTGCCACACCCCGCGCGACGCCCTGGGTGCCGAAAAGACGGGCAGCGCCTATCTTTCAGGCGCCTGGGTGGACGGCTGGCATGCGCCGTCGCTCACCGCGCTGAACCGTCGCACCCTGCCCTGGAGCGAGGCCGCCTTGCTGGGCTACCTGAAGCACGGCCACAGTGCTGCCCACGGGGTGGCCGTGGGGCCGATGGCGCAGGTGGTGGGCTCGCTGCAAGGCGCGCCCGAGCAGGACCTGCGCGCCATGGCGCACTACCTGGCCACGCTGCAGGGCAACGCAGCAGCCCAGACCGCGGTGCCAGGCAGCACGGCCCCACAGGAAGCAGCGGGTCAACCCCTGGCCGTCCCACCCTCGCCCGGCCCGGACGCCGTCCTCGTCACCCGCCTGGCCACCGACGCCGTGGCGCGCGCCCGCGCCCTGGCCCCGCTGCCGGACGCCACCCAGCGCATGTTCGAGAGCGCCTGCGGCGCCTGCCACAGCGACGGGACGGCACCCGTGGACCTGGGACTGAACCTGCCCTTGGCGACCAACAGCAAGCTGCAGGCTGACCAGCCCGACAACCTGCTGCGCGTGCTGCTGGACGGCATCCAGCGCCCGGCCACGCGCGACATCGCCTTCATGCCCGGCTTCCGCCACGCGCTGGACGATGCCCAGCTGGACGACCTCGCGCTCTGGCTGCGGCGCCGCTACGCCCCCGACCATCCCGCCTGGCCCGGCCCGCAGGCCCTGCGTGAGCGCGTGGCGCAGCTGCGCGGCGCCCCCCGCAGCGACCGATGAACGCGTCAGCGCGCCACCCGGCCGCTGGCATGGCGCTGGGGGTGCTGGCCGTGGCCCTGTTCGGCGCCACCCTGCCCATCACCCGCTGGACCCTGGGCGCCGGCAGCGGCGGTGACGCACCGGCGATGTCGGCGCTGTTCATCACCTTCAGCCGTGTGGTGCTGGCCGCCGCCGTCTCGGCGCTGTGCCTGCTGGCCGTGCGCGCGCGCTGGCCCACGCGCCAGGAGTGGGGCCCGCTGGCCGTGGCGGCGGCAGGCAATGCGGTGCTGTACCCGTTGTCGCTGGCCCTGGCGCTGCGCGAGCAGACCGCAGCGCATGTGGCCGTGATCACCGCCCTGCTGCCCCTGGCCACGGCCGCCGCGGCCGCGCTGGCCGGTGGGGCGGCCCCCAGCACGGCGGCGGGCCAGTGGCGTTTCTGGCTCTGCGCGGTGGCCAGCGCCATCGTGGTCGTGGTGTTCTCGCTGCAGCGCAGCGGGCAGACCTTCATCCTGGTGGCCGACGACCTGATCGTCGCCGGCGGTGTGCTGGCGGCCGCGGTGGGCTACGTGCAGGGCGCCAAGCTCACCCGCGCCATGGGGGCCGAGCGGGCCATCTGCTGGGTGACGCTGCTGACCCTGCCCGTGAGCCTGCCCATCACCCTGGCCACCTGGCCCACCGGCCCCGTGCCCGCCCCGGCCTGGGGCGGCCTGGCCTACCTGGGTCTGGTGTCGATGTGGGCAGCGTTCTTCGCCTGGTACCGCGCGCTGGACTGGGGCGGCCCGCTGCGCGTCAGCCAGACCCAGGCCTTCCAGCCCTTCTTCTCCATCGCCCTGGCCTGGCCGCTGCTGGGTGAAGCGCCTGACGGCTACACGCTCGCTTTTGCCGCCGCAGTGGTGGCGCTGGTGGTGGTGGGCACACGGCGGTAAGAGGTGGTCGACCTCTGCACATGGACAGGTTCGCGCGCGCGCAGTAGGATTCAATCCCACGCTTGCCAGGCTCAAGCCCATGCGCTCTACCCAGCAATTCAGCATCACCTTGCCCCACGAGATGGCCGAAGTGGTGCGTTCCAAAGTGGCCTCTGGCGAGTACGCCACTGAGAGCGAAGTGCTACGCGATGGGCTGCGCGCCTTGATGGCCCGCAACCGGGCGACGGAAGAATGGCTGCGCACAGACGTCGCCGCAGCCTACGATGCCCTGAAGGCCGACCCGGCACGGGCGCTCAGCACGGCGCAGATCAAGACCCGCCTGGCAAGTGCCGAAGAGGCCGCGAAGGCCACAGGGGCAGCGCATCAACGCTCGGGCACCTGAGTGTGATGCCCTACCGGGTGGCCTTCACACCCGAGGCTGCCCGCCAGCTCGAGGCGTTGTTCTTCCACGTGGCCACGGCGACATCCACAGCCACTGCGCATTGCTTCACCAACGCCATCGTCACCACTTGCGAGCGTCTGGCGCTGTTTCCTCACCGCGGCACACCGCGTGAAGACATCAGGCCCGGTCTGCGTGTCAGCCATCACCGCGGCCGCACGATCATCGCGTACGCGGTGGACGAGAACCCACGACAAGTCACGATCATTGGGTTGTTCCATGGCGGTCAGGACTACGCATCTGCCCTGCAAGACGATCATGAAGACGACGAGGGAAGTACTGGCGAAGACGTTGATGCGGACCCAGATAAGCTGACGTGACCCAGCGCCGCGTAACCTTTCACCCTACCCGCCGCCTGTCCATCCACGCCAGCAACTCGCCCACCACGCCGCGCGGCATGGCCACGACGGTGAAGACGAACAGCGCTCCCAGGGCTAGCAGCCAGTAGGGGCCCAGGGCCTCGGAGAGCCAGGACTCGGCCAGGCGCACCAGCAATGCACCCATGCAGGCCGCCACGAGCGAAGACCGACCGCCCACGGCCACCCAGATCAGGACTTCGGCCGACACGGCAAAGCCGATGAGCGGCGGCGAGGCGAAGTTGAACTGCGTGACGAACAGCGCCCCGGCCAGGCCCGCCACCGCGCCGCCCAGCGCAAAAGCGCGCGTCTTCTCCCGGGCCACGTCGATGCCCAGGGCCTGCGCGCGCACCTCGTGGTTGCGGATGGCCAGCAGCGCGCGACCGCGCCGGGAACGCACCGCTCGCATCAGCAGGGCCACGGTCAGCGCCAGCACCGCCAGCAGCAGGCAGTACACCGCCCGCTCGTCCGTGAGCTCCTCGTTGCCGGGCACCCCCGGGCGCAGCGAGGGCACCCCCATGAGGCCGTTGAGGCCGCCCAGCCAGTCCCAGTTGATGGCGATGCGCTCCGCGATGAAGGCCACCGCCAGCGTGACGATGCCGAAGAAGGCGCCAGCCAGGCCGCTGGCCGAGAACAGCAAGGCCCCCAGCAGGGCGGCGGCCAGCGCCGCCAGCGCCACACCCGCCCCCAGCCCCAGCCAGAAGGCCAGCACGTCGGGCAGCAGCGCTACTCCGGGCACCTTGCCCAGGGTCACCACGCTCATCGCATAGGCGCCGATGCCGAAGAACACGCCCTGCCCCAGGCACAGCAGTCCGCAATGTCCCCACACCCAGGCCAGGCTGGCGGCCAGCAGCATGTAGCAGAAGTAGCGCGCGAACTCGGCCAACTGCCAGGTGGGCAGCACCAGCGGCAGCACCAGCGCAAGCGCCAGCAGGGCAAGGCCCAGGCGAACCTCGGCGTCGGCACCGTGCCAGCGCGATTGCAGCGCTGCCGCGCTCACACCCGCCTCCGCGCACGCGCCATCAGCCCCTGGGGGAAGGCGCGGATCAGCAGGATGGCCACCGTGAACACCACGCCCTGCGCCCACACGGGCGAGAAGAAGGTGGACACCAGGTTGTCCGTCACGCCCACGGCGGTGGCACCGGCCAGGGGCGCGGCCACGCTGCCCAGCCCACCCACCAGGATGGACAGGAAGGCCGGCACGAGAAAGCCCAGGCCCATCTGCGGATCCAGCGACACCAGCGGCGCCATCACCGCGCCAGCCAGGCCGGCCAGGCCCGCGCCGAGGGAGAAAGTCAGCCGGTCCAGGCGACGGGTGTCGATGCCCAGGCAGGCCGCCATGGAACGGTGGGCAATGACGCTGCGGGCCGACAGGCCCCACGATGTGCGGAAGAACAGCCAGAAGGTCGCGGCCAGGGTGAACAGCGTCACGGCCATGACGAACAGCCGGTACAGCGGGTAGGGCGAGCCCAGCAGCTCCACCGTCGCCGGCAGAGGGTTGGGCACCGAGTGGGACCCCGGGCCGAACAGCAGCACCATGGCCTGCTTGAGGATGAGCGACAAGCCCCAGGTGGCCAGGATGGTGTCCAGCAGCCGCGTGTAGACGCGACGCACCAGCAGTTCCTCCACCACCAGGCCCAGCACCGCCACGGCCAGCGGCGCCATCAGCATCCCCACGCCCACAGGCAGCCCCGCCTGGTGGCACAGCAGGACCACGTAGGCGCCGATCATCATGAACTCGCCGTGGGCCATGTTGATGACGTTCATGAGCCCGAAGACGATGGCCAGCCCCAGGGCCACCAGCATCAGGATGAGCGTGTAGTTCGCCGCATCCAGCACCACCTGAAGCACGCTGCCCGCCATGGTGCCCTCAGATGCCCAGGTAGCGTTCCACCAGCCCGGGCTGCGCCCGGACCGCGGCGGCGGGATGGGACTCGCGGACCACCCCTGCTTCCATGAAGGCCACGCGGGTGCACAGGCGCAGGACGACGTCCACGTTCTGCTCCACCAGCAGCAAGGCCATGCCGGTGGACTGGCACAGCGCGTCCAGTGCCCGCACGATCTCGTCCACCACCGAGGGCTGCACGCCCTCCAGCGGCTCGTCCAGCATCAGCAGCGCCGGGCGCGAGACGATGGCGCGGCCGATGGCCAGTTGCTGCTGCTGGCCGCCCGACAGGGCCCCGGCACGGTCCTGCAGGCGCGAGGTCAGCCAGGGGAAGGCCTGCAGCGCTGGCGACAAGTCCCGTGACGTGCGCGAACCCAGCGCCAGCAGTCCGGTGAGCAGGTTCTGCTCGACCGTGAAGTCGGCGAACAGCTCCCGCCCCTGCGGCACATAGGCCAGTTTCAGCCGTGCAATGGCGAAGGTGGGCAGGCGCCGCAGGTCCTGCCCCGCAAACGTCATGGCGCCCGCGTCCACCCGCGTCAGGCCCATCACCGTGCGCAGCAAGGTGGTCTTGCCCGCACCGTTGCGCCCGAGCAGGCCCACGCGCTCACCCGGCTGCACCCGCAGGTCCACGCCGTGCAGCTCGGTGCCGGCCCCATAGCCCGCCACCACGCCGGCCAAGGCCAGACCCGGCAGGCTGGGCACCTGATCAGGCATGGGCACCCAGGTAGGCATCACGCACCTGCGGCAGGTGTCGCACCTCGTCGAAGCGTCCGTCGGCCACCACCCGGCCGGCCAGCATCACCACCACGCGGGCTTCCAGGGCCTGCACGAAGCGCATGTCGTGCTCCACCACCACCACGGCCGTGCCCGCCTCCTGCGCCAGGCGGCGCACCAGCGCGGCGGTGGCCAGGGTCTCGGCGCCCGTCATGCCGGCGGTGGGTTCGTCCAGCAGCAGCAGTTGCGGCGCCTGCGCCAGCAGCATGCCAATCTCCAGCCACTGACGGGCGCCATGCGGCAGGTGTCCGGCCAGCACCTGGGCGCGCTCGGCCAACTGGATCTGCCGCAGCAGGGAAAGCAGGTCGGGGCCCTCAGCCTGCGCAGGCAAGCCGAAACGGGCCACCTCCAGGTTCTCGGTGACGGTCAGGTCCTCGAACACGCTGGGCACCTGGAACTTGCGGGCAATGCCCAGCCGGGCGATCTGGTGCGGCGCCAGGCCGGTGAGCGCGCGTCCGCCGAACATCACCTCACCCCGGGTGGGCGGCAACTGGGCGGTGATCACGTTGAACAACGTCGTCTTGCCGCAGCCGTTGGGGCCGATGAGGCAAAGCTGCTCGCCCGGCGCCACCGACAAGTCCACGCCGTCCAGGGCACGCACGCCGCCGAACAGGCGCGTGACCCCTTGCACGCTCAGCAGCGCGCCGGCACGGGCGTGGTCCATCAGCACGCCCCCGCGGACAGGCAGGCAACCGCGGCCACGCGCCGGCAGGACACCAGCCGCGAAAGCAGCAAAGACTCAGCGCTCAATGCCGGCCGTGCGTCACTTCTTGCATCCGGCCTGCGGTGCGAGCGTGCCCATGGCCTCCACCACCGACAGTCCTGCACCCTCGGTCTTGGCCAGGTACATGTTGAAGCTGGCATGGTGGTCGGCCTTGCCGCTGGTCATCTTGCCCGTGGGGATGTCCATGGACAGGCCTTCCAGCCCGTTCACCAGGGCCTCGCGGTCGATCTTGCCGGCCTTCTTCAACGCCGCCTCCACCGCCTTGATGGCGTTGTAGTGCGTCATGACGTAGTGCGAGATCGGGGCCTTGTCGCCGGCGCTCTTCTTCACGCGGGCCACGAAGTCAGCCACCTTGGGATCCTTGATCGAGGCCGCGAACGGCACCGTCACCCACATGTTCTGGCCCTTGCCCTCGCCGAAGGCGCCCAGGTAGGTTTCGGCAAAGCCCAGGAAGCCCACCGTCACGTCCTTCATCAGGCCGAAGTCCTCGGCCTGCTTGATGAAGGTGATGCCATCCGCACCCGGCAGGGCCTTGAGGATGACCTTGGCGCCGCTGTCCTTGATGCGCCGGATGATGGGCGTGAACTCCTTGGTGCCGAAGGGCACGAACTCCTTGCCCGCCACCTTGCCGCCCATCTTCTTGATCAGGGTCTCGGCCTGTTCGAACATCTTCTGCGGCCACACGTAGTCGGCGCCGAACAGGTAGAAGGAGTCGCCAGCGCGCTTCTTCAGTTCGGGCAGCAGCTTTTCCAGTTCCTGATTGGGCACGGTGTTGAAGCTGAAGAGGTACCGGTCGCACCCGCCACCCTCGTAGTTGGTGGCGTACAGCAGGGGCGTCTTGCCCTTCTTCACCGCCGGCATCATGGCGTCGCGATTGCTGGAGGTGATGGGGCCGATGAGCGCCAGCACCTGATCCTTCTGGATCAGCTGCGTGGTGCGCTCCACCGCCGTCTTCGGGTCGGTCTTGTCGTCCTGGTACAGCACTTCCACCTTGCTGCCCAGGATGCCGCCCGCGGCGTTGATCTCGGCCACCGCCAGGTCGATGCCGATCTTGGCCTGGTTGCCGAAGAGTTCCAGCCCACCCGAGAACGGCAGCACCGCGCCAATGCGGATGGGACCCTTCTGCGCCCACGTGGGCAGCGACCAGGTGGAAGCGGCGGCGGCTAGGCCCGCACCGAGAACACGACGACGTTGGGGCATGGGTCAGGGCTCCTGTGGCAGTTGAAGGCGACCGCGGGGCGATGGACTCCCCGACAGTCTGCCGGACCCACCGCCCCACCAAGGCGGGCCGACGCAAGACCGGTCGGCCGTATTCGATTATGGTGGGCAGCCTGGGGGCTGCAAAGGACCCCACGCGACCGCGCCAACCTGGGGAAAACCCGTGGTTCACTCAGGCCACTGGGCGTGTTGGACGGCCCCAGGGCAAGATACCTGACTCACCAGGACCCCCGGCCCTGCCCCCATTGACGAGGCCGAGGGTGCGTGTGAAGCTTCGGAACCCGCGGCCCCGGCCGTACACGCCACCCTGGTTGCAGCCCTGCGCACCGCACACACCGCCCCATGGAACGACTCCAGCCCCAAGACATCGACCGCCGCAGCGACGCCTTGCTCGTCATCGATGTGCAGAACGACTTCTGCCCTGGAGGCGGTCTGGCCGTGACCGACGGTGACGCCGTCGTGCCAGTGATCAACCGGCTGATGCCTCACTTCGACGAGGTGTTGCTGACGCAGGACTGGCATCCTGCCGGACATGGTTCGTTTGCCAGCGCCCACCCGGGGCGGGCGGCCTTCGAGACCGCTCGCCTGGCCTACGGCGAGCAGACGTTGTGGCCTGACCACTGCGTGCAGGGCACGCCGGGTGCGGACTTTCACCGGGACCTGAACACCACGCCCGCGCGTCTGATCATCCGCAAGGGATTCCGCCCGGGCATCGACTCGTACTCGGCCTTTTTCGAGAACGACCGCAGCACGCCCACGGGACTGGCCGGCTACCTGCGCGAGCGCGGGCTGAAGCGTCTGTTCCTGTGCGGTCTGGCCACGGACTACTGCGTGGCCTACTCGGCCCTGGACGCCCGTGCCGAGCGCTTCGAGGCGGTGGTGCTGCTCGACGCCTGCCGCGCCATCGACCTGGGCGGTTCGCTCAACGCAGCGCTGACGCGCATGCAGTGGGCCGGCGCACAACTCGTCCCCACCCAGAGCCCCGCGGACGCCGCCTAGCCTGCAGGGCCCGGCATCGGGCCAGCGGCACGCAGACTGCGCCGCCAGAGGGTGAGCACGATCACCAGGTTCAACAGGTTCCAGCCCACCCCGTTGACGAAAGCGGCGGTGTAGGAGCCTGTCAGGTCGAACACCTGGCCGGACAGCCAGCCGCCCAGCGCCATGCCCACCATGGTGAACATCAGCACCGTGCCCACGCGCGCGCCGGCCTCGGCCGGCGGGAAGTGCTCGCGCACGATGATGGCGTAGCTGGGCACGATGC
The DNA here is from genome assembly GCA_046087245.1 of Rubrivivax sp. GTDB lineage: Bacteria > Pseudomonadota > Gammaproteobacteria > Burkholderiales > Burkholderiaceae_C > Rubrivivax. The sequence goes on from JBJTZN010000162.1 coordinate 8,901, forward strand.
CGCCCTGGAACAGCCCGAACAGGGCCGAGATGATGAACAGCGAAGTCATCGAATCGAACGGGATGAACAGCAGCAGCGCCACCCCTTGCAGCACCGAGCCCAGCAGCAGGGTGCGCAGGCCGCCGATGCGGTCGCAGATCAGCCCGGAGATCAGGCGGCTGGCGATGCCGAAGGCCAGCATCAGCGACAGCATCTGCGCACCGCGCGCCGCACCGTAGCCCAGGTCACCGCAGTAGGCCACGATGTGCACCTGCGGCATGGACATGGCCACGCAGCAGGCCAGGCCGGCCACGCACAGCAGGGCCTGCGCGGCCCCAGGCGTCAGCCCGAAAGGCCGCGCCTGCAGGGCATGAGCGGATGCAGCACCCGACTGCGGCGACACCCCTGCCACTGCCACGGGCGGCCGCGGCCTCAGGGCCAGCGCCAGCAGCGGCAACACCACGGCGCACACCGCCGCCAGCACGGCATAGGCCGTGCGCCAGCCCTGCGTCTCCACCAGGTGCTGCACGATGGGCGGCCACACGGCGCCGGCCAGGTAGTTGCCGCTGGCGCAGATGCCCACGGCGATGCCGCGCCGCCGCACGAACCACAGCGAGGTGTCGGCCACCAGCGGGGCGAAGGTGGCGGAGCAGCCGAACAGGCCCAGCCCGATGCCATGGGCCAAGGCGAACAGCCAGATGTTGGGCGCCATGGCTGCGGCAACAAACCCCAGGCCCAGCCCCGCCGCGCCAATGAACAGGGGCACCGTGACACCAAAACGGTCGGCCAGGCGGCCCATGAGGATGCCGCCGAAACCAAATCCGATCATCAGCAAGGTGTACGGAAGCGAGGCCTGCGAACGGCCCACGGCGAACTCCGCCTGCACGGCCGGCAGCACCACGGCCACGACGTACATGGCGCTGCTGCCCACCGTCATCAGGCCCAGCGTGGCCACCAGGCGCCACCAGGCATAGGCGCTGTCGGCCTCGCGCACGACGCCGCGCGGGGAAGCGCTCAAGCCCCCACCCCTGCCGGCCCTTCAGAACCCTCAGAACCCTCAGAACCCTCAGACCCTGCCGCCCCGGCCACCTCTGCCACCTCCGCGGCCCAGTCCGTGAGTTCGCCCAGCACGGCCTCGCCGCGCTCGTCGCCGCGCTCCATGGCCTGCTCGGCCAGGGTATCGATCTGCTGCATCCAGGCCTGCAGCGTCGGCCCGCCGCCTGCGCCCTCGTGCAGGCGCGTGGCGCAATGGGCCTGCCAGCGCTGGCGATCGTCCGGGCTCAGCGTCTGGACGAAGTTGCGGGCCCGGTAGCGGAACAGCAGTTCCTCCAGGCGCCCATCGCGGAAGTGCGGCCGCTCGCGGGCCAGGGCCTCGGGCGGCAGGCCGCGCAGGCGCGCGAGGGTGGCGCGGTCGGCGTCGCCCACGAAGCCGCCATAGAGGTCTTCGTCCACGTCCACCACGGCCTCCTGCGCCGGGCGCGCGTAGACCTCTGGCCAGACGCCGGCCATCTCACCCGTGATGCGGGCGGCGGTCTCGGCATGACGCCAGGCCAGGGCCTTGTCCACGCCCCAGCGCTCGGCCTGCTGCGCGCTCAGCGTGTCGAGCTGGCGGATCACCACCGGCGACTTGTTGAGGTGCAGGGTCTTGATGGGCAGCCGCGTCACGCCCTCGGGCAACTCGTCCTGGCGCGTGAACATGCGCAGGCGCAGCGTGGCGGCGTCCAGCGTCATCAACTCGGCCGGGTCGTGCGCCAGGTCCCACACGATGACCTCGTTCTTGTTCTGCGGGTGGGCGCTGAGCGGAAACACCACCGCCAGGCAGCCGCGCTCGGCCGGGTACATGCCCGAGATGTGCAGCACGGGGCGGCCCATCACCAGCTCGGCCTGCACCGCAGCCTTGCTGCGCAGCTTCAGGCAGAAGTCCCACAGCCGGGGCTGGCGCGCCTTCACCAGCCGGGCCAGGGCGATGGTGGCGCGCACGTCCGACAGCGCGTCGTGCGCCGCGTCGTGCGCCAGGCCGTTGGCGGCGGTCAGGTGCTCGAGCTTGAAGCTGGGCATGCCGTCGGGGTGGCGCGGCCATTCCAGACCTTCAGGTCGCAGCGCGTAGGCGCAGCGCACGGTGTCCATCAGGTCCCAGCGGCCACAGCCGTTCTGCCACTCGCGGGCATAGGGTTCGATCAGGTTGCGCCAGAACAGGAAGCGCGTGACCTCGTCGTCGAAACGGATGCTGTTGTAGCCCACGCCCACGGTGCCGGGGCGCGCCAGCTGGCGCTCGATCTCCGCGGCGAAGACGTGCTCCGGGATCCCGCGCGCCCGGCACAGCTGCGGCGTGAGGCCGGTGATCAGGCAGCTTTCGGGGTCGGGCAGGCGGTCCAGCGGCGGCTGGCAGTACAGCGTGACGGCAGGTTCGATCTCGTTCAGGTCGGCGTCCGTGCGCACCCCGGCAAACTGCGCGGGCGCATCACGGCGGGGGACCTTGCCGAAGGTCTCGTAGTCGTGCCAGAAGAAGCTGAAGTCCGCCGTCACAGGCGCCGCGCCACCACGCTGCCGATGGAGTAGCCCGCGCCAAAGGAGCAGATCACGCCCAGGTCACCTGGCTTGAGGTCGGCCCGGTGCTCGTGGAAGGCGATGATGGACCCGGCCGAGGCCGTGTTCGCATAGGTGTCCAGGATCAGCGGCGCAAGGTCCTTGCCCACCTCGCCGCCCGTGAGCTTCTTGATCACCAGCTGGTTCATGCCCAGGTTGGCCTGGTGCAGCCAGTAGCGCCGCACCTGCGCAGGCGTGTGGCCGAGTTCGGCCAGGTGCTGCTCGATGTGGGCCGCCGCCATGGGCACCACCTCCTTGAACACCTTGCGGCCTTCCTGGCGGAAGGTCTTGTCGCGGGCGTCGGGGTCGGTGTCCTCGCAACGGTTCATGAAGCCCGCGTTGTTGCGGATGCTGTTGGAGAACTGGGTCACCAGCCTGGTGCCCAGCACCTGCCAGCGGTCGGCTGCCGTGGCGGAGTCGGCCGCTTCCACCACCAGCGCCGTGCAGACGTCGCCGAAGATGAAGTGGCAGTCCCGGTCGCGCCACTCCAAATGCGCGGAAGTGATCTCCGGGTTGACCACCAGCACGCAGGAGGCCGTGCCGCAGCGGATGGCGTTGACCGCCTGCTCCAGCGCGAACGTGGCCGAGGAACAGGCCACGTTCATGTCGAAGCCATAGCCTCGCGCGCCCAGCGCGTGCTGGATCTCGATGGCCATGGCCGGGTAGGCCCGCTGCATGTTGGCCGCCGCGCACAGCACGGCATCCACCTGCGCCCCCTGCTTGCCCGCCGCATGCAGCGCCTGGCGCCCCGCCTCCACGGCAATCTCGGCCATCAGTGACAACTGGTCGTCCGGCCGCGGCTCGAAGCGCGGCTTCATCCGCTGTGGGTCCAGCACGCCCTGCTTGTCGATCACGTAGCGCTGGCGGATGCCCGAGGCCTTCTCGATGAACTCCACCGAGGAGCCCACCATCGGCTCCACCTCGCCTGAGGCGATGCGCTGCGCATTCTTCTCGTTGCGCAGCGCGGCGTAGGCATTGAAAGCCTCCACCAGCTCCGCGTTGGTGATGATGTGCAGCGGCCGGTACAGGCCGGTGCCGGAAATGACGACGTCCTTCATGCACGGCAGTGTAGGCACGGCGCACAACCCGCCGCATTGGCGCGAACCCGCAGGGCCGACACCCCGCTGCAGGCCTACCGGGTCTTGCGGGCCGTGCGGGCCGTGCGGGCCGTGCTGGTGCCCTGGGCGGTGCCAGGCGCGCTGGCGGGACCCTTCGCTGCTGCAGCGGACTGCTCCAGGGCCTGGGACATGCCGATCAGCACGCCGCTGACCATGGCCGAATAACTCTCGGCCAGCGCCTGGGCCGCGCGCATGCCGGCAGCGCGGCTGGAACGCACAGCGCTGTGCACCTGGTCGACCATCTGCTCCACGGTGGCTGTGGCTTGCGCCCCCGCAGCCGAGCCGCCAGCCTGCTGCATGCGCTGCAGCACCTGGTGCCAGGCCTCGCCCAGCGGGGCGCTGGCACCGTTGGCGGCTTTCTTGATCGCGGCAACCACGGCATCCTCGAAATGCTCCAGATCGTCCAGCGCCTTGCGCAGGTGCTTGTCGCGCAGGTCTGCGCCCTGGGCGGCCAGTTGCCGCAGTGCGGCGCGGTGCGCCTGCACCGCCTTGAGCAGCGCGTCGTCCATGCCCGACACCGCCTTGTCCAGCAACGCTTCGGCGTCGATACCCGGCTGGAGATTGCGTGCCGCACCTGCGCTGGCAGCCTGCACCACCGCCTTCAGTGACGAGCGCACGTTCTTCATGGTCATCTCGCGTGCCTGCAGCGCTTGCAGGGTGGCAGCGTGCACGGCCTCGCGCACCTGGGCGCTGTGCTTGGCGGTGGCATGCTGAAGGGCGTTGATCAGCGCCTCCTCGTCGAACAGGGGCTTGGCCATGGTCTTGAGCTCCTTGGGTGGGGTGGTTGACCTGCGTCGCATCGTCTCATCTTGCCGGGCCGGAGTGCAAGACCCCTGACCGCACCGGCCCCGTGCGGCGGCGGGCCATGGCCTGCCTGCAGGGCCTGGCTGCCGAAGCGGCAAGCAGCGGCTGCCGCACCGGGATAATCAAAAGCCACCCCCTACCGCCGCCTGCCCATGACCCGCGTCTTCAACTTCAGCGCCGGCCCCGCCGCCCTGCCCGAACCCGTGCTGCGCCAGGCCGCCGCCGAGATGCTGGACTGGCGCGGCAGCGGCGTATCCGTCATGGAGATGAGCCACCGCGGCAAGGAATTCATGTCCATCCACGCGCAGGCGCAGGCCCTGCTGCGCGAGCTGCTGGCCATCCCGCCGAACTACAAGACCCTGTTCATGCAGGGCGGCGCCATCGCCGAGAACGCCATCGTGCCGATGAACATGCTGCGCGGCAGGGCGAGCGCCGACTACATCGATACGGGCGAATGGTCGCGCCGCTCCATCGAGGAAGCCACGCGCTACGGGCGGGTGAACGTGGCGGCCAGCGCCCAGGGCAGCGGCTACACCACCGTCCCGGCACGCGAGACCTGGCAACTCGACCCCAAGGCCGCCTACGTGCACATCTGCGCCAACGAGACCATAGGCGGCGTGCAGTACCACTTCACCCCCGACGTGGGCGAGGTGCCCTTGGTGGCTGACATGTCCAGCGAGATCCTGTCGCGCCCGGTGGATGTGTCGCGGTACGGCCTGATCTATGGCGGCGCGCAGAAGAACATCGGCCCGGCGGGCCTGACCATCGTCATCGTGCGCGAAGACCTGATCGGCCACGCCCTGCCCTGCACGCCCAGCGCTTTCGACTACGCCGTGGTGGCCGAGCACGATTCGATGTTCAACACACCCCCCACCTACGCCATCTACATCGCCGGCCTGGTATTCCAGTGGCTGAAGGACCAGGGCGGCCTGGCCGCGATGGCGCAGCGCAACGAAGCCAAGGCCCGACTGCTCTACGACTTTCTGGACGCGAGCACCTTCTTCTCCAGCCGCGTGGAGCGCTCCTGCCGCTCGCTGATGAACGTGCCTTTCCACCTGAGCGACCCAGCGCTCGACGACGCCTTCCTGAAAGGCGCGCAGGCCCGCGGCCTGGTGCAGCTCAAGGGCCACCGCATC
>JBJTZN010000163.1:0-26930 GCA_046087245.1 Rubrivivax sp.
CGGTTCTGGACGACGCCAATTCCTCCAGCGTCTTCCTCTGCTCCGGCGCAAGCGTCAGCGCCGCACGCCCAGACTTTCTCGCCATGCCAACCTCCATCGAGAGTTGCGAATGAACCGGAGCGATTATCGGTCATTTCGTAATCTCTTTGATGGAACGAACTAGTAGTCATCGAAAGCCTCGATGTCAGGCCGGATGCCGGCTCTTCCGTGGCCCTTCAGTGTGACCACGACGGTCTTCCACCCCAGACGCTGCAAGCGGGCTGCGGTTGCCTCGTACCTGCCTGCGTGCTCGGCAAATCCGTGAATAAGGATGACCGTGCCCCGGGCACGCTGCACTGCCGAGGCCCCGCGCGACTGTGCCTCGGCCAGCGGCGTTGATGGCGTCAGGTCACGACTGCTGAAACTGCTGAACACTGGAAGAAACCGCAAAGTGGACACCGAAGTATTGCCCAAGCGAAGATACGGGGCAACGACCTGGAACGTAGCTGCGTGTGCGATCCGCGGGCGAGTTTCCGCGGGTTCAGACGGCTGCTGGTGCGCTTGGGTGAGTCTCCAGGACCTAAGGGCTTCAACAAGCTCAGCCCGAACGGACTCAGCTGATCTTCGCGGCCCAGGCTCCCTCGTCAAACCCCACGGTCACCGCGCCGTCGCCCCACTCCACCACCGGACGCTTGATGATGCTGGCCTGCGCCAGCATCAGCGCCCGGGCGCTGGCGGCGTCCACCACACCGGCCTTGAGGCCCTCGTCCAGCTTGCGCCAGGTGGTGCCCTGGCGGTTCACCAGCCGCTCCCAGCCCCCTGCCGCTATCCAGGCGTCCAGCCGTTCGGCTGGCACCCCCTGGCGCTTGAAGTCGTGGAAGGCATGGTCGATGCCGCGCGAGGTGAGCCAGGCGCGGGCGCGCTTGACGGTGTCGCAGTTGGGAATGCCGTAGAGCCTGATCACAGGGCCACCACCTTCATCGGTTTGGGGAAACCTTCCACCTTGCGCCCCTTGCGCGCGCGCTTGCCCACATAGGCCGCCAAGGCCGCAGGGCGGAAGTCCTCGTCCTTGGGCTTGCCACCGCGGCCCAGACCGGCCACGCGCAGCGTCTCAGCCAATGTGCACGCCGACAGCAGCGGCGTCTCGGCGTCCACGTCCATCAGGGTCAGGCCCTTGCCGCCGTTGGGCTGCAGCTTGAGTTCGTCCAGCGGGAAGACCAGCAAGCGCCCGTCGGCCGCCAGGCACGCCACCTGGCGGTGGGCGGGCTGCACTGTCACGGGCGGCAGCACCTGCTCGCCGGCGTCCAGCGTCAGGAAAGCCTTGCCGCCCTTGTTCCGCGCGTAAAGGTCGGCGGTGCGGGCGAGCAGACCGAAGCCGCCACTGTTGGCCAACAGCAGCGTGGATTCCGCGCCGCCCGCCAGGTAGTGCAACGGCTGCGTGCCGGCCTCCAGTTCGATCAGCGTGGTGATGGGCGTGCCGTCGCCGCGCCCGCCGGGCAGTTGCGCCACGGCCACGCTGTAGCTGCGTCCGTTGCTGCCCAGCACCGCCAGCAGGTCCACGCTGCGGCAGGGCTGGACGCTGTGCAGCGCATCGCCGGGCTTGAACTGCAGCGCGGCCGGGTCCACCTCGTGGCCCTTCAGCACGCGGACCCAGCCCTTGACGCTCAGCACCACCGTCACCGGCTCGTCCACCACCCGCAGCTCGGCCACGGCCTTGCGCTCTTCCTGCACCAGGGTCCGGCGGTCGTCGCCGAAGGCCTTGGCATCGGCCTCGATCTCGCGGATGACCGTGCGCTTGAGCGCCGCCGGGCTGGCCAGGATGTCTTCCAGCTTCTGGCGTTCGTCGCGCAGTTGCGAGAGCTCCTGCTCGATCTTGATCGCCTCGAGTCGGGCCAGTTGCCGCAGGCGGATCTCCAGGATGTCCTCGGCCTGGCGGTCGCTCAAGGAGAAGCGCTCGATCAGCGCAGGCTTGGGCTCGTCGGCATTGCGGATGATGCGGATGACCTCGTCGATGTTCAGCAGCACCAGCTGCCGGCCCTCCAGCACGTGGATGCGGTCCAGCACCTTGTCCAGGCGGTGACGGGTGCGCCGCTGCACCGTGGCCTGGCGGAACTGGCCCCACTCGGTGAGCATCTGGCGCAGGCTTTTCTGCGTCGGCCGGCCGTCCAGCCCCACCATGGTGAGGTTGATGGGCGCACTGGTCTCCAGGCTCGTGTGCGCCAGCAGCGTGGTGATCAGCTCCTGCTGCTCCACGGTACGGCTCTTGGGCTCGAAGACCAGGCGCACCGCGGCCTCCCTGCCAGACTCGTCGCGCACCGCGTCCAGCACCGCCAGCACGCTGGCCTTGAGCTGCACCTGGTCGGTGGACAGCGCTTTCTTGCCGGCCTTGACCTTGGGGTTGGTGAGTTCCTCGATCTCCTCCAGCACCTTCTGCGCACTGGTGCCTGGGGGCAGTTCGGTCACCACCAGTTGCCACTGGCCGCGCGCCAGATCTTCGATCTTCCAGCGCGCGCGCACCTTGAGCGAGCCGCGGCCGCTGGCGTAGGCGGCGCGGATGTCGGCCTGCGGGCTGATGATCTGGCCACCGCCGGGGTAGTCGGGCGCGGGCAGCAGGGCGAAGAATTCGTCGTCGCCGAGCTTCTCGTCACGGATCAGCGCCACGGCAGCAGCCGCCACCTCGCGCAGGTTGTGGCTGGGCACCTCGGTGGCCAGGCCCACCGCAATGCCACTGGCGCCGTTGAGCAGCACGAAAGGCAGGCGCGCCGGCAGCAGGCGCGGCTCTTCGGTGGAGCCGTCGTAGTTCGGCTGGAAGTCCACCGTGCCTTCGTCGATCTCGTCCAGCAACAACCGGGCGATGGGCGCCAGGCGCGCCTCGGTATAGCGCATGGCCGCAGCGCCGTCGCCATCACGGCTGCCGAAGTTGCCCTGGCCGTCAATCAGCGGGTAGCGCTGCGCGAAGTCCTGCGCCATGCGCACCAGGGCGTCATAAGCGGCCTGGTCGCCGTGGGGGTGGAAGCGGCCCAGCACGTCGCCCACGACGCGCGCGCTCTTGACGGGCTTGGCGCCCGAGGCGCCGGCAAAGGCCAGCCCCATACGCTGCATCGAGTAAAGGATGCGCCGCTGCACCGGCTTCTGGCCGTCACACACATCGGGCAGGGCGCGGCCCTTGACCACGCTCAGGGCGTACTCAAGGTAGGCGCGCTCGGCGTACTCGCCAATCGGAATGGCGTTCGACGGGTCTGCAGACTCCATCGGCGGGGGATCAAACAGGTCGTTCATCGAGGCAGGCGCAAAAAGAAGCCAGAGAGCAAGGAAGAGAGCAAGGTAGAGGCTCAGGCCATGGCCCGGGACGGGCAGAGACCAGGACTACAAAGGGAGTTCGAAGCGAAGCCCCCTCAGCGACAGCACGGCAGCGCGCGGCCCGATGCGCTCCAGCACCAGACCTGGTGCGGGCGCATCACCCTCGCGCAGCACCTGGCCATCCAGGATCAGCAGGCGGCTGGCCGGATCGGGCGACTGCACCGCGCCGCTCACCACCATCGGAGGAAGTTCACGACGCTGGGCCTGCGGCAGGTCGGCCAGGCGCGGCAAGGTCTGGGGCGCGGTGGCGACCGGGGGTGGTGTGACGGCGGCGGTGCCGGGCGGGGCAGGCTGGGGGGCCGCAGGGGCAGACGCTTGGGGTGTAGTCGCCAGGACCGGATTGGGTGCAGCAAGCCCCGCAGGGGCCGGTACGGGAGCGGGAGCGGGAGCGGGAGCGGGTGCGGGAGCGGTTGCGGGTGCGGGACCGGGCACGGGAGCTGGCGAAGCCCCAGGTGCGGGCGTGGCCGCAAGTGGCGCAGGTGCTGGCGCCACGGTCAAACCCGCTGCAGGCGCGGGGCTCTGCACGCTCTGCTCAGCAGCGGGGGGCTGGACCGGGGCGGCCTGACGTTCGCGCTCTTGGGCTGGCGGCACGGCAACGCCTGGCCAGAGGCCGCGGTAAACCCACAGCACCCCCCCGAGCGCCGCCGTCACCAGCAGGCCGATGATGAGGCGCAGGCGACGGCCGCGCCCCGGACCTGCGCCGGAGCCCGCTGCCGTGCCCGCCACGCCAGCCTGGTCGTGCAGGCCGGGCACGGCGCCGCGTTGCCGCTCGGCGTCGGCCTTGCGCAGGGCGTCGAGGATGTAGGACATGCGGCCGTCTTTCGCTGGGTTCTTGTCGCTCGGTTCTTGTCGGTCGGTTCTTGGTGCTGCGCGATGCTTGCTTACCAGTTCAGTCCCTCAGGGCTGTCGCATCAACTGGGACGCCAGCCACGCCGCCCCCAAGGTCAGCGTCAGGCCGGCACCCACCAGCCAGGCCGTTCGCTGCAGGCTGCCCGGCGCGCCCCACAGTCCGTGCGCCGCGCCCACCGGCTCACCGTCCACCTCGGCCGCGGCCCGCTCCACGATGGCCGCATCCACCTGCCGGCGCTCCGTGGCAAAAGCGCCCAGCAAGGCCCGGTCGCACAGCAGGTTGATGCGGCGCGGCACACCGCGCGAGCGTTCATGCACCCGCCGCAGTGCCGCCGCGTCGAAGGGCAGCGGTCCGCTGAGACCGGCCACGGACAGCCGGTGCTGCACATAGCGCTGCGTGTCAGTTGCCGACAGGGGGCCCAGGTGGTAGCGGGCGATCACCCGCTGCGCCAGTTGCTCCAGCCCCGGGCTCGCCACCATGGAGCGCAATTCCGGCTGCCCGATGAGCACGATCTGCAACAGCTTGCGCTCGTGCGTCTCCAGGTTCGTGAGCAGGCGCAACTGCTCCAGCACGTCGGCCGACAGCGCCTGGGCCTCGTCGATGATCAGCACGCTGGAGCGGCCCTGGGCATGGCTGGCCAGCAAGAAGGTGTTGAGTGCGTCCACCAGCGTCTTCGCGCTGCCACCCGCCGGCGCCTCCAGGCCGAACTCCTGGCAGATGGAGGCCAGCAATTCGGCCACCGTCTGGCGCGGGTTGAAGACGTAGGCCACCTGGCAGTGCGGCGGCACCTGCTCCAGGAAGCAACGGCTGACCGTGGTCTTGCCCGCGCCAATCTCGCCCGTGAGCAGCACGAACCCGCCGCCACCCTGCACGCCGTACAGCAGGTGCGCCAGCGCCTCGCGGTGGCGCTCGCTCAGGTACAGGGCACGCGGGTCCGGCGCGATGGAGAAGGGCTCGCGCTGCAGCCCGAACCAGGCGCCATACAGCGGGTTCACGCTTGCTCCTGCCCCAAGGCCCGGCGGGCCTGGTACTCCCGGTCCAGCATGCTCATCACGATCAGGCAATCGTAGCCATCGGCCCCGTCCACCGTCACGCGCACGCTCTCGCGAAGCCGGCCTTCCTCAACAAATCCTTCCTTGGCGTAAAGCGCCTGCGCCCGGGCGTTCAGGCCCTTGACGTCCAGCCAGAAGCGGTGGGCGCGCAGGTCGCGGAAGGCCATCGCCTTCAACTGCCGCACGCAGGCACGGCCCACCCCCTGCCCTTTGGGCCCCAGCACCAGGCGCTTGAGTTCCACACTGCCATGGGGATTGCGGCAACCTTGCAGGATGACAAAGCCTGAGCGTTCATAGCCAGGCCCAGCCTCGACGATGAAGTGGCGGAAGTCGGGGAACCGCACCGCCCCTTCGTGCTGGGTGCGGTCCCAGGGCGTGATGAAGGGCAGGTTGGTGGGGTCCGCCTCCGCCGAGGCCACGAAGTCCAGGTCCGACAGCATGGTCGGGCGCAGGTGGATACGGACGGGGCTACGGGGCGTCGCCACTACACGTCCACCTCGACGCTGTCGCCGTGCAACTCCATCAGTTCACGTCGCGCCGCGGCCTCGCCCTTGCCCATCAGGCGGGTCAGGCTCTGCGTCACGGCCAGCGGGCCGGCCGCACCAAAGCCCACCCGCAGCAGGCGCCGCGTCTCGGGGTTGAGCGTGGTCTCCCACAACTGCTCGGCGCTCATCTCGCCCAGGCCCTTGAAGCGGCTGATGGACCACGAGCCCTCGCGCGCCCCTTCCTTGCGCAACTTGTCCAGGGTGGCGTGCAGCTCGCCCTCGTCCAGGGCGTAGATCTTGGCCGGCGGCTTGCGTCCGCGCGCGGGCGCGTCCACGCGGAACAGCGGCGGCTTGGCCACGTACACATGGCCGCGCTCGATGAGCTTGGGAAAGTGGCGGAAGAAGAGCGTCAGCAGCAGCACCTGGATGTGCGAGCCGTCGACGTCGGCGTCGCTCAGGATGCAGACCTTGCCGTAGCGCAGGCCGGAGAAGTCGGGCTCGTCGGTGGGGCCGTGCGGGTCCACCCCCACTGCCACGGCGATGTCATGAATCTCGGTGTTGGCGAACAGGCGGTCGCGCTCCACCTCCCAGGCGTTGAGCACCTTGCCGCGCAAGGGCAGGATGGCCTGCGTCTCCTTGTCGCGGCCCATCTTGGCGCTGCCGCCGGCGGAATCGCCCTCCACCAGGAACACCTCGTTGAGCGCGGTGTCGCGGCTCTCGCAGTCGGTGAGCTTGCCCGGCAGCACCGCCACACCCGAGCCCTTGCGCTTTTCCACCTTCTGCCCGGCGCGCTGGCGGGTCTGCGCCTGCCGGATGACCAGCTCGGCCAGCTTCTTGCCATGCTCCACATGCTGGTTCAGCCACAGCTCCAGCGCCGGCTTGACGTAGTTGGACACCAGGCGCAACGCATCGCGGCTGTTCAGCCGCTCCTTGATCTGGCCCTGGAACTGCGGGTCCAGCACCTTGGCCGAGAGGACGAAGCTGGCACGCGAGAACACGTCCTCGGGCATCAGCTTCACGCCCTTGGGCATGAGCGAGTGCAGCTCGATGAAGCCCTTGACGGCCTGGAACAAACCGTCCTTGAGTCCGGATTCGTGCGTGCCACCGGCCACCGTGGGAATCAGGTTGACGTAGCTCTCGCGCAGCGTGTGGCCGTCGTCGGTGAAGGCCACGCACCAGGCGGCGCCCTCGCCTTCGGCCACGTTGTCGGATTCGGCGCCGCTGGCGTACTGCTCGCCCTCGAACAGCGGAATGATCGGGTCTGCGGCCAGGCCTTGCGTCAGGTAGTCGCGCAGGCCCCCTTGGTAGAGCCAGGTCTGGGTCTCGGCGTCTCGGGGGTTCGGCGGGTTCTGGGCATCCTTCGAGGCGGGCTTTTCCACCGTGAGCGTGACGGACACGCCCGGCATCAGCACCGCCTTGCTGCGCAGCAGGTGCACGAGTTCCTGGCGTGGCAGGTCCGCAGCCTCGAAGTACTTCGCATCCGGCCAGACGCGCACCGTGGTGCCTTGGCGGCGGTCGGCCGAAGTGCGTTCGCGCACCACCAAGGGCTCGATCACGTCACCGCCGCTGAACGCCAGCGCGGCCACCTGGCCCTCGCGGTAGACGGTGACCTGCAGGCGCCGGGCCAGTGCGTTGGTCACGCTCACCCCCACGCCGTGCAGGCCGCCCGAGAAGCTGTAGGCGCCGCCCGAGCCCTTGTCGAACTTGCCGCCTGCGTGCAGGCGGGTGAAGACGATCTCCACCACCGGCACGCCCTCCTCGGGGTGAACGCCGAAGGGGATGCCGCGGCCGTCGTCCTCCACACTCACCGAGCCGTCGGCGTGCAGCGTGAGCGCGATGCGCTTGCCAAAGCCTGCCAGCGCTTCGTCGGCGGCGTTGTCGATGACCTCCTGCACGATGTGCAGCGGGTTGTCGGTGCGGGTGTACATGCCCGGGCGCTGCTTGACGGGCTCCAGGCCCTTGAGCACCCGGATCGAGCTTTCGGCGTAGGCGGCAGTCTTGACGGTCGGCATAGGCGCGGATTCTCCTCGACAATGTGGGCATGACTGCTTCCTCCTCGCCCGGCGCTGCGGGTACGCCAGGCGGCCCGCCAGCGCGGCTGTCCATGACGCAGGTGCTGCTCTGCGGCGCCCTGATCCTGACGCTGTCCATGGGCATTCGGCATGGCTTCGGCTTGTGGCTGCAGCCCGTCACCATGGAGCGCGGCTGGTCGCGCGAGGCCTTCGCTCTGGCGATCGCCATCCAGAACCTGGGCTGGGGCCTGGCGGCCCCCGTGGCCGGCGTCTTCGCGGACCGCTTCGGCGCTTTCCGGGTGCTGCTGGTGGGCAGCCTGTTCTACGCTGCAGGCCTGGCCGGCATGGCCAGCGCCACCTCCAGCCTGGGCTTTGCACTGAGCGCCGGGGTGATGATCGGGGTGGCACAGGCCGGCACCACCTACGCCGTGATCTACGGCGTGATCGGACGCAACGTCGCCCCCGAGAAGCGATCGCGTGCCATGGGCATCGGTGCCGCGGCGGGGTCCTTCGGCCAGTTCCTGATGGTGCCGGTGGAGAACGCGCTGATCGCCTCGTTCGGCTGGCAGGGTGCGCTGTGGATGTTGGCGGCGGCGGCGCTGATCATCATCCCTTTGTCTTTTGGACTGCGCGAGCAGCGATCGGCGTTTGCTCCTGCAGTCGGCACTTCACAGAGCGTTGCGGGTGCGCTGCGCGAAGCTTTCGGCTACGGCAGCTTCCGGTTGTTGACGGCCGGATACTTCGTCTGCGGCTTCCAGGTGGTGTTCATCGGTGTGCACCTGCCCAGCTACCTGAAGGATCATGGCCTGAGCCCCGGGGTGGCCACCACCGCGCTGGCCCTGGTGGGGCTGTTCAACGTGATCGGCACCTACACCGCGGGCGAACTGGGCCAGCGCTTTCCCCGGCGCTACATCCTGAGCGCCATCTACCTGCTGCGCTCGGTGTGCATCACCCTGTTCCTGCTGGCGCCGCTGACGCCCTGGAGCGTTTACGTCTTCGCGTCTGCCATGGGCTTGCTGTGGCTGTCCACCGTGCCGCCCACCAACGCGGTCATCGCGCAGATCTTCGGCGTGCAGTACATGTCCATGCTGAGCGGCTTCGTGTTTCTCAGCCACCAGGTGGGGTCCTTCCTCGGCGCCTGGATGGGCGGCTGGCTTTACGGCCTGCAGGGCAACTACGACGTGGTCTGGGGCATCTGCATCGCCTTGGGCGTGTTCGCGGCGCTCATCAACCTGCCGGTGAAGGAGTCCCCCATCGTGCGCACGACACCGCAGGCCGCCTGAGCGGCCGACCTGTGCACGGCACGATCGAGGCGCATACATCCCATCTCCATGAACGACCGCCCCTCCAGACGACTTTTCGACGCCCTGGGCGATGCCCGCCCTTCGGGCATCTTGCGTCGCGTGGCGGCCTGGGCGGCGGCCGTGGTGGTGCTCGCGGCCGTGTTCGCCAGCTACCTGAATCCGCACATGGCCTTGGACATTGCCAACCGCGTGTGGGCCTGCTTCTGAGTGAACGCCCTCATTGAACCCCACGCCGCTGTGGGCGCACCCTCCCCGTGGGTGACGCGCTGGGCTGCCTGGCTCCCATCAGGCAGCACCGTGCTGGACCTGGCTTGCGGTAGCGGTCGGCATCTGCGCTGGCTGGCAACCCGAGGCTTGCGCGTGACAGGCGTGGACCGCGACGCCCAGGCCCTGCAGGGGCTGACAGACGTGCAGGCACCCGCCGGACCGGCCGAACTGCTGGTGGCGGACATCGAGAACGGCCCCTGGCCCTTGCACGGACGACGGTTCGATGCCGTGGTGGTCACCAACTACCTCTGGCGCCCCTTGCTGCCCGCCATCGTGACCAGCGTGGCCCCGGCCGGCCTGCTGATCTACGAGACCTTCGCCCGCGGCCATGAAAGGTATGGTCGCCCTTCAAGACCGGACTTTCTGCTGCAGCCCGGCGAACTGCTTCAGGCCGCCCAAGGGCTGCGGGTGCTGGCTTACGAGGACGGCTATCTGGACCACCCGCCGCGGCTGGTGCAGCGCATCTGCGCCCGGCGCGAACCTGTCACTGAGCCGGACCGACCGGGACTGCTCCTGCCACTGCCCCTGACCCACCCTGAACCAGCCCGGTAAACTCAGGCACCGTTTCAGGAATCTCCCCCATGACACCGATTGTTGGCAGCATCGTGGCGCTCGTCACACCGATGCACGAGGATGGCAGCGTCGATTACGGCGCGCTGCGGCAATTGATCGACTGGCACATCGCCGAGGGCACGCAATGCATCTGTGTGGTGGGCACGACGGGCGAATCGCCCACGGTGTCTGTGCAAGAGCACTGCGAGATCATCCGCGTGGCGGTGGAGCATGCTGGCGGCCGCGTGCCCATCATGGCCGGGGCCGGGGCGAATGCCACCTCCGAGGCCATCGAGCTGACCCGGTTTGCCAAGCAAGTGGGCGCCGACTGTTCGCTGCAGGTCGTGCCGTACTACAACCGGCCCTCCCAAGAGGGCATGTACCGTCACTTCCGCGCGGTGGCCGAGGCGGTGGACCTGCCCGTGGTGCTGTACAACGTGCCCAGCCGCACGGTGGCCGACATGCAGCCCGAAACGGCCCTGCGCCTGGCCCAGGTGCCGGGGGTGATCGGCATCAAGGAGGCCAGCGGCAACATCGAGCGGGCGGCCTGGCTGATCAAGCAGGCCCCCGAGGGCTTTGCCATCTACTCCGGCGACGACGGCACGGCCGTGGCCTTGATGCTGTTGGGCGGTCACGGCAACGTCAGCGTCACCGCCAACGTCGCACCGCGCCTGATGCAGCAGTTGTGCGCGGCCGCCCTGCGCGGCGACGTTCAGCGCGCCCGGGCGCTGCACCTGCAATTGCTCCCGCTGCACCGTCAACTGTTCTGCGAGCCGAGTCCTGCTCCGGCGAAGTGGGCGTTGCAGCAACTGGGCCGATGCCGCAGCACCGTCAGGCTGCCGCTGGTGGAGTTGACCGAAGCCGGCCAGGTCAGCGTCGCGGCCGCGCTGCGCGACAGCGGCCTGCTCTGAGCGCCGCTGCCATGCGCCAGGCCGTGTGCGCAGCGCTGACCCGGCGACCTGATCGCCCCACGATGCCTGGCCCCCAGCCTGCCCCTTCCCCCCACTTTCGTTGACCGCCTGCAAGCGAGCCCGCCTCATGAATCCCCAGACTTCCGCCGTGACCCGATGCCCGGACACCACCCCTGCCGCCAACCCGGTCGTCGCTGCCGCGCGTCTGGCCAGGCCTACCGCCGCAGCGCTGGCAGGCCTCGTGCTGCTGGGAGGCTGCTCGACCTTTGATGGCCTGTTTGGTGGCAGCAAGGTGGACTACCGCAGCCAGTCCAACAAGACCGCGCCGCTGGAGGTGCCTCCTGACCTGAGCCAACTGGCCCGTGAAGGGCGCTTTCGCACCGCCTCGGGCGTCGTCAGCGCCTCGGGCATGGAGGCGCGCGGCCCCGCGGCGTCGGCCGCTGCCCAGGTGGCGCCCAATGCCGTGGGAGACATCCGGCTGGAGCGCCAGGGTACCCAGCGCTGGCTCAACGTGCCCCTGCCGCCCGAGCAGGTGTGGCCCGTGGTGAAGGCCTTCTGGACGGAGCGGGGCTTCACCTTCGACATGGAGAACCCCCAGACTGGCGTGCTGGAGACGGCCTGGAAGGAGGACCGGGCCAAGATCCCGGAGGACTTCATCCGCCGCACCATCGGTCGGGTGTTCGACGGCCTGTATTCCACCGGCGAGCGCGACCGCTTCCGTACCCGACTGGAGCGTACCGCCAGCGGCACCGAGGTCTACATCAGCCACCGGGCGATGGAAGAGGTCTACACCTCGGTACAGAAGGACGGCACCACCTGGCGCGCCAAGCCGGCCGACCCGCAGGTCGAGGCCGAGATGCTGTCCGCGCTGATGGTCCGCCTGGGCGCACGGGAGGACGCAGCCCGCGAGGCCGCAGCAAAGACGCCGGCCGCACCCGCCACCGCCCGCGCATCCGCATCCGCCGCAGCACCCGCTGCAGGCTCTGGCACAAGCGCCCCGGGCGCCACCTCGCTGGTGGTGGAGGAGGACTTCGACCGCGCATGGCGCCGCGTCGGCCTGGCCCTGGACCGCAGCGGCTTCTCTGTCGAGGACCGCGACCGCGCCGCCGGCCTGTTCTTCGTCCGCTACGTAGACCCGGCGCAGGCGGGCAAGGACGATCCCAGCTTCCTGGCCAGGTGGTTCGGTCGGGGTGAAAAGACCCCGGTGCAGCGCCTGCGGGTGCAGTTGAAGTCTGAAGGCGGCAGGACGGTGGTCACCGTGCAGAACTCTCAGGGCGCCGCCGAGACGGGTGACGCAGCGCAGCGGATCATCGGGCAATTGAGCGCGGGCCTGCGCTGAGCCAGGCGGGTGCCCAGGAAGTGATCGCCTCCGTCAGCCAGTACCGCTTCAAGCCGGCCGACCTGCAGATCCGCCAGCGCCAGCCCGGCATCTCGGCCTTCGTCAGGGTTCGCAACGGCGAGACCTTCCTGGCCGAGGCGGTGTGCTCGCACCTGCCCTTCTTCGACGAGATCGTCATCGTCCACAACCAGTGCACGGACCGGTCGCCCGAGATCGCCGCGCAGTTGCAGGCCCGGCATCCCGACAAGGTGCGCGTCTTCCACTACGAAGACCGGGTTCTGCCCCTGGGCGACCCCGCCTACGCGGAGCTTGCCTCGCAGGCCCCGGAGTCCATGGCCAACTATTCCAACTTCGCGCTGGCCTGCACCCGTTACACGGTGGCCACCAAGCTGGACGACGATCACATCGCCATCCCGGAGCGGGTGGACCGGGTCGTGCAGGCCTTGCGGCAGCGGGGGTTTCGCCTGGGGGAGGAAATGTGGTGCGTCTCGGGCTTCAACCTGTTCAGGGATGGCGCGGGTCTGGGCGTGCTCTCGGCCACGCCCCTGGTGGGCAACGGCGACCACGGCTACTTCGAGGTGAGCGAGCGGACGCACTTTCGCAACTCCGCGCGTCACGAGGTCTTCACCCACCGCCATCTGCAACGGCGCTACGTGGACGTGACCTACCTGCATGGGAAGTACCTCAAGCCGGAATTCGGATTCGGCAACTACGACCTGGGCCGTCTGCCGGACAGCCGCTTCGCGCGCAAGCGCGCGCAGTTCGAGCAGGATCACCGTGTGGAACCCCTGTCGTCGGTGCTGCGCCGCTATGAGCGCTTTCCGCCCTGGACCGCGCTGGCGCACCTGATGCCGTCCAAGTGGGGCATACGGTGGAAGCGGGCCTGCAGCCTGGTCGACCAGGCGCGCGGCATCGATGTCGATCTCGTGATGGAGGCGGCTCGCCGCAGCGCCGGTTGCCCATGAGGCGTGGCGCCGAGGCCGGCACCCGATCCGATGAGGCCCGCGTCGGCACCTTGACCGCGGCCCGACCTCAGGGTGTGCGGCCCTTGCCCCGCGCCGTGTGGGCAGCGCTGGTCTTCGCGCCCCTGCTGGGCTGGCTCAGCACCCTGTGCATGCTGGCAAGCGCACTGTGGGTGCTGCGCTCAGGCGGGATCGGCACACCAGCCCGGCGCGCGCTGGGCGAACCGGCGCGTTGGCTGACCCTCGTTGCCCTGGCCTGGTGGCTGACGTTGCTGGCCGGCGACCTGCTGGCCGCCCCTGCGCCAGACCGCGTGGGCTGGTGGGCGGACCTTCGACTGCTGCTGGTGATCCTGCCCGCCTGCGTGCTGGTGCCGATGTTCGGCAATGCAGGCATCACCTACGCCCAGATCGGGCGCTGGGCCAGCCTGTCGGTGTGGACCACGGCGGGCGTGATCGCGCTGGAGTATGGGTTCGTCGTGCAATGGGCGGGCCTGGTCCACCACCGACCAAGGGCCCTGGCGGGCAATGCGCTGTTCGTCAGCACGATGCTGGTGCCCATGATGATGCTGGCCTGGCTGGACGTGACCGGCCCGGGGCGCCACGCGTGGATCCGTCCTTGGGCGACACACGCCACCGGCATCATCTGCCTGGGCGCTTTGCTGGGCGCCCGTGCCTCCACGCTGATGGCCCTGGCGCTGCTGCCCCTGGCACTGTGGTGGCTCGGCCATGGTCGGGGGGGGTGGCAACGTGCCGGCATGGCGCTGCTGGCCTGCGCGGCCACCGCGGGCCTGCTTGCCCTGCTGGGTCCGCACCTGTCGGTCTGGTACGGACAGCGGTGGGCGGCGATCGCAGGCCTGATGACCGGCGCCATGACCGGGGCCGAGTGGCCCCACGTGACGGACTACGGCATCGCCACACGAGCCCTGCACTGGCCCGCCGCCTGGCAAGCCTTCCTGGAGCGGCCGTGGCTGGGGCACGGCTTTCGCAACGAGGCCGCGGTGTTGGCCCAGCACCTGCCTGCGGGCACGCCGGTGCTGCCCACGGCCCACCAGCAATACCTCAGCTTCCTGCTGTGGTCTGGCATTCCCGGCCTGGTCGCCGGATGTCTGCTGGTGGCCTTGCCGCTGCTGCTGGCCTGGAAGGAACACCGCGGCCGCTGCGGCATGTATGCCGCTGCCGCGTTGAGCGTGCCCCTGATGCTGCATGGCCTGACCGACACCGTGCTGGACGATCTGCGCATCGTCAGCTACCACCTCATGATGACGGTGATGCTGCACGCGGCCGTCGAGCCAGCGCCGCGAACCTAGAATCTGCGTGGCATGCGGCTCATCTCCTGGACCCTCAAGGCGCTGGTGTTCTTCACCCTGTTCGCCTTCGCGCTGAACAACCAGCATGCCGCCTCAGTGAAGTGGTTCTTCGGCGTGGAGTGGCAGGCGCCCATGGTGTTCGTGGTGCTGGCTGCCTTTGCAGCGGGCTGCGTGCTGGGGGTGCTGGCCATGGTGCCGGGGCGCTGGAGCCGGCGCCGAGCCAGCCCCCGGGCATCCGGGTCCGGCCCCGATGCCCCCGCTGGCGCCATGGCGCCCGGCGCCGCGTCCACCGCCAGCGACTCCGGCACGACGCCGCGCGATGGACTTTGACCCGGCCTGGCTGCTGCTGGCACTGCCCGCGGCCTTCGCCCTGGGATGGATGGCGTCCAGGCTGGACCTTCGGCAGGCCAGACGCGAACAGCGAGACGCGCCGCGCGCCTACTTCAAGGGCTTGAGCCTGCTGCTCAACGAGCAGCAGGACAAGGCCATCGACGCCTTCATCGAAGCGATCCAGAGCGACCCCGACACGGTGGATCTGCACTTCGCCCTGGGCAGCCTGTTCCGCCGCCGCGGCGAGTTCCAGCGGGCCATACGCGTGCACGAACACCTGGTGTCACGGCCCGATCTGTCCGCACTCGATCGCCATCGCGCCCGGCACGCCCTGGCGCAGGACTTCCTGCGCGCCGGCCTGTTCGACCGCGCCGAAGACAGCTTCCGGCAGTTGGAGGGAACCACCTTCGAGACGGCCGCCCGCCTGGCGATGCTTTCGCTGCAGGAACGCGCCCACGAGTGGGACCGCGCCATCGAGTTGGCCAGCGCCTTGGAGGCGGCCGATGCAGGCTCGTTCGCCGTGCGCATCGGCCACTACCACTGCGAGGCCGCGACGGGGTTGCGCGCCCACGGCGACCACGAAGGCGCCAGCGCCCGCCTGGAGGCGGCGCGCCGCGCCGCGCCGGGACTGTCCCGCCCGTGGGTACTGGGCGGACAGTGGGCGCAGCAGGTCGGGGATCATGCCGCGGCCTGCTCACAGTGGCGGCATCTGCTGCAGCACCACCCGGCAGCGTTCGACCTGGTGTCCGTGGCCTTCGCCGCCTCGGCCCTGCACCTGCGCGAACACAGCGCCGCCCGCGCCCTTCTGCAGGCACAGTTCGACCGGGCCCCGTCCCTGGCCTTGTTGCAGGGCTTGCTGAGACTGGACGTGCCGCAGGCGCTGCCGGATGCGCCCGGACGCGAAGAGCCGGCTTCGGGCGCCGCTTCGCTGCTGGGGCCGCAGGCCACGCAGCAGCTGGCGACCGCGCTGCGCGTCATGCCTTCGCTGTCGGCTGCAGCCCTGCTGCTGCGTCAACCCGTGGAGCATTGGGGTGCGCACGGCCTGGAGGCCGCCCGGCAGGCCGTGGAGCGGGCAGCCCGGCCCGTGCAGCGCTACCGGTGCGCCGCCTGCGGCTTCGAGGCCCGCAACTACTTCTGGCAGTGTCCGGGTTGCCTGGGCTGGGACACCTTCCCCCCCCGAACCGTCGAGGAACTGTGATGCGCCAGGACCGCGAGGGGCGCATCGTGCTGTGCATGAAGTGGGGCACCAAGTACGGTCCGCACTACGTCAACCGCCTGTACGCCATGGTCCGGCGCCACCTGCGCGGTGCATTCGATTTCGTCTGCCTGACCGATGACCACCGGGGCGTGCGCAGCGAGGTGCGGTGCCTGCCCATCCCCGATCTGGCTCTGCCGACGGGCATTCCCGAGCGGGGCTGGACCAAGCTCACCACCTTCGAGGCGGACCTGCACAGCCTGCAGGGCACGGCCCTGTTTCTCGACCTGGACGTGGTGATCGTGGACGACATCACGCCCTTCTTCGAGGCGCCAGGCGACTTCCTCATCATCCATGACTGGAAGCGCCCCTGGCGCGTCACCGGCAACTCGTCCGTCTACCGGTTCCGCATCGGCGCGCACGCCGACGTGCTGGCGGAGTTCCGGGCCACGCAGGCCGGGGTGCGGTCACGGCTGCGCAACGAGCAGGCCTTCCTGTCCGAGGTGATGCATCGCCAGGGCCGCCTGGCCTACTGGCCGGCGCGGTGGTGCAGCAGCTTCAAGTACCACTGCATCCCGCGCTGGCCCGCCAACTACTGGCGCGAGCCCGGCTTTCCCGCCGGCACGCGCATCGTCATCTTCCACGGGGAGGTCAATCCGCCGGATGCACTGGAGGGCCGTCGCAACCGGCGCTTTCGCTACATCCGGCCTGCGAACTGGGTGGCGCAACACTGGCGGGAGTGACCCCGCCGTCGAGCAGCCCACTTTGGCGCGGCAGGGTGGTCTGGGCGGGCAGCGAGGCGTTCCAACGCCGGTTCTCCAGCACCTGGGCGTCGTGCCGCCAGGTGCGGGCATGCTCCAGGTGCAGGCACACCAGGGCATGGCGCAGGCGGCGCCCTCGCACCCCGGCATGGTTGAGCCGGATGCCCAGGTTGCGGTCTTCGGCGCCGTAGGCCATGGCCTCGTCGAAACCCGCCACGCGCAACAGGTCGGCACGCCAGGCGCCGCTGAGGTTGCCGACAAAGGCATCACGGGGGGTCAGCCGATCCAGGACATGCGCCGCAGACCTGCCGAGCCCTGCGGGCGGCAGCAGGCGCAGGGGCGACAGGCGAAGGCCCTGCGCCCGAAGCCAGCGCGGACTGAACAGGCGCTGGTCGTCGATCCACTCGGGCCGCAGGCCCGCGCCGTGCAGGCGCTGTGGCAGGTTCAGGTGGCTGCCGGCGGACAGGAACTCCCCCGGCCGCGCCCGGGCGGCGAAGGTGGCCACGACGTCGGCGCGCGGGACGCAGTCCGCGTCGGTGAAGACCAGGTAGTCGGCCGCTGACGCGGCGATGGTGCGGTTGAGGATGCGGCACTTGCGAAACCCGTCGTCAGTCTGGGTCAGGTGACCCACGGCGTAACCCAGCTCGGCACGGACCTGGTCCACCACCTGCCGCACCTCGGGGAACTCGCTGTCCTCGGCCACCCAGATCTCCTCGGGCGGCCGCGTCTGGCGGGCGTAGCCGCGCAGCGTGCAGCGCAACGCCTCCCAGTTGTTGTAGGCCGAGATGACCACGGCAATCTTCACGCGGCAGATTATGGTCAGGGCCCGCAGTCCGGCGCGGCCGCGGCCGGAAACGACCGGACACCCCCCTGCGGGGGCCCCGCGGGCGGGATGCGGGCGGGCGGCCCGACACGAAGAATCGCCGCCTGAACCACCCCCCCATACCGGAGCCCCGCCATGAAGCGATCCGTCCTGCACCTGCTGTTGTCCCTGTGCGCTGTGCCGGCCCTGGCCGAGTTGGACATCAACGGCGCCAGCCAGGCCGAGCTTGAGCGCCTGCGCGGCGTGGGGCCGCAGTTGTCCGGCCGCATCCTCGCCGCGCGTGCGCAGCGGCCCTTCAGCGACTGGGAGGACCTGCGCGGGCGGGTCGCCGGCCTGGGGACTGCGCAGGCCACCCGGCTGTCAGTGCAGGGACTGACCGTCGCCGGCGCGGCCTATGCCGCCACCGATTCGATGCTCATGCCGCTGAAGAGCCCCCGCGAGCCCCTGCCGTCCGGCACCCGCGGGTCGCTGCGCGGACAGGACGCGCCGCCACGCTGACGGTGGCCCGCCCGCCTCGGCTGCGGTTGCCGGGCTGCTTCGGCCGGGCGCGCAGCGGACCGGCATAACATGCCGACCATGTCCATCGCACCCACGCAAGTCGCGCCAGGACCTGCTCCGCTGGTGGTACGCCTGCGCAACTGGGTGGGCGATGTGGTGCTGTCGGTGCCGACCTTGCAGCGCCTGCAGACCGCGGGTTTCGAGTTGCACCTGGTGGGCAAAGCCTGGGCGCAGGATCTTCTGGCCGGATTCGGCTGGAACGTGCACAAGCTGCCACCCGGACACGCTGACCGGCTGCGCCAGCTGCTCGACCTGCGCCGCAGGCTGCAGGCGCCAGGCCATCAACCGCTGGGGCTGGCGTTCCCCTACTCCTTCTCCAGTGCCCTGGAAATGCGCCTGGCCGGACTGCGCCCCTCGGGCTTTGCCTACGAGGGCCGCAGCCTGCTGCTGCGTCAGGCGGTGCCCCGGCCGTCCGGACTGCACACGCTGCAGGAGTACTGGGCCCTGGGCAGCGCCTTTCTGGGTGCCCCGGCACCCGTGCCCACGCAGATCGGCTGGCGCGTTCACCCCGCCGCCCGGTCCCAGGCCGAGGCCCTGCTTGCGGCGTACCGCATCGAACCCGGCTTCGTACTGGCCTGCCCGTTTGCCGGCGGCACCTTTGACAGCCAGGACAAGCGCTGGCCGGGATTCGCCGACTTCATCGACCGCCTCATCGCGCAGACCGGGCGCCAGGTGGTGGTGTGCCCGGGGCCGGGGGGCGAAGTGCAGACGGCCCAGCGCGACCACCCGAAGGCCGTCCTGCTCGAAGGCGTGGGCATGGGCTCCTACGGTGCCTTGATGGGCGCTGCCGCGCTGGTGGTGTCCAACGACACCGGTCCGGGACACCTAGCCGCCGCGGTGCAGGCCCCGCTGCTGTCGGTGCTGGGACCCACGGATCCCAGCCTGTGGCGCCCCTGGGGACCGACAGTTCACGTCGAGCGTTGCTGGCCACGCTGGCCCACTGTGGAGGACGTGCTGGCGCGCGCCCGGTCCATACTCCAGGTTTCCACCCCGTCTTGATCCATGGACTCCGTACCAGCCCTGCACGCCGCCGACGTGACCGCGGAGCATGACCGGCTGCTGGCCGACACCCGGTGGCCCGGCATCGAGGAGCCACCGACCCAGCAGACCCTGTGGCACTGGATCCGTGCCAACCACCGCTTCAACACCCTGCTGTGGCGCGAAGAAGACCTGGCTCGCCGTACCCGCGTGGCCGACGCGGAGATCGCGGCCAACAAACGCGCCATCGACCGCCACAACCAGGCCCGCAACGACGCGACCGAGCGCGTGGACGAGATCCTGCTGGTACAACTGGGCCTGGTGGATGCGGCCTCGGCCTGCACCGATGCGCCGGTAGCCACACCCGCCCCTGGAGCGCGCCTGAACAGCGAGACCGCCGGCAGCATGGTGGACCGCCTGTCCATCATGGCGCTGAAAGTCCACGCCATGCAAGCCCAGACGCAGCGCACCGACGCCGATGCTGCGCACCGGGCCTCCAGCCATCGCAAGCTCGTCCAGCTGCGGCAGCAACGCGGGGATCTGGCAGCCTGCCTGGACACGCTGATCGCCGACGCCCGGGCAGGGCGCGCCTACTTCAAGGTCTACCGGCAGTTCAAGATGTACAACGACGCGCGCTTCAACCCCGTGCTGGCGGCCGAAGCCGCGGACCCGGGGCGCACCAAGCTGCCGTGAGGGCAGCAAGGTCTTGGCCCATCGCCTCGAAGGCGGCGGCCCGGATTCAAGCCGCCCGCGCTGCCGGGGTCATACCGCCCGCGTCCGCGCCCCAGCCGAAGAATTCGAGCACTTGCTGGCGCAGCAGATCGGCATCCGCCTCCCCCAGGGCCATGAGTTCGCGCGTGTACCCGGCCTCGAACAGCAGGTAGCTTGCGAGCGTGGCGCCCTGCGCCTCGCGACCCTGACCCGTGACCCCCACGCCGCGCAACAGGGTGCGTACCGGCAAGGGCAGGCGCGCCTGGTGCCGCCCGGCGATGTCGTCCAGCCGCTGCGAGGGCGAGATCACCAGGGCCTGCACCGGTCGCAGCGCCGTGCCCTGCAGCGCCTCCTGAGGCAGCAGGGCCAGCGTGCGGTTGATGCGCTCCAGGCGCTCGATGTCCACCGCCAGGGCGTCCAGGAAGATGCTGGACATCGCATGGCCGGCGATCTGCGCCAGGCTGGGGTAGCCCCGGTTGACCACGCGCCGGTCTGCGGGCTCCTGCATGCGCCCGGCGCCGATGACCAGCACGCGCGTGGCGCCCAGGTGGATGGCTGGCGAGATCGGTGCCGTCTGGCGCATGGAGCCGTCGCCGAACCACTCGGCAGACCCCTCGCGCTCCAGTTCGGTGGAAGGGAACACGAAGGGGATGGCTGACGACGCCAGAAGATGGGGCAGGCCGATGCATGCCGGCACGGCGCGCCTTTGCGTACGTGACCAGGGCTGCATGCGCTGCGCGGCCTGGTAGAAGGTGACGTGCTCGCCGCTGGTGTAGCTAGAGGCGGTGACCGCCAGCGCCTGCAGATGCCCCTCGCGCAGCAAGGGCTCCAGCCGCTCCAGGGGCACGGCCTGCGTCAGCAGTTCAGCCAGCGGGCTGTTGTCCAGCAGCGACTTCGGTCGCACCCGGCGCCAGCGGGCCACCAGCCAGCCTACGCTGAGCATGGTCAGCCACTGCGCGCCGCTGCGGATCACACCGAGCGAATCGGCGCGGTAGACCTGCTCGGCCTGGAAGTTCTCCCACACCGCGCACAGGTCCTGGACGGCAGCGGCGGCATCATCGGCACGGCAGGCCAGTGCAGCGGCGTTGATCGCGCCCGCCGAAGTGCCGCAGATCACGGGAAAGGGGTTCACGCCGTCGTCGGCGCCAGCCTCGCGCCGCATGCGCATCAGGGCCTTGAGCACCCCCACCTGGTAGGCCGCACGCGCGCCGCCCCCGCTGAGCACCAGCCCGGTGACGACCCCGCCACTCAACCCTGCACCTCCGCCGCAGGGGGCCTGGGGCATCCGGCAACGGGCAGGCGGCGATCCATCAGACCTCCTCGTACACGACCTCGGCCTGCGCCCCGTGCGCGAGTTGGCGCCACCGGCTCAAGGCCTCGTCGCAGGGCCAGAAACGGCCCTGCTCACCCAGATCGATTTCGGCCACGGCCGATGGCGTGTGCAGGCGCAGGCGCACGCCCAGGCCCTGGACCAATTCGCCCTGCTCGGTGTCCAGACGCCGCGCGGGCCAGGTGCGGATCAGATCGGCCACCGGAGCTTGGCCCCCGTTGAACGTCACGGCCAGATGGCGACCGAAGCGCGCACGCGCAGCAGCCAGGTCCCACAACTGCTGCACCGTGAAACGCAAGCCGCCACTGAAGCGGTCCAACTGCACGCGACCTTGGGCGATGAGCAGCGCGTCCTCGGCCAGCAGATCGCGCTTGACATCCAGCAAGTCCTCGTTGACCACGCTTTCGATGGCTTCGGTGCCGTCGTCGAGCTTGAAGATCGCTGCCCGGCCACGCTGGCCGTTGACGACCCGGAAGTCACCGACGATGCCCGCCAGCAACTGCGGCTCGCGTGAATCGACCAGGTCGGCGATCTGTCGGCGGGCAAAGCGCCGCACCTCCTGCGCCACCTCGTCGAACAGATGTCCGGAGAGGCAAAAACCCAGCGCCGACTTTTCCAGCATCAGCTTCTCGCGCAGGGTCTGCGGTTCGGCATGGGCCAGCGCCGGCTCCTGGGTGGACGAGCCATGCGCGTCGGGCTCGTCGCCGAAGTCGAACAACCCGCCCTGCAGCGCGTTGGCCTCCTGCGTCTCGGCCCAGTCGAAGGCCAGGCTCACGCTGGCCAGCGCCGCCGCGCGGTCCGGGTGCAGCGCGTCAAAGGCGCCCGCCTTGATCAACGCCTCCACGGCGCGCTTGTTCACCTTCTGCCGGTCCACCCGGGCGCAGAAGTCGAACAGGCTGCGAAAGGGTCCGCCCCCCTGCCCCGCCGCGCCTTCACGTGCCCCCACGATGGCCTCGATGGCACCAGACCCGGTGCCCTTCACGGCGCCCAGGCCGTAGCGCACGAGACGGTCGCTCACGGGCTCGAAGCGCCACACGCCGCGGTTGATGTCGGGCGGCTCGAAGGTGATGCCGAAGGACTTCGCGTCGTTCAGCAGCACCTTCAACTTGTCGGTGTCGTCCATTTCCACCGTCATGTTGGCGGCGTAGAACTCGACCGTGCAGTGCACCTTGATCCAGGCCGTGTGGTAGGCCAGCAGGGAGTAGGCCGCGGCGTGGCTCTTGTTGAAGCCGTAGCCCGCGAACTTCTCCATCAGGTCGAAGACCTCGTCGGCCTGGGACGCGCCAATGCCCTGCGCGCCTGCGCCTTCGCGAAAGATGGCGCGCTGCTGGGCCATTTCCTCGGGCTTCTTCTTGCCCATGGCCTTGCGCAGTATGTCGGCACCGCCCAGGCTGTAGCCCGCCAGCACCTGCGCGGCCAGCATCACCTGCTCCTGGTAGACAAAGATGCCGTAGGTCTCTTCCAGCACCGGCGCCAGCCGCGGGTGCGGGTAGACGATCTCCTCGCGCCCGTGCTTGCGCGCGCAGAAGCTCGGGATGTTCTCCATCGGCCCAGGGCGGAACATCGCGTTCAGCGCGATTAGGTCCTCCAGCCGGCTGGGCTTGGCGTCGCGCAGCATGCGCTGCATGCCACCGGATTCAAACTGGAACACCGCCTCGGTACGGCCCTCGGAGAAGAGCCGGTAGACCTGGGCATCGTCCAGCGGCAGGGCTTCGTACGTGAAATCAGATCGGCCCGGACGGCGAGCGCGGATGAAGTCCTTGGCCTGCTCCAGGATGGTCAGGGTGGCCAGCCCCAGGAAGTCGAACTTCACCAGGCCGATGGCCTCCACGTCGTCCTTGTCGTACTGGCTGACCGCCGCGTCGCTGCCGGGCTGCTGGTACAGCGGGCAGAAATCGGTGATCCTGCCCGGGGCGATCAGCACGCCCCCGGCATGCATGCCCACGTTGCGCACCAGGCCCTCCACACGCGTGGCCAGGGCCAGCAGCTCGGCCACCTCTTCCTCCGCGGCTTCGCGCTGCTCGAGTTCAGGCGCTTCCTTGCGGGCGTAGATCACGCCGCCGTCGGGCTGCTCGGGCACCTTGGCCAGCGTCACCGTCTTGCCCGGCGGGGCGGGGATCAGCTTGGCGATGGAGTCCACATGGCCATAGCCCATGCCCAGCACCCGGCCCACGTCGCGCAAGGCGGCCTTGGCGGCCATGGTGCCGAAGGTGGCGATCTGGCTGACGGCGTCGCGCCCGTACTTCTGCTTGACGTAGTCGATGACGCGGTCGCGGTTGCCCTGGCAGAAGTCGATGTCGAAGTCCGGCATGGACACCCGTTCGGGGTTGAGGAAGCGTTCGAACAGCAGCTTGTAGCGCAGCGGGTCCAGGTCCGTGATGCCCAGCGAGTACGCCACCAGCGAGCCCGCACCGGAACCCCGCCCGGGGCCCACCGGGCAGCCGTTGGCGCGGGCCCAGCCGATGAAGTCGCCCACGATCAGAAAGTAGCCCGAAAAGCCCATCTTGATGATCACGCCGATCTCGAACTCCAGACGCAGCTCGTACTCGGCACGACGGGCTTCGCGCTCGGCAGGATCGGGGAAAAGCTGCCCCAGGCGCCACTGCAGTCCCTGCACCGAGAGATCGCGGAAGTGGTCCTCGATGGGCGTGGGTGTGCCGTCAGCACGCAGCGGCGTGGGGAAGTCCGGCAGCCGGGGCTTGCCCAGGGTCAAGCGCAGGTTGCAGCGCCGTGCGATGTGCAGGGTGTTCTCAAGCGCCGAGGGCAGATCGGCAAAGAGCGTGTGCATGTCGGCCGCCGGGCGGAACCACTGCTCGGGCGTGAAGCGCTTGACGCGCCGCGGGTTGGCCAGGGTCTCGCCCTCGGCGATGCACACGCGCGCCTCGTGCGCCTCGAAGTCCTCGGGCTCCAGGAACTGCACCGGGTGGGTGGCCACCACGGGCAGCCCCAGCTCCGCAGCCAAGGGCACGCTGGCCTGCACCAGCGCCTCCTGCCCTGGCAGGCCGGCGCGCTGCAGTTCGATGTAGAACCGCCCCGGAAACAATTGGGCCAGGCGCTGGGCCGTTGCGCGGGCGCGTGCCGCATCACCTGCCAGCAGGGCCTGGCCCAGCGCGCCGTGCTCGGCGCCCGACAAGGCCAGCAGGCCCGCCGAGCAGTCCTGCAGCCACTCCCATCGCACCCAGGCCTGGGCCTTCTGGACATGGGTGGTCCAGGCCCGCGCCAGCAACTCGCAAAGGTTCAGATAGCCCTGCGAATCCTGCACCAGCAGCAGCAGCCGCGTGGCCTGACGCTCTGTCCCTTCGGGCTGCATCCACAGGTCCGCTCCGATGATCGGCTTGACGCCCTGATCGCGGCAGGCCTTGTACAGCTTGACGGCACCGAACAGGTTGGCGAGATCGGTGATGGCCAGCGCCGGTTGAGCATCGCGCCGCGCCGCAGCCACGGCATCGTCGATGCGCAAGGTGCCATCGACGACGGAAAACTCGGTGTGCGTGCGCAGGTGAACAAAGCCCATCAACCGATTGTAGGAAGATGCCCGGGGCAAGACCGCCGCC
Source organism: Rubrivivax sp. (assembly GCA_046087245.1). Classification (GTDB taxonomy): domain Bacteria; phylum Pseudomonadota; class Gammaproteobacteria; order Burkholderiales; family Burkholderiaceae_C; genus Rubrivivax. The sequence goes on from JBJTZN010000163.1 coordinate 24,621, forward strand.
TAGAATCCGCGCCGCCATGGACCCCGTGCTGAACGTCAGTGCCTACCGTTTCGTGCCCGTGCAGGACACGAGCGGGTTGCGTGACGCCGTCTGGCAGCAAGCCTGTGCTGCCGGCCTTCTGGGCACCGTCCTTATCGCCGAGGAGGGCTTGAACCTCGCCCTGGCCGGTCCGCAGGTGGGCCTGGGAGTCTTCCTGCGCTGGCTGCAGTCGGACCAAGGCTTTGCCGGCCTGCCCATCAAGCGCAGCTTCAGCCAGGAGATGCCCTTTCGTCGGCTCCAGGTCAAGGTCAAGCGCGAGATCATCCGCATGAACCGGCCTGCAGTGCGGCCTGCAGAAGGCCGCGCCCCTGTCGTGCAGGCGCGCACCCTGGCGCGCTGGCTGGCCCAGGGGCGCTGCGACCAGGGGCGTGCGGTGGTGATGCTGGACACACGCAATGCCTTCGAGGTGGATGCTGGCGCCTTCGAGGGCGCGCTGGACTGGCGCCTGGCCCGGTTCAGCGACTTCCCGGCTGCGCTGCAGGCCCATGGGGACGCCCTGCATGACAGGACAGTGGTGAGCTACTGCACAGGCGGCATCCGCTGCGAGAAGGCAGCGCTGGTCATGCGCGATGCCGGACTGGCGCATGTGCACCAGCTCGATGGCGGCATCCTGCGCTACTTCGAGGACACGGGCCACGCACCGGGCTGGCGCGGCGACTGCGTGGTCTTCGACGACCGCGGCGCCCTGCGTCCCGACCTCACGCCGGCCCGCGTCAGGCGACCGACAGCGGCGCAAGGGGGCGCCAAGGCTTGAGTGGCTGGCTGCTCAGGATCCTGGGGGTGCTGTTCATGGCCACGGCCGTGACGCTGCCCCTCTCGCGCGCACCGGACCGTCCCGTGGAGACGCTGGTGGCCCGTTGGGCGCCCCCACCCAGCGACTTCATCGAGGTCCGGGGCATGGTGGTGCATGTCCGCGACGAAGGCCCGCGGCAGGACCCCGTGCCCGTGGTGCTGGTGCACGGCACAGGCGCCAGCCTGCATACCTGGGAGGGCTGGGTCCAGGCGCTGAAGTCCCAGCGCCGCGTGATCACCTTCGATCTGCCCGGCTTCGGCCTGACCGGCCCGTTTGCGGGGCAGTACGCACCCGGCGACTACAGGGGCGACACCTATGCGCGCTTCGTGCTCGACCTCATGGACGTGCTGAAGGTGCAGCGCTTCGTCATCGGCGGCAATTCGCTCGGGGGCGAGGTGGCCTGGAGAACGGCCGTGGCAGCGCCGTCGCGGGTGGACCGGCTGGTGCTGGTGGACGCCGCAGGTCCTGCCTTCACGCCCGAATCGGTGCCTATCGGCTTCATGCTGGCGCGCTTGCCGGTGGTCAATCGGCTCGGCGAGCACCTGCTGCCCCGCGCCCTGGTGCACTCCAGCCTGCGAAACGTCTACGGGAATCCGCAACGCATCACGCCCGCCCTGGTGGACCGCTACTTCGAGCTGACCCTGCGCGAAGGCAACCGCCGTGCCCTGGCCCAGCGCCTTGCCGGCGCCGTACCGGGCCAGGGGCAGGAAAGGATCGCCACCCTGCGCCTGCCCACGCTGATCCTTTGGGGGGGCCAGGATCGCCTGATCCCTCCGGCCGTCGCACAGGTGTTCAAGAGGGACATTCCCGGCAGCGAACTGGTGATGTTCGATGATCTGGGCCACGTGCCGCACGAAGAGCAGCCGCAACGTACCGTCCAGCCCGTGCTGGCCTTTCTGGCCCAACCCGCGCCAGGCGCGCCATGAGCGACATGCGCGACATGCGCGACATGCGCGCCGGCCCCAACCCCTGACATGCCCCCGATGACCTCACCTGAACCTGCGTCCACCCCTGCGCCAGAGCCCATGGCTGCTGCAGCAGCCCCTCCCGGTTCCGCAGCCTCGCCACCGCCGGCGCCAACCGTGCGCGCGGGACGCAAGCTGTGGATGGTCACCATGGGGGCGACGCTGGTGATGGCCCTCGCAGGCTACCTGCTGACCGGGCGGCCCGACGCCATCGACGGGGCGCCTGCCATGGCCGCCGCCCCTGACAGTGCCGAGGAGGGGCAGCCGCAGCCTTCGCCCGAACAGATCGCCGAGATGGTGCAGCGCTTGGCCGACCGCCTGAAGGACCGCCCTGAGGATGCCGAGGGCTGGACCATGCTGTCGCGCTCCTACCTGGTGCTGGGACGCCTGGAAGAGGCCGCCCAGGCCAGCGAGCGCGTGCTCAAGCTCAAGCCCAACGATGCCCAAGCCCTGGCAGACCACGCCGATGTGCTGGCCATGCGGGCCGGGCGGGTGCTGGACGGCGAGCCGATG
>JBJTZN010000164.1:0-29528 GCA_046087245.1 Rubrivivax sp.
GGCCGGCCGGCATCGCCGCCTCGGGTGCGCTCCAGGTGGGGCGACGCTGTGCCAGCAGCGCAGTGCCGCTGGCCACCACCTCGCCTGCCTGGCTCATCAGCAGCAGCCAGTGCTGGGTGGACCGGTTGGTGCGCAGCGGCCTGGCCTCCACCTCGAAGGCGCCGTCGGCCACGGGTGCGGCGAAGTTCACCGTCAGTGAGACGGGATCACCCCGCCGGGCGGGGTGTTGCAGCGCCGCCTGCAGCAGTTGCGCCGCCGTCATGCCGCCATACGGGCCCACCATGTTGGCGTAGGCCGCGGTGGTGGCGCCCGTGTAGCGGTGCTCGCCTGCAGCCTGCAGGTTCAGCCCGTCATCGAAGGGATGGGTCATGGAAGGGCTCTGTCGTTCGAAGTGTGCAGGACTTGGGGCCACAGGGTAACTTGGACGACCGTGGACAGCCCGCCGGCACGGGGAGCTCCGGCCCATTGAACTCCGTGCATGCCTTGCATGCCTTGCGTGCCTTGCGTGCCGTACGTGCCGTACATATGGCACCGGGCGCCGACTGCGCCATCCCGGCTGCAGCCCCGTAACATCGCCGTCATGCGTCCGTGCTGCCCTGCTGCCCCCGATCGGTCGCGCCGGGTGTGCGTGGCATTTGGGGTGGCATTCGCGGCACTTGCGGTCCTGGCAGGCTTGACGGGGTGTGCCACCGCACCGCCGCCCGCCATCGTGGCCGCCAGCGCGTGGGGCTCCACGCCGGGTCCGGCCTCGGGAAGACCGCACACGGTCAGCCAGGTCACGGTGCACCATCAAGGCGAGTTCTGGACGCACGGCGCCGATGTCCCGGCCTACCTGCGGCGGCTGCAGCTGTGGTCCCGCGCGGCCAAGGGTTGGGTGGACGTGCCTTACCACTACATCATCGGCCCGGACGGCACCATCTATGCGGGCCGCTCACCGACCCTGGCGGGCGACACCAACACCGAGTACGACACCCAGGGCCACCTGCAGGTGATGTTGCTGGGCAACTTCGAGGAGCAGGCCGTCACGCCGCGCCAATGGGACAGCACGGTGCACCTGCTGGGTGATCTGCTCAAGACCTACGACCTGCCCGCAACCCGGATCGCGGCGCACCGCCACCACGCCACCCAGACCGTGTGCCCGGGCGCGGGGGTGATGGCGCGGTTCGAGGAACTGCGCGCGGCGGCGGCCCGGGCCCGTGGTGGCTGAAGGCGCAAGGCCGCTGCGGCGTGCGCACCCCCGGGCTGCAGTTTGCCGTCAGGACCGGCCCTTGAATCCGAGTCGCCCGACCCCAGTTGAGTGGCGTGGCGGCGCGGTCTTGACGACGGACCCGCCGCCCAGCCCCCGCCCCTTCGACGCCCCTGCATCCATGACCACCGACACCATCCGCCTGCCCCACCGGCTGCGTGCGCTGGCAACCACGGCGCTGATGCTGGAAAAGCTCGAGCGCACACCGCGCGGCGCCAGCGCCGACCAGTACCGGGCCCTGGTGCGCCAGTTGCATGCGCTGTTGGATGAAGCCGGCGACGACCCCGCGCTGCTGCCCTTGATCGAGCGCCTGCCGGCCCTGGCCGAACTGCACGAGAACCGCCACTTCGCGCATGCCGGCCTGTGCCGTGCGCCGCTGGACCTGATGGTGCGCAGCGAGCGCCAGACCCAGGCCCTCCTGAGTCGCCTTTGAGACCGCCCGCCGCTCATCGGCGGGCCGGGCCGGGAATGACCTGGGACGGCTGCAGGCGGTGCGGCCAGACCCGAGAATGGACGCACCGTTTCGATCGCCCTGTCTGCAGCCATGTTCCGCTACGAAACCCTGCCCGTCACGCCCTTCGCACAGAACTGCTCGCTGGTCTGGTGCGACCGCACCATGGAGGGCGCGCTGATCGACCCGGGCGGCGAGTTGCCGCGCCTGCGCGAAGCCGCGAAGCGGCACGGCGTGAAGCTGCGCGCCATCTGGCTGACCCACGCCCACATCGACCACGCTGGCGGCACCGGCACGCTGGCGCGCGAGGACGGCCTGCCGATCATCGGCCCGCACCCGGGGGACCAGTTCTGGATCGACGGCCTGCCGCAGCAAAGCCTCATGTTCGGTTTCCCGCTGGCCGAGCCCTTCACGCCCACGCGCTGGCTGGCCGATGGCGACACCGTCACCCTCGGCGAGTGCACGCTGACCGTTCGGCACTGCCCCGGGCACACGCCCGGGCATGTGGTGTTTCACAGCGCCGAGGCCAAACGGGCCTTCGTGGGCGATGTGCTGTTTGCCGGCAGCATCGGCCGGACGGACTTTCCGCAGGGCGACCACGACACGCTGATCGCCAGCATCACCCAGCGCCTGTGGCCCATGGGCGACGATACGGTGTTCATCCCCGGCCACGGGCCAGAGAGCACCTTCGGGCGCGAGCGGCGCACCAACCCCTACGTGGGCGGGACCTGAACGCGCCCTGGGTCAGCCCTGCAGCCTGCCGGCCCCGAAGGACCTCGGCGCCCCACCATTCACCCCTTGGACACTGGCGGCGGGCCAAAGCGCTCGCGCGGCTTTGACGCAGCATCGAACATCGGCAGCACACGCGGCATCCGGCCCTCGATGTCGCGGATGCGGTCTGCGCTCGTCGGGTGGGTGGACAGCAGCTTGGGCGGACCACCGCCGCCGGCCTTCATCATCTTCTCCCACAGCGTGATGCCGGCGCGGGGGTCGTAGCCGGCCCGGGCTGACATGATCAGGCCCAGCCCGTCAGCCTCGGTCTCGTCCGTGCGGCTGTAATTCAGGCTCAGCAGTTGCGAGCCCATGCGCGCGGCCATGTCGCCCACGTCGCCCAGGCCCAGCAGGGCCGCGCCCAGGCGCAGCCCGGTCTGGGTGGCGAAGTTCTTGCCCATCTGCTCGCGCGCGTGTTCCAGCAGCGCATGCGCCATCTCGTGGCCCATGATGGCCGCCGCCTCATCGTCGCTCAGGTGCAGCTTGGCCAGGATGCCCCAATAGAAGGCGATCTTGCCGCCGGGCATGCAGAAGGCGTTGACCTCCGGGCTGCTGATCAGGTTGACCTCCCACTTCCAGTCGCGCGCGCGCTCGTTGCACTGCGGGGCGAAGGGAATCATCCGCTCGGCCATGTAGCGCAGGCGCTTGAGCTGCGGGTCGTCCATGGGCACGAGTGCGCGCTTGCCGCTGTACTGCTGCAGCATCTGCCGGTACTGCTGGGAAGCCGATTCTTCCACCTGCCCGGCCGGCACGGCCTTGGCAAAGCCCGAGCGCTTGCATTCCGGGAGCTGGGCGAGTGCCGGCAGGGCCGCCACGCCGGCGCCTGCGGCCAGCAGGCCGGTGAACAGGCGGCGCGTGGGGCGCCATGCGCTGCAGGCACAGGCAGCCACGGCCCGCAGGGGCGGGGGGTCGAGCGGGGTCAGGTCGGAAGAAGACATGCACCGGGATCTTACGCAGGTACGGGTCCACCTGCACGACCTGCCCGCATGCCGCCGGAACCGTCACGCGCACAAGCGGTGCAGGCGTCCTGCCGAGGTGTCACGCACCCGGCTCACGGCGCAATTGGCTGGCATGCCAGTCCGCCAGCGCCCACCGTGACAGCCAGGCCATGGCGGCGAACAGGCCCACGCCGGCCAGGGAAATGAGCAGCAGGGCGGCGAACATGCGGGGAATGTTCAGCTGATAGCCAGCGTAGAGGATCTGGTAGGCCAGCCCCGTGCTGTTGCCGCCCGTGCCCGCCACGAACTCCGCCACCACGGCGCCGATCAGGGCCAGGCCGCTGGAGATGCGCAAGCCCCCGAAGAAGAAGGGCAGGGCGCTGGGCACGCGCAGACGCAGCAGCACCTGCAGGCGGCTGGCGCGGTTCATCTCGAAGTAGCTCTGCAGGTCCGGATCCACGCTGCGCAGCCCCAGCGTGGTGTTGGAGATGATGGGAAACAGCGCCACCAACGCCGCACAGATCACCAGCGAGGCCGTGGGGTTCTTCACCCAGATGATGATCAGCGGCGCCACCGCCACGATGGGCGTGACCTGCAGCAGCACCGCGTACGGAAACAACGCCGTCTCCAGGGTGCGGCTTTGCACGAAGACGAAGGAGATCAAGGTGCCCAGCAGCACCGCGGCAGCGAAGGCCAGCAGCGTGATCTTGAGGGTGAACAGCAGCGCCGTCCCGAGCACGGGCGCGTCGGCCACCAGGGTCTGCAGCACCAGCAGCGGAGAGGGCACCAGGTACGGGGGCAGTTGCCAGCCGGTGACCACGCCTTGCCAGGCGCCCAGCAGCACCACGGCCACCGCCAGCGGGTACAGCACCCGGGCCGCGCCCGCTGCCACCGCCCTGCGCGGCCGGCTCACCCCGAACCCTCCGCGGCCAGGGGGGACCCGGCTGCCGGGCTCTCGTCGTCGGGCACGCGGCTGGCACGCAGCAGACTGTCCTGCAGGCGGCGTGCCATGCGGGCGAAGCGCTCGCTGACCATGAATTCGGGCCGTCGCGGTCCAGGCTCGTCGATGGCGAACTCCTCCACCACGCGGCCGGGTTGCGCCGCCATCACCACCACCCGGGTGGACAGGAACACGGCCTCGTGGATGGAGTGGGTGACGAAGACGACCGTCAGACCGCGCTCGGCCCACAGCGCCAGCAGTTCGGCGTCGAGCTTGTGGCGCGTGATCTCGTCCAGCGCGCCGAAGGGCTCGTCCATCAGCAGCAGTTGCGGCTGCACCACCAGGCTGCGCGCGATCGACACGCGCATCTGCATCCCGCCGGAGAGCGTGCGAGGCAGCGCATGCGCGACCTGGTCCAGACCCACCAGGCGCAGGGCCTCGGCCACCCGAGCCTTCGCCTGGGCGCGCGGCACGCCGGCCAGGTCCAGCGGCAGCCTGACATTGGTGGCCACGTCAGCCCAGGGCATCAGCGTGGGCGACTGGAAGACGAAGGCCAGCCGACGCCCGGCCTCCTCCAGCCTGTTCACCGGCCGGCCCCACAGTTGCAGGCTGCCGCCCGTAGGCTGCAGCAGGCCGGCCACCATCTTCAGCAGCGTGCTCTTGCCGCAGCCCGAGGGGCCCAGCAACGTGACGAACTCGCCCTGCTGCACGCACAGGTCCACGGGCAGCAGCGCCACCGTGCCGTCCGGGTAGGTCTTGTGGACCGCAGCCATGTCGATGGCCGCAGGGCTGACCGCAGGCGGGGCTTTCAGCATGGCCGCATTGTGCTGCTCAGTCCTGCATCGCGGCCGGCCCCGCAGGGACCTCCAGCGCGCGCACCGTGGCGCGCAGCCACCACAGCATCACCAGGGCGGGCAGCGCCGCCACCGTGCTGGCGATGAAGAACACCGGCCAGCCAATGGTCTCCACCAGCACGCCCGCCAGCGGGCCCACCCAGACGCGACCCACGGAAGCAAAGGCCGACAGCAGGGCGAACTGCGTGGCAGTGAAGCGCTGGTTGCACAGGCTCATGAGGAAGGCGACGAAGGCCGCCGTGCCCATGCCGCCGGAGATGTTCTCGAAGGCGATCACCATCAGCAAGCCGCCGTCCACGGGCGTGGCCGTGGCCAGCTTGACGAAGCCCCAGTCGAAGGCGGGGATCAGCAGGCCCGGCAGCGCACCCTTGCCGCCCACGGCCAGCCACCAGAAACCCAGGTTGCTGGCCATCTGCAGCACGCCAAAGGCCAGCAGCGCGCGCCACAGGCCCAGCTTGATCATCAGCACCCCGCCCAGCAAGGCGCCGCCGATGGTCAGCCACAGGCCGATGACCTTGTTCACCACCCCCACCTCGGCTGGCGCGAAGGCCATGCCCTTGAGCAGGAAGGGCGTCATGAGGGAGCCGGCAAAGGCGTCCCCCAGCTTGTAGAGCACGATGAACAGCAGGAAGGCCGCCGCCCCGGACAGGCTGAAGTAGTTGCGCAAGCCGTCCAGCAAGGTGACGAAGCGCGCGCGCCGCGCCGCCCAGGCCGCCAGGGGCAGGGTGAAGGCGATGCCGAGCATCAGCGCCAGCAGGTCCACCCAGCGGCCCTGCAAGGCGGCAGGCAAGGTGGTGGTCTGGAGCCAGCCGCCGATCAGCGCCTGGGAAATGGGCTTGGCGAAGTGGTCGCTCAGCACCACGCCCAGGGCCACGGCGGCGAGCACGGCGGCAAAGCCGAGGAGGTCCTGACGGGCGGCGGGCGGCGCTGCGGCGGCGCCACCGGGCCCGGCCGGCGTCGGCGGCAGCGGGGGCAAGGGCGGCAGCAGCAGCGCCGACACCCCCGCCGCGCCCACCATCAACAACGCCATCAGGCGGTAGACCGCGGGCCAGTCCCAGCCGCCGCCTTGCGCGGCGTCGGTCCAGATCAGCGCCAGCCCGCCCGAGACGATCATCGCCAGCCGGTAGCCCATGACGTTGAGCGAGGCCCCCAGGCCGCGCTCGGCCGGCGGCAGCACGTCGGTGCGCCAGGCATCGATGACCACATCTTGCGAGGCGGAAACGAAGGCCACGGTCACGGCCAGCAGGGCAAACAGCCGGATGCCGTCCTTCGGGGACGTGAGCGACAGCGCCAGCAGCGCACCGGCCAGCGCCAACTGCGTCAGCACCAGCCAACCGCGGCGCCGCCCCAGGCCGGGCAGGTCAAAGCGGTCCATCAGCGGCGCCCACAGGAACTTGAAGGTGTAGGGCAGGCCCACCAGGCTCAGGAAGCCGATGGTGGCCAGGTCGATGCCGTCGGCCGTCAGCCAGGCCTGCATGGCCTGCCCGGTGAGCGCCAGCGGCAGCCCCGAAGCGAAGCCCAGCAGCGTGACGGCCAGCAGGCGGTGCAGGGCGGCCAGGGAAGAGAGGGTGATCACGGGCATACAGGCAGGCCGAGGTAATCGCCGGGCGAGTGTCGCGTTGAGTGGCGGGACCAGGTCAGCAAAGGGCTGTCTGACGGGTGGCGCGGGGAAGTCATTGCGTGGCGGACGGGGATGGGCCGAGAGGTCCCTCGGGGCTCCAATCGGGCAGCCAGACGATCCGGCCCAGGTGCCGTGCCTGGTCAAAGTAGCGGCGGTCGGCCGTCACCAGCACGGCGCCGTCAGACGCCTCCAACGCCACCGCGTGGTACACCGTGTCGAACAGGTGATGCCCCAACTCCATGGCCAGCGAGAGCGCACGAGGCACGGCCTGGGTGGGTGAGGCCCAGGTGATGTCGAGCGCCGACAGGCGCGCCAGATCCCGCGCAGCGGTCGTGGGGGTCAGGCGACCGAGCACCGCGGCCAACTCGGCCAGAAAGTGGGGAGGCTGAACAAAGCGGGCTTGCCCCTGTGCACTGGCCTCAAGCAGGTTGAGCGCCACCTCGACATGGTCTTCACGGACCGCCCAGTCGCCGCGCACGAACCACTTGACGGCGACGCTGGCGTCGACCACGCAGATCACGGCCGGCCTTGCTCACGCGCCTGCCGGAACTGCCTCTCGTTCACCTCAGGCAATGCGGCAGCACCGGGCGCGTGCTCGGCCAGGATGGCCTGCACGGCCGCCTGGTGGCGCGCTTCGCGCGCGCGACGCTCCACCGCTTCACGCATCAGGGCGGTGATCACTGCGCTCTTGTTCTGGTCGGCAAAGGCCGCGTGGAAGGCACGCTTGACGTCCTCCGGAACGCTGAAGTTGACGGTGGCCATGGCAACTCGGGGTGAATTGCTGAAAAATTCAACCGTACCACGTCAGACCTTGAAATGTCGGCCGGCGGACGCATCACTCCCCCATGAACACCGACGCCCTGCACATCGCCTGCGCCGATTGCGGCGCCACCAACCGCGTGCCCGCCGGCCGTCTGGCCGAAGACCCGACCTGCGGCCGCTGCGGGCAGGGCCTGCTGACGGGAGCCCCGGTGGAGCTGACCGACGCCAACTTCGAGGCCGTGGTGGGCAAGACCGACCTGCCGGTGGTGGTGGACTTCTGGGCGCCGTGGTGCGGGCCTTGCCGCATGATGGCCCCGGCCTTTGAGCAGGCCGCCGCGCTGCTCAAGGGCCGCGCCCTGCTGGTCAAGGTCAACAGCGACGACAACCCGCTCACCGCCTCGCGCTTTGCCATCCGCAGCATCCCGACCCTGGTGAAACTCGACCACGGGCGTGAACTCAGCCGGCGCACCGGGGCCCTGCTGGCCGGGCAGATCGTGGCATTTGCAGGTTAGGTGGGCGGATCAGGTTCTCCGTCCAGGTACACCGAGCAGGTACACCGCGCAAGTGCGCCAAGCAAGGTCCCGCGCAGGGTTTGCGGGGGATAGGCCCGCCGAGCAGACCCTCTACCAGCCCAACGGCTGCGCCCACCCTGTGTAGCGCTTGGGCAGCGGCGTCGCGTAGTCGCCCAGCTTGCTGGTGCGCAGGCCCAGCGCGGCCAGCGCCTCGGCGAACTTCACTGCAGCGGCCACGCCATCGATGACCGGCACGCCCAGGCGCCGCTGCAACTCGCGCGTGAGCGCGGCCATGCCCGCGCAGCCCAGCACGATGGCGCCGCTGCGATCGTGCGCCAGCGCCTGACGCGCCGCGGCCTCGATCTGCGCCAGCATCTCAGCACCACCCGACTCCAGCGCCAGCACCGGGATGTCGGTGCCGTGGATGCCGCGGCAGCGGCGCTCGAAACCGTACTTGTGCACCAGGTGCTCCGCGATGATGCAGGTGCGCGTCATCGTCGTGACCACCGAGAAGCCCGTGGCCAGCATCGAGGCCGCATGGAAGGCCGCCTCGGCGATGCCCAGCACCGGGGCGTCGGTGGCCTCGCGCGCGGCGTCCAGCCCCGGGTCGCCGAAGCAGGCGATCACCACCGCGTCGGGCGGGCCCTGCGCATCGGCGCCGGCCAGGCGCAGCTGCTCGGCCACGCCAGCCGCGGCCATGGCCTCGTCGTAATGACCCTCGATGGACAGCGGGCCGAAGCTCGGGTTGACGGCCACGACCTGCGTGGAAACGGCGGCAACCTCGCGCGCAGCCAGCGCGATGCCCGCCGTCATCTCCGCAGAGGTGTTGGGGTTGACAAGCAGCAGCTTCATGGTGGGGTTTTGGAGCACCGGGTTGGTGCGGATTGCATACAAAAATGGGCCGCAGGCAGACTAGCACGCCTGTCGTGCCGCTTTCTGGTGCGTGCGGGCGGGGAACCCGCATCCGCAGCCCGCAGGTGGCGGGGGCGTGGATGGGGCGGCTCGGCCTGGCATGTGGGTTGCATACAAAAAAGCCGCAAGCACGGATCGCACCATGGCACCCGACAGACCGCAGGAGCTGCAGGCTTCGGCGCTGGGGGGCAGGCTTGCAGGGCCGATCCACCCGCCATTTGTCCACCTCACCCGCAGGAGATCTTCATGACCCGTCTCGGACTACTGGATCGCAGCATGTCAGGCCTTGTCAGCCACGGTGTGGCCGCCACGGCCCTGGCCCTGGGCACCTGGGGCGCGGCCGGCAGCGCGCTGGCCCAGGAAAAGGTGCTGCGCATCGCGATGACTGCGGCCGACATCCCGCGCACGCTGGGCCAGCCCGACCAGGGCTTCGAGGGCAACCGCTTCACCGGCATTCCGATGTACGACGCACTCACGCACTGGGACCTCTCCAGCGCGGACAAGCCCAGCGTGCTGATTCCCGGCCTGGCCCTGAGTTGGGCCGCGGATGCCAAGGACAAGACCAAGTGGGTGTTCAAGCTGCGCCCGGGGGTGAAATTCCATGACGGCAGCGCCTTCAACGCCGACGCCGTGGTGTGGAACGTGCGCAAGGTGCTGGACAAGGACGCGCCGCACTTCGACGCCAGCCAGGTGGGCGTGACCGCCTCGCGCATGCCCACGCTGCGCTCGGCCCGCAAGATCGACGACCTGACGGTGGAGCTCACCACCAGCGAGCCCGACGCCTTCCTACCGTTGAACCTGACCAACCTGTTCATGGCCTCGCCCGCCCACTGGCAGAAGAAGCTCGATGCGGCCAGTGGCGCCACGCCCACCGACAAGGTGCGCGCCGCCTGGACGGCCTTCGCCGCCGACTTCTCCGGCACCGGGCCGTTCAGGGCGGCGCGCTTCGTGCCGCGCGAGCGCCTGGAACTGGTGGCGAACAAGGCCTACTGGGACCCCAAGCGCACCCCGAAGATCGACCGCGTGGTGATGCTGCCCATGCCTGAGGCGAATGCGCGCACGGCGGCCCTGCTGTCCGGCCAGGTGGATTGGATCGAGGCGCCGGCGCCCGACGCCATGGCCACCATCCAGCAGCGCGGCTTCAAGATGTACTTCAACCCCCAGCCGCACGTGTGGCCGTGGCAGTTGTCGTTCGCCGAGGGCTCACCCTGGCTGGACAAGCGGGTGCGCCACGCCGCCAATCTGTGCGTGGACCGCACCGGGCTGCTCAAGCTGCTGGGCGGCATGATGGGCGTGCCCAAGGGCACCGTGGCCCCGGGCCATCCGTGGTGGGGCAACCCCAAGTTCGACATCCGCTATGACCCCGCCGAGGCGCGAAAGCTGATGACCGAAGCCGGCCACAGCGCAGCCAGGCCTCTGAAGGTCAGGGTGCAGATCTCGGCCTCGGGCTCGGGCCAGATGCAGCCTTTGCCGATGAACGAGTTCGTGCAGCAGTCGCTCAAGGCCTGCCACTTCGATGTGCAGTTCGACGTCATCGAGTGGAACACCCTGTTCACCAACTGGCGGCTCGGCGCCAAGGACCCCTCGGCGCGCGGCGCCAACGCCATCAACGTGAGCTTCGCCGCGATGGATCCGTTCTTCGCGATGGTGCGCTTCACCAGCACCAAGACCTTCCCGCCGGTGTCCAACAACTGGGGCTACTTCGGCAACGCCGAGTTCGACAAGCTGATCGCCGATGCGCGCGGCACCTTCGACGACAAGGCGCGCGACGCGGCGCTGGCCCGGTTGCACGCCCGCATCGTGGAGGAGGCGCCCTTCGTGTGGATCGCCCATGACGTGGGGCCGCGGGCCATGAGCGCCAAGGTGAAGAACGTGGTCCAGCCCAAGAGCTGGTTCATCGACATCGCCACGATGACCATGGATTGAGCCGAAGCCACCGCCCGGGCCGGCGGCCTCGCGCCGGGCCGGGCTCGGGCGCTGCGCCGGCCCGCGATGGCGCCCCTCGATGATCCACTACCTGCTGCGCCGCCTGCTGTACACGCTGCCCATCATGCTGGGCGTGGCGCTGGTGTGCTTCTCGCTCGTGCACCTGGCTCCGGGGGATCCGCTGGTGTCGGTGCTGCCGCCCGACGCCTCGGCCGAGTTGCAGCAGCAGATGCGCCAGCTCTACGGCTTCGATCGCCCGCTGCCGGAGCAGTTCGCGGGCTGGATCTGGCGCGCGCTGCAGGGCGATCTGGGCACCTCCATCGCCACCAGCCGGCCCGTGACGGCCGAGGTCTTCAAGGCGGTGGTCAACACCCTGCGGCTGGCGGTGCTGGCCACGCTCATCGGCTTCATGCTGGGCTGCCTCTTCGGTTTCGTGGCGGGCTACTTCCAGAACTCCTGGGTCGACAAGGCCGCGTCCTTCACTGCCGTGCTGGGCGTGAGCGTGCCGCACTACTGGCTGGGCATGGTGCTGGTGATCCTGTTCTCCTCGCAGTTGATGTGGCTGCCCCCCAGCGGGGCCGGCCCGGGCGGCTCGGACCAGTGGCAGTGGAACTGGGCGCACGTGCAGCACATGGTGCTGCCCGCGCTCACCATGAGCGTGATCCCCATGGGCATCATCGCGCGCACCGTGCGCGCGCTGGTGGCCGAGATCCTCGCGCAGGAGTTCGTGGTGGGCCTGCGCGCCAAGGGGCTGACCGACCTGGGCATCTTCCTGCACGTGGTGAAGAACGCGGCGCCCACGGCCCTGGCGGTGATGGGCCTGCAACTGGGCTACCTGCTGGGCGGATCGATCCTGATCGAGACCGTGTTCGCCTGGCCGGGCACGGGCTTCCTGCTCAACGCGGCCATCTTCCAGCGCGACCTGCCGCTGCTGCAGGGCACCATCCTCGTGCTGGCCCTGTTCTTCGTGCTGCTGAACCTGCTGGTGGACCTGGTGCAGACCCTGCTGGACCCGCGCATCGCGCGCAGTTGATACCCGTGCCACCGCAATCGCCATGAACATGCTGCACATCGCCGTGGACCCGCGCAAGGTGCCCGAGGTGCGATTCGAGCGCTCGCCGGGCTACTGGCAGACGGTCGGAGGCCGCCTGCTGCGCGACAAGGTGGCCATGGCCGCGGCGGCCGTGGTGCTGGGCCTGGTGGTGCTGGCCCTGTTCGGCCCGATGATCACGCCGGCCGACCCCTACCAGGCCGCGATGCTGTCGCGCCTGAAGCCGATCGGCTTCGAAGGCCACCTGCTCGGCACCGACGAGCTCGGCCGCGACATGCTGTCGCGCCTGATGGTGGGCGCGCGGCTGTCGCTGTTCATGGGCATCACGCCCGTGGCGTGCGCCTTCTTGCTGGGCTCGCTGATCGGCATCGTGGCGGGCTTTGCAGGCGGGGTGCTCAACACCGCCCTCATGCGCACCATCGACGTGTTCTACGCCTTTCCCTCGGTGCTGCTGGCCATTGCGCTGTCGGGGGCGCTGGGTGCGGGCATCACCAACTCGCTGATCTCGCTGACGGTGGTGTTCATCCCGCCCATTGCGCGCGTGGCCGAGAGCGTCACGACGCAGATCCGCACGCGCGACTTCGTCGAGGCCGCACGCGCCTCGGGCGCCGGCGCCTTCACCATCGTGCGCGTGCACGTGCTGGGCAACGTGCTGGGGCCCATCTTCGTTTACGCCACCAGCCTGATCGCGGTGTCCATGATCCTGGCCTCGGGTCTGAGCTTCCTGGGCTTGGGCGTGAAGCCGCCGGAGCCCGAGTGGGGCCTGATGCTCAACACCCTGCGCACGGCAATCTACACGCAGCCCGCGATTGCCGCGCTGCCCGGCGCGATGATCTTCATCACCTCCATCGCCTTCAACCTGCTCAGCGACGGCCTGCGCTCGGCCATGGAGATCAAGTCGTGAGCGGCGCATCGACCCTGCTGGAGGTGCGCGGCCTGGTCAAGCACTTCCCGCTGAAGAAAGACCTGCTGGGCCGCGGCGGCGGCGTGGTGCGGGCGGTGGACGGCGTGGACTTCACGGTGCGCGCAGGCGAGACCCTGGGCGTGGTGGGCGAGTCCGGCTGCGGCAAGAGCACGACGGCGCGGCTGCTCATGCACCTCATCGCCCGCGACCGAGGCGACATCATCTTCGACGGCGCGGCCGTGGGCGGACGTGAGCTCGGCCTGAAGGCCTTCCGCCGCCAGGCGCAAATGGTCTTCCAGGACAGCTACGCCTCGCTGAACCCGCGCCTGACCATCGAGGATTCCATCGCCTTCGCGCCGCAGGTCCACGGCCTGCCGCACCAGCAGGCGGTGCAGCGCGCACGCGACCTGCTGGCCCGCGTGGGCCTGGAGCCGCGGCGCTTTGCCGAGCGCTACCCGCACGAGCTGTCGGGCGGCCAGCGCCAGCGCGTGAACATTGCCCGCGCCCTGGCCCTGCAGCCGCGCCTGGTGATCCTGGACGAAGCGGTGTCGGCCCTGGACAAGTCGGTGGAAGCGCAGGTGCTGAACCTGCTGCTGGACCTGAAGGACGAATTCGGCCTGACCTACGTCTTCATCAGCCACGACCTGAGCGTGGTGCGCTACATGTCCGACCGCGTGATGGTGATGTACCTGGGCCAGGTGGTCGAGGTGGGCGCGGCCGAGGCCTTGTTCGAGGCGCCGCGCCACCCCTACACGCGCGCCCTGCTCAGTTCCATCCCCTCCATGGACCCGGACCGGCGCACCGAGGTGCCGCCCCTGGCCGGCGACCCGCCCAACCCCATCAACCCGCCCTCGGGCTGCCGCTTCCACACCCGCTGCGCCCAGGCGCAGCCGGTGTGCGCGCAGCGCGTGCCGGTGCTGGCGGCCAGCGGGGGCAGCCGCGCCGTGGCCTGCCTGATGTTCGAGGCGGACAGCGGGCATGCCGCGGCTGCGCAGACGAAGGCCCTGGCATGACCCCGGACGACGCGCCCTTCGTCGACATCCGCGGCCTGACGGTGACCTTCACCGCCGGGCGCAAGCCCGTGCGCGCGGTGTACGGGGTGGACCTGCAGGTGCGGCGCGGCGAGGTGGTCGCGCTGATCGGCGAGTCCGGCTCGGGCAAGAGCGTCACGCTGCGCTCCCTGCTGCGCCTGCACACGCCGCGCCACACGCGCATCGGCGGCCACATGCGGGTGGGCGAACACGACGTGCTGGCCCTGTCGCCCGGCGCGCTGGTCGACTACCGCGGGCGCGTGGCCTCCATGATCTTCCAGGAGCCCTTGCTGGCGCTGGACCCGGTCTACACCGTGGGGGCGCAGATCGTGGAGTCCATCCGCCGGCACGAGAACGTCTCCCCCGCGCAGGCGCAGCAGCGTGCGCTGGCGCTGTTCGAACGGGTGCGCATCCCCAGCCCGCAGCGGCGCCTGCAGGCCTACCCGCACGAGATGAGCGGCGGCATGCGCCAGCGCGCCATGATCGCGCTCGCCCTGGCCTGCCAGCCGCAGTTGCTGCTGGCCGACGAACCCACCACCGCACTGGACGCCACGGTGCAGATCCAGATCCTGCTGCTGCTGCGCGAGCTGCAGCGCGATCTCGGCCTGGCCGTCGTCTTCGTCACCCACGACATCGGCGCGGCGGTGGAAGTGGCCGACCGCATCGCCGTCATGTATGCCGGGCGCATCGTCGAGGAAGGCCCGGCGCGCACGCTGATCCGCGAACCCCGCCACCCCTACACGCTGGCCCTGCTGAGGAGCCGCGCCCACGGCGCGCTGGCCAAGGGCTCGCGCCTGGAGACCATCGGCGGCGCGCCGCCCGACCTCTCCGCCCTGCCCCCGGGCTGCGCCTTCGCCGAGCGCTGCGCCTGGGCGCAGGACGCCTGCCGCCAGCAGGCCCCCGAGCCCGTGGTGCTGGCCCCCGGCCACCAGGCCCGGTGTTTCCGCACCGAGGCCACGGCGGCAGGGGCCATCGCCCCCACGCAGGCCTGAGACAGGCCCCCTGAGGTACCAGCGACCGCCCAGGTCTGGACTCCGGGCACCACTCACCACAGTGAAAAGCTCGCTCTCCTGAGTCCCCTGCACAGAACCCCCCCTCCGACATTCCAGGAAGACCCCCGTGCCCCTCATCCACGACACCGCCCGCTGCTTCATGCCTTATCCGGACGCGCTCGTGCCGCACGCCGGCACCGGACCCCTGGCAGGGCTGACCTTCGCCGTCAAGGACCTCTTTCACGTGGCCGGCTACCCCACCAGCGGCGGGCAGCCGCTGCTGCTGGCGCAGTCCGGCATCAAGACGCGCACGGCCCCCACGGTGCAAAAGCTCCTCGACGCCGGCGCCGTGTTCGCGGGCAAGACGCTCACCGACGAGCTGGCCTTCTCCATGAACGGCCACAACGCCCACTTCGGCGCGCCGATCAACGGCGGCGCGCCAGACCGCATCACGGGCGGCTCGTCCTCGGGTTCGGCCGCGGCGGTGTCCCACAGCCTGGTGGACTTCGCCCTGGGCACGGACACCGGCGGCTCGGTGCGCGCACCGGCCAGCCACTGCGGCCTGGTGGGCCTGCGCCCCACGCACGGCCGCATCAGCCTGGAAGACTGCCTGGACCTCTCGCCCAGCTTCGACACCTGCGGCTGGTTCACGCGCGACGTGAGCACCTTCGCCCGCGTGGCCGACGTGCTGCTGGGCGAGGACGAGAAGCCCCTGCCGCAGCGCGTGCGCCTGCTCTCGCCCGAGGACGTGTGGGGCCTGCTGCAGCCCGAGGCCGCCGCCGCCTTCACCGCGCCGCGCCAGCGCGTGGCCGCCGCGCTCGGCGCACCGGCCCCCGTCAACGGGGTGCTGGACAGCTTCGAGGCCATGTACTGGCACTTCCGCCATCTGCAGGGCCGCGAGGCTTGGCGCACCGACGGCGGCTTCATCCAGCGCTTCGCACCGCCGCTCGGCCCGGGGGTGGCCGAACGCTTTGCCTGGTCCAGCCAGCTGAGCGACGAGAAGGTGGCACAGGCCACGGCCTTCCGCAGCCGCTTCCGTGCGCACCTGGCCGCGCTGCTGGGCGACGACGGCGTGCTGGTGCTGCCCACCATGCCCGACGTGGCGCCGCTGCGCAGCGACAGCGAGGCCGCACTGGAGGACTACCGCAACGCCGCCATCCGCATGCTGTGCATCTCGGGCCTGGCGGGCTTTCCGCAACTGTCGCTGCCGCTGGCCACGCGCCTGGGGGCGCCGCTGGGCATTTCGCTGCTCGGCCCGGCCGGCAGCGACCGCAGCCTGGTGCGCCTGGCGCAGCAGGTGATGGCGGGCTGAGCGACGGTGGGCGCTTGCGTGAGACCCGGGGTCGGCCTAGGCCGCCACGCCCGCCCGGGCCAGCATCGCGTGCAGCAGCACGTTGGCGCCGGCCTCCAGGTGCTCGGGCCGGGCGTCCTCGATCTCGTTGTGCGAGATGCCGTCCTTGCAGGGCACGAAGATCATGCCGCCGGCGCGGTGCGTGCCACGTACACGGCATCGTGGCCGGCGCCGCTGGCCAGCGCCATCAGCGACAGGCCGGCGCGCTCGGCGCCCTGGCTGATGAGCGCTTGCAGGCCCTCGTCGAAGCGCGTGGGCGCGTACTCCACCACGGGTTCCACCGTGATCGTGATGCCGGGTCCGCTGTGCTCGGCCACCGCCGCGCGCAGCGCGGCCTCCATCCGCGCCAGGCCCTGGGCGTCGGCGTGGCGGAAGTCCACCGTGAAGCGCACCCGCCCGGGGATGACGTTGCGCGAATTGGGGTGCACCAGCACCTGGCCCACGGTGCCGCGGGCGTGCGGCTGCTCGGCCAGAGCGATGGCGTTGACGCGCTGCATCAGCGCGGCCGCGGGCAGCAGCGCATCGCGCCGCAGGCCCATGGGCGTGGGTCCGGCATGCGCCTCCATGCCCTGCACCGTCACGTCAAACCAGCGCTGGCCCAAGGCCCCGCTGACCACGCCGATGGTGATGCCCGCATCCTCCAGCACCGGGCCCTGCTCGATGTGCGCCTCGAAGTAGGCGCCAAAGCGCGGTGCGCCGTCGGCGATGGCCGCGGGCGCCGTGCCGGCCTGGCCAATGGCCTGCAGCGCCTCGCCCACGCTCACGCCCTGGGTGTCGCGCGCGGCCAGGGCGTGCTCGAGCGTGAACGCGCCGGCGTACACGCCCGAGCCCATCATCACCGGCACGAAGCGCGAGCCCTCCTCGTTCGTCCACACGCACACCTCCAGCGGGGCGCGGGTGCGCACGCCGTGGTCATTGAGCGTGTGCAGCACTTCCAGCCCGGCCAGCACGCCGTAGTTGCCGTCGAACTTGCCGCCCGTGGGCTGGGTGTCGATGTGGCTGCCGGTAGCCACGGCGGGCAGGTGGTCCTCGCTGCCGGCGCGGCGCGCGAAGAGGTTGCCGATGGCGTCGCGCCGCAGGGTGCACCCAAGTTCAGCGGCCCAGGTGGCGAAGAGTTCGCGGCCCTGGCGGTCCAGGTCGGTCAGGGCGATGCGGCACACCCCGCCGCGCGGCGTGGCCCCGATGGCGGCCAGCGTCATGAGGCGCTGCCACAGGCGGGCGCCGTCCACGCGCAGATGGTCCAGGACCTGTGCGGGCTCGAAGCGGGGTGGGTTCATGGCGGGGTCCTCGCGGCAGAGCGGTCATTGTGGCGCGCCGCCCGCGGCCCCGCGTGCGACCAGGTCTGCCCTGCCGGGCAGCGCGGACCGTGAGCGCGCAGTCCATGAGCGAGCGCGCCGCCACCCGCCCCGCGCGGGCCGCCACCGCCACCGACCGCGTCTACGACGGCATCTACCGCGCCATCGTCGAACACCGCCTGGCGCCGGGCGCGCGACTGCGCGAGGAGGAGCTGGCGGAGTCCTTCGCAGTCTCGCGTACCGTGGTGCGCCAGGCCCTGCAGCGCCTGGCGCAGGACCAGATCATCGAGCTTCGGCACAACCGCGGCGCACAGGTCCCGCAGCCGGGGCTGGAGGACGCCGCGGCCGTGTTCGATGCCCGGCGCGTGGTGGAGTGCGAGATCGCGCGGCGCCTGGGCGGGCGGCTGTCGCCCGCGCAGTGCGGTGAATTGCGCGCGCTGGTGCAAGCCGAGGCCGCCGCCGAGGCGCGCGGCGACGGTGCGGCGGCCATCGGCCTGTCCGGCGAATTCCACCGCGCGCTGGCCCGGCTGGCCGGCAACCCCGTGTTCGTGCGCATGCTCGACGAGCTGCTGCCCACCACCTCGCTGCTCATGGCGCTGTACAAGCGCCCCGGCCGCCCGGCCTGCGTGGCGCACCGCCACCAGGAGCTGCTGGCTGCCCTGGAGCAGGCCGGCGCAGCCGGCAGCGCCGCCGAGATGCGCCGCCACCTGGACGAGCTGGAGCGATCCCTCACGCCCCAGCCCGCACCCGCTGCGCCCTTGCGCGACGTGTTCGCGCCGTACCGCCAAGGGCCTGAGGCGGCCTGAGCCCCTGCAGGCGCATCAGGCGCATCAGGCGGCGGCCACATCCGGCACATGCCGGCCCTGCAACTGCGCGAGCAGATTGTCCGCAGCCCGCGCTTCGATGTCGCGGCGCACCCGCTGCACCGCCGATCCCAGGTGCGGCGTGAACACCGTGCAGGGGTGGCTCAGCAACTCAGGGGCAATGCTGCGCGGCCGGTCCGGCAGGTTCCAGTCTTCCATCTCGAACACGTCAGCCGCATAGGCGCCCAGGCGCCCCGCAGCCAGCGCCCGCGCCACGGACGCCTCGTCCACCACCGAGCCACGGCCCACGTTCACCAGCACCAGCCCGGGGCGGGCCAGCGCCAGCAAGCGATCGTCGATCAGGCCGCGCGTTCGCGCTGTCAACGGCGCGGCCAGCAACACGTAGTGGGCCTGCGCCAGGGCCTCCTCGAGCGAGACGGCCCGCACCCGCGGGTCCCCCTGCGCCGGATCCACGCCCAGCAGCACGGCGCAGCCGAAGCCCTGCAGTCGGTCGACGATGGCGCGACCGACGGCGCCCAGGCCCACGACCGCCACCGTGGAGCCATGCAGCCCGGTGCCGTACAGCGCCGGGCGCCAGCCTGCATAGCCGGCGCGCACGCGGCGATCGCCCTCACGCAGGTGGCGCGCCGCGGCGATGGTCAGGCCCAGTGCCAATTCGGCAGTGGGCTCGGTCAGCAGATCGGGCACGAAGCTCAGCGCCACGCCGGCGCGGGCGCAGGCCTGGACGTCGAAGTTGTCGTAGCCCTTGAGTGCACAGGACACCACGCGCAGGCAAGGCGCCTGCCGCAGCACCTGCTCGTCGATGCGGTCGGTCATGAACGCCATCCAGGCCTCCGCCTCGCGCAGGTACCCGGCCAGCGCCTGGTCGGTCCAGGGCTCGGGGCCGGGATTCATCACCACCTCACCGTGCGCCTGCAGTCGCAGCAGTACCTCGGCGTGCACCGGCTGGCTCACCACGATGCGGGGCATGCGCGAGCGCCTGTTCACTTCAGCCGGCGGCGCAGCGCCGCGCCCAGGCCATCGACCACCAGCACGCAGGCCAGGATGGACAGCAGGATGGCCGCGACCTGGTCGTACTGGATCAGTCGGAGTGCCGCCATCAGTTCGAATCCGATGCCCCCGGCCCCGACGATGCCCAGCACGGCCGAAGCGCGAAAGTGGTACTCCCAGCGATAGATGGTGATGTCGGCCAGTTGCGGCAGCACCTGGGGCAACACCGCGTGCGTCACCACCTGCAGCGGGCTCGCGCCCGCGGCTTGCGCAGCCTCCAGCGGCTTGGGGTCGACATGCTCGATGGCCTCGGCGAAGAATTTCGCCACCATGCCCGTGGAGTGCAGCGCCAGCGCCAGCACGCCGGGCAGCGCACCGAAGCCGACGGCCGCGACGAACAGTATGCCCAGGATGATCTCCGGCACCGAACGGAATGCGGCCAGCAAGGTGCGCGCAGCGCGCAGCACCAGCGGATGGGGCGCGGTGTTGGGCGCGGCCAGCAGTGCCAGCGGCAGCGACAACAGCACCGTCAGCGCCGTGCCGGCCACGGACATGGCCAGGGTGTCGCGCAACGGCACGATCCAGCGCTGCCAGCGCGAGAAGTCCGGCGGCACCATCTCCGAGGCCAGCTGCCACAACGCCGGACCGCCATCGGCAAAGCGCTGCGGGTCGAAGAATCCCGTGAGGTGCAGCGCCAGCGCCGCCGCGGCCAGCAGCACCGCGGTGGCGCCCAGCTGGCGCAGACGCCGCCGGTCGTCACTGGCCAGCACGGAAGCGATCGACGGCATCACTTCATCGTCCCGAGGTCGAGCTTGAGCACGTTGGCCGTCTCGCGCAGCACGTCGTAGGCCTCGTCCGTGGTGGGCGCGAAGGCTTCGACACGGAAGGACTTCAGCACCGTCGGATCCTTCATCGTCAGGAAGGCATCGCGAAGGGCCTGCTTCAGACCCGGCGCGAGGCCGGCCTGCATCACGATCGGATAGTTCGGGATGGGCGCCGACAGGTCGAGCTGCACCACGCGCGCCGCGTCGATGGTGCCGCGCCGGATCAGATTGTCGAGAATGGGCTTGGACAGCGCGCCTGCCGGCACCTGGCCGGCCTGCACCGCGCGCGCCACGGCGTCGTGTGTGCCCAGGTGGACCACGCGGTAGTCACGCTCGCCCTCCAGCCGCGCCTTCTTCAGCAAGTGGGCGCGCGGAGCCAGGTGGCTGGAGGTGGACGCCTGATCGCCGAAGCCGAAGGCCTTGCCTCGGATGTCGTCCAGCGCCCGTACCGGGCCGCCCGCGGTGGCGATGATGACGGACTGGTAGGTGGGCGAGCCGCGCTCCACACCGACCGCGAACGGCTCGATCGACGGCGCCCGCGATTTCGCCAGCACGTACGAGAACGGCCCGAAATAGGCGACCTCGATGCGACCGAATCGCATGGCCTCGATCATCGAGGAGTAGTCCGTGGTGACGACGAGCTCGATCTCCTTCTTCAGCGTCTGCTCCAGGTACTGCTTCAGCGGCTGGGCGTTCTGGATCAGCGTCGAGGCGTTCTCGTCAGGCAGCAGGGCCACCCGCAGGCGGGCCGGGTCGCGGCCCTGGGCGTGCGCGGGCGGTATCGCGGCCAGGCCGGCGGCGGCAGCCAGGCCCAGCATCAGCAGGGTGAAGGGTCGTCGGGTCATCGTTGTCTCCGCAACAAGGGGCTTGGGACGGGCCGGGTGGCAAGGTCGGTGGGGGGTGCCGGAATGCTTCACAAACTCTCAGGCGGCCGCGGCCAGCGGCGCCGCGATGCGCTCGGGGTGGGTCCCGTGCGGCGCGGCGGGGGCCGCCGGGTCGTACAACTCGGCCTCGCGCTGCGGCGTCAACGCCTGCGGCGGGCCATCGAAGACCACGCGGCCGGCGCGCAGGCCGACGATGCGGTCGGCATAGCGGCGCGCCAGCGCCGTCTGGTGCAAGCTCACCACGGCCGTCAGGTGATCGCTCTTGCAGATGCCGTGCAGCAGGTTCATCACACCCTGGGCGGTGGCAGGGTCCAGGCTGGCCACTGGCTCGTCGGCGAGCAGCAGCCGGGGTGCCTGCATCAGCGCTCGCGCGATGCCCACGCGCTGCTGCTGGCCGCCCGACAAGGTGTCGGCGCGCGCCAGGGCCTTGTCGAGCAGGCCGACGCGGTCAAGGCAGTGCAGCGCGCGCACCTGCTCGGCTCGAGGCCAGGGCCACAGCGTGCGCAGCGGGTGGTGGCGCGACAGGCAACCCATCAGGACATTGGCCAGGACGCTCTGCCGGCCGATGAGGTGATGCTGCTGGAACACCATGGCGCAGGAGCGGCGGTGGGTGCGCAGGTGACGCGGCGTCAGGACGCCGCCCGGCACATCGTCCACCAGCACCTGCCCCGAACTGGGCCGCACCAGGCCGTTGAGGCAGCGCAGCAGCGTGGACTTGCCGGCGCCCGAGGCCCCCAGCAGCACGAGGAACTCGCCCCGGGCCACTGCCAGGGTGGTCGGCTGCAGCGCCTGCGTGCCGTCCCCGAAGCGCACCTGCAACTCGCGCAAGTGGACCAGGGCAGCGGGCATGGGCGCAGGACAGGGGTGTGGCATCGGGTCGACAACGCGGTAGGCAAGCACGCAGTGTGGGCTGCCGACGTGTCATGACGGTGACACTTTCGGGCGTTGCAATCGGCCTTTCCATAGACCGCATCAATGGATTGATCGTGACATCCACCAGTTTTCTGGCCGCCCTGAAGGCCTTCGACGCCACCGCGCGCTGCGGCAGCATGACGGCCGCCGCGCGTGTCCTGGGCCTGCAGCAGCCCACGCTGTCGGCGCACATCCAGCGCCTGGAACACGAGCATGGCGTGGAGCTGTTCCACCGGCGCGGCCGCCGGCTGGAGCTCACGTCCTTCGGCCGTGCGCTGCTGGACATCAGCCGACGCGCCTTCAGCGCGGAGGATGACGCCCAGGCCCTGCTGCTGGCGGCGCAGAACCGCTGCGCCGGCCACCTGGAAGTGCATGCCATCGGGCCGTACAACGTGGTGCCGATCCTGCAGCGCTTCGGACCCCGGCACCCGCAGGTGAGTGTGGCCGTGCGCGTGGGCGACTCCGGCTCCATCGTGGCGCGCATCCTGGACCACCAGGGCGATCTGGGTGTGGTGCTGCACGCCAGCGACGACCCCGCGCTGGTGAGCGTGCCCCACCGGCGGCAGCGCCTGGTGGTGTTCGCCCATGTCGGACATCCCCTGGCCCAGCGCCCTCGCCTGGTGATGGCCGACCTGCACTTGCAGCGCTTCGTCATCCGGGAGCCGGGCTCGACGACCCGGCGCGTGTTCGAGACCGCGATGCGAGGCCGCGGCCTGGAGCTTCGGGTGGCCGTGGAAATGGGCAGTCGCGAGGCCGTGCGCGAGGCCGTGGCACAAGGCCTGGGTCTGGGCGTGGTGGCCGACTCGGCCTATGTCCCCGATGCGCGCCTGGTGCGGCTGCCCTTGGCCGACTGCGACATGGCCACGCACGTGCACCTGGTGTGCCGGCGCGAGCGGCGGCAGTCGCCCCTGGTGGCTGCCTTCTTCGACGTGGCCGCAACGCTGCGCGACCCGCCTGCGCCGGGCCACGCCCCCCTCCCGGCGGCAGAGTGAGGCGGCGAAGGCACTCGTTGACAATGCGGCGCCGCGCTCGCGCCGCACCCACCGCCTCTTCCCGCCCCTGAGGCCTGCCAGGATGACCCCCATGCCCATGCCCCTGACCCGATTCACCTTCATCGTCAAGGCACCCGGCTATGCCGCGCACCAGCACCGTGCGGTGCTGGCCTCCGATCAGTTCAGCACGCAGGTGATCGGGGTGCCTGACCTGGCAGCGGCCATCGAAGCCGCGCAGCAGCAGGCTGCGCAGGGCACCCAGCTCATCGAGCTGTGCGGCGGGTTCACGCCGCAGGAGGCCGGCGAACTGCGGCGCCATCTGCCGCCCACCGTGCCGGTGGGCGTGGTCGCCTACGACGCGCAGCAGCAGGCCGAGCTCGAACGCCTGTTCGCCTGAGAGCTTGTGAAATATCCCCGCACACCCGCTCGTCCGCCCCAAACGGCCCCGCTCGTCGTTGCAAATGCTCGCCGTAGCCCGAGCTACGGCTGTGCTTTGCGCCTGGATCGGCACCCTTTTGAACGCCCGCTCGGTCGCGCCGGAATACTTCACAAGCTCTGAGCCCATGCGCCAGCCGGCTCACCGCACGTACACCGTCGAGCCGGTCCTGAAGCGTCCCAGGGGGGCGCTCCAGGCTTGCTGGGCGCTGGCGTTGTCGGCGTTGGCAAAGCGCACCGCAAACCGTGGATCGCCCTCGGTGGCAGGAAACACGTCGGGTACGCCCAGCCACACCTCGTGATCGCCAGGCTGCGCGCCCGTGGGCACGGTCAGCGTCACGCGCACGCGGCTGGAGGCGCCGGCCTGTGGCGGCAGCTCCCGCAGGTCCCCCGCCGCCGCCGTCCACGTCGCCCCCGTGTCGCGATGGCGCAGCCTCACCTCCAGGCGCCGCGGCGTGAACAGGCGTGCCCAGCCCACGTTGCGCAGGTCCACCTCAAAGTCCAGCGACTGGCCCGCAGCCACCTCGCCCGCATGCGCCAGACCGTCAAGCTGCAGCCGGTAGCCCATGAACGCCGACACCCGCGCCAGGCAGCCCTGCGCCTTCCAGCCCGCGATCACCGACGGGGCGTAATCCGCGTTCAACCACGCCAGGTGGTAGCGCCGGCCCTCGTCCAGGATGTCGGCGCAGGTGTCGCGCACCGGCGTCTGCCCGTTCACGCAGGTCTCGCCGCCAAAGGCCGTGCGCGCCGACAGCGCCTGCACGTACTCGCGCTGCCCGTACTGCTGGTACGTGCCGGTGTCGCTGGGCCCGGCCAGAAAGCAGTCGTTGTGCAGGCCCAGGCGCGCCTGCTGCGTCGGCTCGGGGTACCACTGCATCAGGTCGGCGGGGTAGCGGATGCCGATCTGCGTGGTCTGCGGCACGTTGTCCAGCAGCGCGTCGCGCACGATCAGGCGACCGGCCCGCGCCGCCGCGCAGGCCGGTGAACCGGGCGCGCCCCCGCAACTGAGGCCCGAGGCCGAGGAGTGCCACTCGCCCCAGGCGCCGATGAAACCCGCGCGCATGAACGGGATCACCGCCGCATGCGCGGCCAGCACCGGCTTGAGCTGGCGCAGGTGGCCACGGATGCGCTCGGCCTTGGCGTCCTGGCCGGCTTCGCTGAAGTCGTAGTTGAACAGCAGCGTGACCTTCATCCCGGCCTGGCGCACCTCGTTCAGGCGCTGGTCCA
Organism: Rubrivivax sp.; assembly: GCA_046087245.1. GTDB lineage: Bacteria > Pseudomonadota > Gammaproteobacteria > Burkholderiales > Burkholderiaceae_C > Rubrivivax. The sequence goes on from JBJTZN010000164.1 coordinate 24,646, forward strand.
GCGCAGCCAGCAACCACGGCGGCAGATCGTCCTCGCGCCACGCATCCAGTTGCACCCGCGCCATCAGCAGCCGCCTTCCCGCCGCCCGCGCCGCACGCAGCGCCGAAGCTTCCAGCCCGGCCACAAAGTCCGACGCGCCCGCAAACGAGTAAAAGCCCCGGTCAGGGTTCGGGAGGTCGGCATCGGTCGGCAGGAAGGCTACGGTCCAGCGCTCCTTGATGCCCAGGGCCGCCCGCAACGCCTTGTCGATGTGCGCGCCCAGCTCGGCCTCCATGACGCTGGAGTCTTCCGTCACCGTCTGCACCACGGCACGCAACTGCACGGGGTCCAGCGTGTCGATCTTCATGGTCTGCGTGAAGTACTTGGCGTGCACCACCTGGTGGGCCAGCTTCCTTGCCATGGCCGCCCACTTCGGGTCGCTTGCCGGGGTCTGGGCCAGGTTGCTGAACATCGCGTAGACGATGTCGCCACGGCTTCGGTTGAGCGGCGGCGACAGCGCCGTCACGATGTCGGCAACCGCCTCGGCCTTGGCCTCAGGCGAGGCACTGGTTCCCACCACGTTGTCCACCAGTTGCTGCGCGAAGGCCTGGTGGCTCAGACTGTCCGGGTAGGCTTGCAGGAACGCCGGTTTGGTGGTCAGGATGTTGGCGATCTGCTGCAGGGACAGGCCCGAGTCCGCTGCCTGCGACAACTGGCCCAGGTAGGTCACGCCTGGCGCAGCACCGAAGGCCACGATGCAGAGTCGATAGAGATCGTCGGGGTCGTAGGCTGGCGTGGTCTGCACGCTCAGCGGCGAACGCCGCACGTCTTCCATCCTCTGGCCCGCGCCGCAGGCGGCCAGCGCTAGCGCCAGGGTCAGGGCCAGGGTCAGGGACAGCCACGCCACGAGGCTGTGCGACCGGGGTCCCGGACCGCCCACGCCAGCCTGCCGGGCACCGCGCGGGCCGGCCCGGCCGGGCCGCGGCAGCCACGGCGGGCGCCCGCAGGGGACAAGGCGCCGGGGAAACGGTCGGTGGCGGGGACGCAGGCAGTCCATCGGGCCGGGCACGCAGAGTCGCGTAACAACGCGGGACACCGGAACGCAGCAGCGCCCCGGCACGAAGCCCGGATGGTGGCCTGCTCAGGCCGGCGGCGAACTGCCGATGCGCAAGTCCTGGGGCGCGGGCGCAGCGCGCGCCGCCTGCTGCAGCGCCGGCAGCCCGCTGCGGGCGTTGGCCTGCCGCGCCAGCTCCCGCTCGGCCGCGTTGGCGTGCTGCGCATCCCACTGCAGCAGGCGTGGCGTCATCCAGCGATGCCACAGCGGCGGCAGCAAGGCCACAAGCAGGGTGGCCATGTAGCCGCCGAGCATGGCCGGAGCCTGCGGCAGGGGTTTCAGAAGATGGAACGGCAGGGAGCCGCGGACGTGGTGATGCGCGTGCCGGGGCAGGTTGAACAGGGCCCAGCAGCTCAGCGCCCGGTGGGAGTTCCAGCTGTGCCGGATCTGCACGGGCTCGCAGGGGTCGCGCACCAGCCCGTAATGCTCCATGTAGTTCACCACCTCCAGCAGGCCCTTGGCGCACAGGCCCGACAGCACGAAGAACAGGGCACCCGCGCCGCCGCCCAGGGCCCAGGCCGCGGCCACCAGGGCGGCACTCCTGAACGCGCCGCGCAGCAAGGCGTTGTGGGGTGCCAGCGGATGCAGGCCGCGCCGGCGCAGGCGCTCGCTCTCGATGTGCCAGGCGCTGCGCTGACCCTGCCAGGTGGACAGCAGGATGTGCACCCAGGCGTTGCGCCCGCGCGGCGCGGTGGCGGGGTCGGCGGGCGTGCACACGCGGCGATGGTGGCCGTGCACATGCTCGATGGCAAAGGCGGTGTCGAAGCTGAAGGCCAGCAGCCAGCGGCTCACCGCCGTGGACACCGGGTCCCAGGGCCGGTGGACCAGTTCGTGCGCCACAGTGGTGCCCAGGCTGCCGATCATCAGCCCGGTGAGCAGCACGGCCGAGACCCGATGGCCCCAGCCCGCGGCCTCGCGCGCGGCCAGCGCGTCGTACCCGGTGAGGGCCTGCACCGCAGCGCCCAGGCCCAGCGGATCGCCGGGGCTTGCGCTCCACACCGCGATGCAGACGATGCCCGCCAGCATCGGCAGCGCCATCCACAACTCCATGGTCAGCCATGCGGGCCGGGTGAAGTGCGGGCTGGACAAGTCGTCGCCCACCATCTCGTCACCCAGGACGTAGACAACCACCACACCCGCCAGCGCCGCAGTGATCCACGCCCCGCCGGCCAACAAGGCGACGGCCATGAGCAGCCCCACTGCGTGGAACAGCATGTAGCGCAAACAGGTCAGCAGGCCCGCGGGGGTCGGCGCACTCATCGTCACAGTGTGCACGAGCCCGTCGCGTCAGCCAACTCCGCGCCGCCGCGCGTAGTCCACGAACCAGTCCACCGCCGCGGCGTTGGCCATGGCGTCGCGGTTCATCACCTGGGCCGGGTCTGCGCCCAGCAGCAGCTTCTTGATGGGCAACTCCATCTTTTTGCCTGACAAGGTGCGCGGGACGGCGGCCACCTGCAGGGTCTGGCTGGGCACGTAGCGCGGGCCCAGGCCCTGGCGGATGGCGGCATGGATGCGCGCGGTCAACGCGGCGTCCAGCACCAGGCCCTCGCGCAGCACCACGAACAGCGGCATGAAGCTCTCGCGGCCCAGGTATTCCAGGTCCACCACCAGGCTGTCCAGCACCTCGGGCAGCGCTTCCACCACGCGGTACAGCTCGGCCGTGCCCATGCGCACGCCCTGGCGGTTGATGGTGGCGTCGCTGCGGCCGTAGATGATGGCGCCATGCGCCACGGGGGCGGGGCCGAAGGCGCTGGGGATGACGCGGGGCGCTTCAGGGGCCGGGCCTGGGGCCGGGGCCGTGGTGGACGCCTCGAGCCGCGGCGTGATGCGGATCCAGTCGCCGTGGCGCCACACGCCGGGGTACATGTCGAAGTAGCTGTCACGGTATCGGCGGTCGCCCTCGTCGTTCCAGAAGCGCAGCGGCATGGACGGGATGGGCCGCGCGCACACCAGTTCGCCCACCTGGTCGATGACGCTGGCGCCCCGCTCCTCCCAGGCCTGCACGGCCGCGCCCAGCCAGCGGCACTGCATCTGCCCGCGCACCTGCGGCAGCGTGATGTTGCCTCCCACAAACGCGCCGGCGAAGTCCGTGCCGCCGGAGATGCAGTCGATCCAGATCGGCTGGCCCCCCACACGCGGCAGACGTTCCCAGATCCAGTCGTGGCACGCGTCGGACAGGGGCGAGCCGGTGGAGCCCACGGCACGCAGTGCCGAGAGATCCAAGGTCGTACGCAGTGCCGAGAGATCCAAGGTCGCACGCCGTGCCGAGAGATCCAAGGTCGCACGCAGCGCCGTCAGGTCAGACACCTCCATCGGCCGCACATCGGCCTTCAGGCAGCTCGCATAGAAGGCCGCACCCGCGCCGAAGAAGGTGGCGCGCGACAGCGCGGCAAAGCGCCACAGCGTGGTCCAGTCCGGCGCGGCCGAGGGCCCGCCCGGGCTGCCGTCGAACAGGCCGATGGTGGTGCCGCCCAGCAACGCGGCCATCTGGCTGTTCCACATGATCCAGCCCGTGGTGCTGAACCAGTGGAAGCGGTCGCCCGTCTCCACCGTGGGCCCCAGGTTGTTGAGCAGCGAGCCCTTCAGCGCCTCCAGCATCACCCCGCCATGGCCGTGCACGATGGGCTTGGGCAGGCCGGTGGTGCCGCTGGAGTAGACGATCCACAGCGGGTGGTCGAAGGGCAGCCACTCGGGTTGGAGCACGGGCTGAAGGGTGGGCTGCAGCGCTGCGGTCGGAACCGGCTGCGCCCCCCCGGCGGCCAGGGCCCGGGCCAGCGCTGCGTCCGCGGGCGCGTGGCCATCGAGCAGGGCCTGCACGTCCGCCCCCCGCACCGCATGCCGCACGCTGGGCAGCCCCGCCTGCAGCTCGTCCACGAGGGCACGCTTGTCGTGCAGCGTGCCGGCCCAGCGCACCGCGTCGCAGGCCACCAGCACGGCAGGCTCGATCTGGCGGAAGCGGTCCAGCACGGCCACCGGCCCCATGTCGGGCGAGCAGATGCTCCACACCGCGCCCAGGCTCACCGCGGCCAGGAACACCGCCGCCGTCTGCGGCGTGTTGGGCAGCACGGCGCAGACGCGGTCCCCGCGGCGTACCCCCAGGGCGCGCAGCGCCGCCGCAAAGCGTGCGGTCTGCTGCTGCAGCTCGGGCCAGGACAACTGCGCCAGCTCGCCACGCGCCAAGCCGGCTTCGTCCGTGGACACGATGGCCGGGTGCCCCGCCGCGTGCGCCGCCTCGGCATGGCGGAACACCTGCTGCGCGTAGTTCAGTTGCGCCCCCGGGAACCACCGCGCCCCGGGCATCCGGTCGTCCGCCAGCACCGCCGTGTGCGGCGTGGGCGACTGCAGCGCGAAGAAATCCCAGATCGACTGCCAGAAGGCGTCCAGGTCGGTGACCGACCACTCCCACATCGCGTCGTAGTCGGCAAAGCGCAGGCCGCGCTCGCGTTCCAGCCACTGCTGGTAGAGGGTGATGCGGGGGGTGGAGAGGTTCTGGCTCGACATGCCGTGATGTTGCCTCAGCCGCGGGCCGTCGGTACCGCGCCAGGCAGGGCGGCCCAGCAACCTACGGCCTGGCTTCCCGCCACAATCATGACAAGTTGTCCACTTTGGACTCCTCCAGTGATAAGCTTCGACCCATGAAGACGCTGTCCGTTGCCGAACTGAAGGCCCAGTTCTCCGAGGTGCTGACCCAGATGGCCGCCGACGGTGAACCCGTGGCCATCAGCTTTGGGCGCCGCAAAGAGAAGGTGGCGGCCATCGTGCCGTATCGGCTGCTACAAGCGCCTCGACC
>JBJTZN010000165.1:0-23258 GCA_046087245.1 Rubrivivax sp.
CGGCGGCACCGCCCGCAAGCAGGAGGGCAAGACCTACGGCACGAAGTACCGCTCGTGGTTCGTCGGCCTCGCCCCGGTGGACAACCCGCGCATCGTCGTGGCGGTGATGGTCGACGAGCCCAGCAACGGCGTGTTCTATGGTGGCGACGTCGCCGCGCCGGTGTTCAGCCAGGTGGTGCAGCAGACGCTGCGCATGATGGGGGTCCCGACCGACATCGAGGTCAAGCCGCAGATCGTCTTCCAGCCCGGTGCGGCCGAGGTGGAGAGCTTCTGATGCAGCACCTGGGCTCCAGCAGCGCGGCAGTGGCCTGGTTGAAGGCCCGGGGTACGCGCGGCCTGCGCACCGACCACCGCCTGGTGCGCCCTGGCGATGCGTTCCTGGCCTGGCCCGGCCGCAGCCACGACGGGCGCCGGCATACCAAGGCGGCCTTGGCGGCGGGGGCCGCGGCCTGCCTGCTGGAGGCGCGAGACCTGGACTTGCAGGCGCTGCCGTCCGGTGATGGCCGACTGGCCTGCCTGGACGAGTTGAAGCGCCAGGCGGGTGCGGTGGCTGACGGTTTCCTGGGCCACCCCAGTGCGGCGCTGGAGGTGGTGGCCGTGACCGGCACCAATGGCAAGACCTCGTGCACCTGGTGGCTGGCGCAGGCCCTGAACGCGCTGGGCCGAGGCTGCGGCGTGGTGGGCACCCTGGGCGCGGGTGTGCCCGCGACCGCCTTCGACGCCACCGGGTTGACCACGCCCGACGCCGTGGCCCTGCAGAGCCTGTTCAGGCGCTTCGTCGACCAGGCACTGGCGGCCTGCGCCATCGAGGCGTCCTCCATCGGGATCGCCGAGCATCGTCTGGTCGGCACGGCCCTGGCGGTGGCCGCGTTCACCAACCTCACGCAAGACCACCTGGACTACCACGGCACCATGGACGCTTACGCGGCGGCCAAGCGCTCGCTGTTCGACACGGAGGGCCTGAAGGCGGCTGTACTGAACGTGGACGATGCCCATGGCCGTGCCTGGGCTGAGGAACTGGCAACCCACCCGGGCCTGGCGGTTTGGGGTGTCTCGGCAGGCGCGTCCGGCGCGCGGCTGTGCGCCCGCGACGTCCGGCATACCGAGCAGGGATTGACGCTGGAGCTGGTGGAGACCGATGACAGCGGCGCGACCGGCCCGGGCCACGTGGTGCGCTGCGGGCTGATCGGGGCCTTCAATGCAGAGAACCTGCTGGTCGTGGCCGGCTGCCTGCGCGCCCTGGGAGTGCCGCTGGCGCAGGTGGCGCACGTGCTGGGGCAGTCGACGCCCGTGCCGGGCCGGCTGCAGCGCGTGGCCCCGGTGGGCGCCGCGCCGCAGCCCGCGGTGGTGGTGGACTATGCCCACACGCCCGACGCCCTGGGCAAGGCGCTGCAGGCCCTGGCCGGCCTGGCTGCCGCGCGCGGGGGCCGGCTGTGGTGTGTCTTCGGCTGTGGGGGTGACCGTGACACCTCCAAGCGTCGCCTGATGGGCCGCGCTGCCGTGCAGGGCGCGGCGCACGTCGTGGTGACCAGCGACAACCCGCGCAGCGAGGCGCCGCAGGGCATCCTGGCTCAGATCCTGGCCGGGGCGCGCGAGGCGGCCGGGCCTTGTCCGGACAACGACACGCCCGATGCCGCCCCCGCCAGCCTCGCGGCCAGCGCGGACGCGCCTTGCACGCTGGTGGTCATCGAAGATCGCCGCGCGGCCATCGCGCATGCGGTGCAGGCAGCCGCCGTCCAGGACGTGGTGCTGATCGCCGGCAAGGGCCATGAGCAGACGCAGGAGATCGCAGGCATCAAGCATCCCTTCTGCGATGTGACCGAGGCCGCAGCGGCCCTGTCGGCCCGTGCCCGGTCTGGGCGGGCCGCCCCGCTCAACCCGGCCGGGTCGGCGGTGGAGGCCGCGCCTCGCGCGCCCGCGGGGCAGCGCCCATGATGACCCTGGCCCAGGCCCATGCGCTGTTGCCGGGCTCCGTCCTGGTAGGTGACGGCGCGGTGCGCTTCGAGCGAGTTCACTCCGACACCCGCAGCCTGCGCGCCGGCGACCTCTTTGTCGCGCTGCGCGGCGAGCGCTTTGATGCCCATGACTTCCTGCCCGCGGCGCGCCAGGCCGGCGCCGTGGCGGCGCTTTGCGAGCGTGGGCTGGCCCAGGCGGGCCTGAGCGGCCTGCAGGTGCCCGATGCGCTGGCGGCCCTGCAGGCACTGGCCGGCGCGTGGCGACAGCGCTTTCACCTGCCGCTGATCGCGGTGACCGGCAGCAACGGCAAGACCACGGTCACGCAGATGATCGCCTCCATCTTGCGCGCCGGCCACGGCGCCGGGGCCTTTGCCACGCAGGGCAACCTGAACAACCACATCGGCGTGCCCCTGACGCTGTTGCGTCTGCGTCAGGACGACGAGGTCTGGCACCGGGTGGGCGTGGTGGAGCTGGGCATGAACCATCCTGGCGAGATCGGGCTGCTGGCCCGGCTGGCGGCCCCCACGGTGGGTCTGGTCAACAACGCCCAGCGCGAGCACCAGGAGTTCATGGCCGGGCTCGAGGCCGTGGCCCGCGAGAACGGGGCCGTGCTGCAGGCCCTGCCGGCCTCGGGGATCGCGGTGTTTCCCGCCGACGACCCGATGTCCGCAGTGTGGCGCCAGATGGCCGGCACCCGCGAGGTGCGCACCTTCGCATTGCAAGGGCAGGCCTACGCCAGCGCGCAGGCGGACTGGGACGCCACGGCCCAGGCCTGGCATGTCGAACTGCGGCTGGACACCGCGCGCTTGCGCGTGCGACTGGCCGTGCCGGGGCTGCACAACGTGCGCAACGCGCTGGCCGCCGCCGTCTGCGCGCAGGCTGCCGGTGAACCCTTGTCGGCCATCCAGCAGGGGCTGGAGGCCTTCCGCCCGGTGAAGGGCCGGTCGCAGGTGCGTGCCTTGCCCTGGGCCGGCCGCGCGGCCACGCTGGTGGACGACAGCTACAACGCCAACCCCGACTCCGTGCTCGCGGCCATCGAAGTGCTGTGCGGTCTGCCGGGGCCGCGTTGGCTGGTTCTCGGTGACATGGGCGAGGTGGGTTCGCAAGGTCCGGCCTTCCACGCCGAGGTGGGCGCGCGGGCCCGTGAAGCCGGTCTGGAATACCTGTGGTGCGTCGGCCCTCTTGCGGCGCATACGGCGCAGGCAGCGCGGGCGGCTCGCAAAGCATCCACGGCCTCCGGGGCTGATGGTGCAGTTCCTTCGTCACCAGGGGTTGCCCCGGGGGCTGTCCGCCATTTCGAGACAGTCGACGCCTTGCTGGCCGCCTTGCAGGCTGCCTTGCCTGGGGCCGGGGCCGCCCACGGCCTGCCGGCGGCTGCCAGCATCCTGGTCAAGGGCTCGCGCTTCATGCGCATGGAACGCGTGGTTGACGCCCTGACGTCGTGGTCTGCGGCAGCGTCAGCGTCCCCTTCAGTGCCCCCTTCAGCGCCCCTCCCAGCGCTCCCTGCCAACACCCCCCCACAGGCGCCCCCGGCGGCGCCAGAGAGCCCTGCGTGCTGCTGAGCCTGAGTCAATGGCTGCTGGCCCTGTTCCCGGAGGAACTGGGCTTCCTGCGCGTCTTCCAGTACCTGACCTTCCGCGGGGTGATGGCGGCCATGACGGCGCTGCTGATCGGCCTGGCCTTCGGGCCGTGGGTCATCCGTCGCCTGACCGAGATGAAGTTCGGCCAGCCCATCCGCACCTACGGCGTGCAGGCGCACCTGGACAAGCGCGGCACCCCCACCATGGGCGGTGTGCTGGTGCTCATCGGCATCGGCGTGTCCACGCTGCTGTGGTTCGACTGGAGCAACCGCTTCTGCTGGGTGGTGATGCTGGTGACCTTCGGCTTCGGCGCCATTGGGTGGGTGGACGATTACCGCAAGGTGGTGCACAAGGACCCGGAGGGCATGCGCTCGCGCGAGAAGTTCTTCTGGCAGACGGTGATCGGTCTCGTGGCCGCGCTGTACCTGGCCTTCAGCGTGTCGGAGGTGTCCAACCTGCGCGTGCTGGAACTGTTCTTCAACTGGATCGCCAGCGGCTTCTCGAATGAACTGCCGCCCAAGGCCGATTTGATGGTGCCCTTCTTCAAGAGCGTGAGCTACCCGCTGGGGGTCTACGGCTTCATCGCGCTGAGCTGGTTCGTCATCGTGGGCGCCAGCAACGCGGTGAACTTCACCGACGGCCTGGACGGCCTGGCCATCATGCCCGTGGTGCTGGTGGGCTCCGCGCTCGGCCTGTTCGCCTACCTCACCGGCAACGCGGTGTACGCGAAGTACCTGCTCATCCCGCACATCCCTGGCGCGGGTGAACTGCTGATCTTCTGCGGCGCGATGGCCGGCGCCGGCCTGGCCTTCTTGTGGTTCAACGCCAACCCGGCGCAGGTGTTCATGGGCGACGTGGGCGCGCTGGCGCTGGGCGGGGCGCTGGGGACGATCGCGGTCATCACCCGACAGGAAGTCGTGCTCGCCATCATGGGCGGCATCTTCGTGGCCGAGGCCTTGAGCGTGATCCTGCAGGTGGGCTGGTTCAAGTACACCAAGCGCCGCTACGGCGAAGGCCGCCGCATCTTCCTGATGGCGCCCCTGCACCACCATTTCGAGAAGAAGGGCTGGACCGAAACACAGGTGGTCGTGCGTTTCTGGATCATCACCATGCTGCTGTGCCTGATCGGCCTGGCCAGCCTGAAGTTGCGCTGAAGTCCTGGACATGCTTCAGCTCGCCGGCCTCCATGTGCTCATCCTCGGCCTCGGTCAATCCGGGCTGGCGATGGCGCGCTGGTGCGCGCGCTGGGGGGCGCAGGTGACGGTGTGGGATTCGCGCGACCAGCCCCCGCAGGCGCAGGCCTTGGCCGTCCAGGTGCCTGCGGCGCAGCACATCGTCGGACCACTGCCTGCCGATGACCTGCAGGGGCCGCAAGGCCGGTTGGCCGCCGTGCAATGGGTGCTCAAGAGTCCGGGCCTGGCCCCGCAAGATCCCGCCATCGCGCCCCTGCTGCAGGCCGCCCGTGACAAGGGCTTGAGGGTGAGCGGCGAACTCGACCTGTTCGTCCAGGCCCTGGCCGCGCTGAAGCAGGCGCAGGCCTACGCGCCGCAGGTGCTGGCCATCACCGGGACGAACGGCAAGACCACCACCACCGCCTTGACGGCCCTGCTGGTGGAGCGCGCCGGACGCACGGCGGTGGCGGCAGGCAACATCGGCCCGACCATGCTGGACACCCTGGCCGAGCGGCTGGATGCAGGCACGCTGCCCCAGGTGTGGGTGCTGGAGCTGTCGAGTTTCCAGCTTCACGATGCGCTGGGCTTCGACCCCGCTGCGGCCGCGGTGCTCAACCTCTCGCAGGACCACCTGGACTGGCACGGCACCATGGCGGCCTACGCCGCGGCCAAGGCGCGCATCTTTGGCCAGCAGGGGTGGATGGTGGTGAACGTGGACGACCCGCTGGTGGCGGCCATGGAGCCGCCCGTGTTCAGCGGCAAGCCGGCCAAGGGCGAAGTCCGCCCTGAGCCCCGCCAGGTGCTGCGCTTCGGGCTGCAGGCGCCGCGGCGACCGGGTGACTTCGGCCTGGTCACCGAACACGGCATGGCCTGGCTGGTGCGCGCCCTGCCGGGGGACGAGACCGCCGTGCGGCGCAAGCGTGGCTCCGAGGCCGAAGCCGAGCCCGAGGAACTGCATCTGCAGCGCCTGATGCCCGCCGATGCCCTGCGCCTGCGCGGGCGCCACAACGCCAGCAACGCTCTGGCCGCGCTGGCCCTGGCCACGGCCATCGGCTGCCCGCTGGCGCCCATGCTGCACGGCCTGCGCGAGTACCGCGGCGAGCCGCACCGGCTCGAACTGGTCGGCCGCATCGGCGAGGTCGAGGCCTTCGACGACAGCAAGGGCACCAACGTCGGGGCCACCGTCGCGGCGCTGAAGGGGCTGGGCGCCGATCGCGATCCGGCGCGCGTGGTGGTCATCCTGGGCGGCGACGGCAAGGGGCAGGATTTCGCGCCGCTGGCCCCGGCGGTGGCGCAGCACGCCCGGGCGGTGGCGTTGATCGGGCGCGATGCCCGCGTGATCGAGGCGGCCCTCCTGGCGGACCCGGACGCTGCTGCCGTGCCGCGGGCCACCCATGAGACGCTGGAGGCGGCGGTGGCCTGGTGCTTCGCGCAGGCGCAGCCCGGCGATGCGGTGCTGCTCAGCCCGGCCTGCGCCAGCTGGGACATGTTCCGGAACTACGGCCACCGGGCCGAAGTCTTCGTGCAGGCGGTGCGAGACTGGGCCGCCGAACGCGGTGAGGTCGTGGCATGAGGGCGGCCTCGCGGGTCTCCAGCAGCGCCGCTGCGCAGCCCCTGCCGGTGCGCGATCGCTTCGAGCTGCGCTCGCCAGGGGTCAGCCGCATCACTGGCTTTGACCAGGCGTTCGTCGCCGTGGCCCTGGCCCTGCTGGCCTTGGGCATCGTGATGGTGTATTCCGCCTCGGTGGCGCTGCCGGACAACCCCAAGTTCGCCCGTTACGCCGCCACCCATTTCCTGAACCGTCACCTGCTGGCCATCAGCATCGCCTCGACAATGGCGTTGCTGGTGCTGCAGGTACCGCTGACCTGGTGGGAAAAGTACACCGGCCATCTCTTCCTGCTGGCATTGCTGCTGCTGGCGCTGGTGCTGATTCCCGGCATCGGCAAGGTGGTGAACTTCTCGCGCCGTTGGATGCCTCTGGGCGTCATGAACTTCCAGCCCTCGGAGTACGCCAAGCTGGCCATGGTGCTCTACGCGGCCAGCTACATGGTGCGCAAGATGGATGCGCGCGAGAACTTCGTGCGTGCCGTCTGGCCCATGGCGCTGGCGGTGCTGGTGGTGGGCCTGCTGCTGCTGCGCCAGCCCGACATGGGCGCCTTCATCGTCATCGCCACCATCGCCATGGGGGTGCTGTTCCTGGGCGGGGTCAATGCCCGCATGTTCTTCCTCATCGCGGCGATGGCCATCGCGGCGCTGGCCATGATCATCGCCTTCGACGAACTGCGTCGGGGCCGGATCCTGGCCTATCTGGACCCTTGGGACCCAGCCAACGCGCAGGGAAAGGCGTACCAGCTCACGCACTCGCTGATCGCATTCGGCCGCGGTGGCCTGTTCGGTCAGGGCCTGGGCTCGTCCGTGGAGAAGCTGCACTACCTGCCCGAGGCGCACACCGATTTCCTGCTGGCCGTGATCGGCGAGGAGCTGGGGCTGGTGGGCGTGCTGGCTGTGATCGTCGGCTTCTTCTGGATGGTGCGCCGCATGATCAACATCGGCCGCCAGGCCATCGCGCTGGACCGCGTGTTCGCCGGCCTGATGGCCCAAGGCATCGCCATCTGGTTCGCCGGCCAGGCCTTCATCAACATGGGCGTGAACCTGGGCGTGCTGCCCACCAAGGGCCTGACGCTGCCGCTCATGAGCTTCGGCGGCTCGGGCATCCTGATGAACCTGATCGCGCTGGCCCTGGTGCTGCGAGTGGATATTGAGAACAGAGCCCTCATGCGAGGAGGCCGAGCATGAGGATGCCGCCGAACACCGTGAGGCGGCATGCGGCGGCAGCCGCAGGGCTGCTCCGGCGAAGCCAGAACAGAGCCCTCATGCGAGGAGGCCGAGCATGAGGATGCCGCCGAACACCGTGAGGCGGCATGCGGCGGCAGAGCCTGTGAAATGTTCCGGCGTGCCCGAGCGGGTGCCTCAGGCAGCGTCAATCGAGGCGCAAAGCGCAGGCGTAGCTCGGGCTACGACGAGCATTTGCAACGAAGAGTGGCGTTGTCTGGGGCGTACGAGCGGGCGTGGCGGGGCGTTTCGCAGGCTCCAAGCCGCAGGGCTGCTCCGGCGAAGCCAGAACAGAGCCCTCATGCGAGGAGGGCGCACATGACGCGCGTGCCGCACCTGGTCATCATGGCTGCAGGCACGGGCGGGCACATCATGCCGGGCTTGGCGGTGGCGCGCGAGATGCGCTGCCGCGGTTGGACCGTGAGCTGGCTGGGCACTTCGCAGGGCATGGAGAACCGCCTGGTACCCGCGGCCAGCATCGAGATGGACACCATCGCCTTCAGCGGCCTGCGCGGCAAGGGTCTGCTGCACACCGCCACGGGCGGCCTGCGCCTGCTCAAGGCCTTCTGGGACTGCCTGCGCATCCTGCGGCGCCGCGGGGCTGATGTGGTGCTGGGCATGGGCGGGTACGTCTGCTTCCCCGGCGGGCTGATGGCCAGCCTGCTGGGCAAGCCGCTGATGCTGGTGAACGCCGATGCGGCGCTGCTGCTGTCCAACAGGAGCCTGCTGCCCGTGGCCGATCGCGTGGCCTTCGGCTTTGACGGCCCGGCGGTCAAGGGGGTGAAGGCGGGCGTGGTCACGGGCAACCCGGTGCGTGCCGAGATCGAGGCCTTGACCGAGCCTGCTGAACGCCTGGCCGGGCGCAGCGGCGCCCTGCGCCTGCTGGTGGTGGGCGGCAGCCTGGGCGCCCAGGTGCTCAACCGCACCGTGCCGCAGGCCCTGGCGCTGATGGAGACGGGCGCTCGGCCCTGGGTGGTGCACCAGACTGGCGCCGCGCAGGCCGACGAGGTGCGCGCCGCCTACGCCGCCGCAGGCCTGCAGGCGGATGTGCGGCCCTTCATCGACGACATGGCCACACAACTGGCCCACTGCGACCTGGTGTTGTGCCGTGCCGGCGCCGTCACCGTGAGCGAGCTGTGCGCCGCCGGCGTGGCCAGCATGCTGGTGCCGCTGGTGGTGAGCACCACCTCGCACCAGCGCGACAACGCCCAGTGGCTGGCCGGGCACGGCGCGGCCGTGCACCTGCCGCAAGCCGAGTTCACGCCCGAGGCCCTGGCGCAGCGCCTGCAGGCGCTGGATCGCGAGGCCTTGCTGGCCATGGCCCGGCGCGCCCGCAGCCTGGCCCAGCCTCAGGCGGCGGCCCGTGTGGCTGACGAGCTGCAACGACTGTGGGGGATGCGCGCATGAAGCACGCCGTCAGGCACATCCACTTCGTGGGCATTGGCGGCGCTGGCATGAGCGGCATTGCCGAGATCCTGCACAACCTGGGCTACCGCGTCTCGGGCTCGGATGCTGCCGAGAGCCCCGTCACCCAGCGTCTGGCCAGCCTGGGCGTACGCGTCTTCATCGGCCACGCGGCCGCTCAGATCGAAGGGGCGCAGGCGGTCGTCACCTCCACCGCGGTGAAGGCGGACAACCCCGAGGTGCTGGCCGCGCGCGCCCGCAAGGTGCCGGTGGTGGCGCGCGCTGTGCTGCTGGCCGAGCTGATGCGCCTGAAGCAGGGCATCGCGATCGCCGGCACCCACGGCAAGACCACCACCACTTCGCTGGTGGCCAGCGTGCTGGCCGAGGCCGGCGTGGACCCCACCTTCGTCATCGGCGGCAAGCTCGAGAGCGCGGGCACCAACTCGCGCCTGGGCGAGGGCGACTACATCGTCGTGGAGGCCGACGAGAGCGACGCCTCCTTCCTGCACCTGAGCCCGGTGCTGTCGGTGGTGACCAACATCGACGCCGACCACATGGACACCTACGGCCACGACCTGACGCGCCTGCGGGGGGCGTTCGTGGAGTTCGTGCACCGGTTGCCCTTCTACGGCGCGGCGGTGATGTGCACCGACGACCCCGGCGTCAGGTCCATCCTGCCCATGATCTCCCGGCCCCTGATCCCCTACGGGCTGGGCGATGACGCGCAGGTGCGGGCGCTGGACGTGCAGGCCCTGGCGGGGGGGCAGATGCGCTTCACCTGCCGGCGCAGTGCCGCTGCGGGCGCTGCCGGGAAGACGCCGCGGCCTGACCTGGCCGTGACGCTGAATCTGGCCGGCGTGCACAACGTGCGCAACGCCCTGGCGGCCATTGCCGTGGCGCAGGCGCTGGAGTTGCCCGACCAGGCCGTGCTGCACGCGCTGGCGGGCTTTCGTGGCGTGGGCCGGCGCTTCCAGCGCTGGGGCGAGCTGCCGGTGCCCGCAGGCCAGGGCGGCGGCGCGTTCACCCTCATCGACGACTACGGTCACCATCCGGTGGAGATGGCGGCCGTCATCGCCGCGGCGCGCGGCGCCTTTCCCGGCCGGCGCCTGGTGCTGGCCTTCCAGCCGCACCGCTACACCCGCACACGCGATTGCTTCGAAGACTTCGTCCAGGTGATGGGGACGGCCGACGCGCTGCTGCTGTCGGAGGTCTATCCCGCGGGCGAGGCGCCCATCGTCGCGGCGGACGGCCGCGCTTTGGCGCGCGCCTTGCGCGTGGCAGGCCGGGTGGACCCGGTCTTCGTCGGCGACATCGCTCGCATGCCGCAGGCCATCGCCGAGTTTGTGCGGGCGGGCGACGTGGTCATCGCCATGGGCGCGGGCTCCATCGGTGGCGTGCCGCAGCAGGTGTGCGAGCTGCTGGCCACGCCTGCAGGGGGCGGCCGATGAGCGCGGCGGCTGTGAACGTGCGAGCCTTGGGCCGGGTGGCCGTCCTGATGGGCGGCGACAGCGCCGAGCGCGAGATCTCGTTGATGTCGGGCACGGGCGTGCTGCAGGCCCTGCGCTCGTGCGGCGTGGATGCCCAGGCCTTCGACCCTGCGCAGCGTCCGCTGACCGACCTCAAGACCGAGGGCTTTGACCGTGTCTTCATCGCCCTGCACGGTCGCCACGGGGAAGACGGCACGGTGCAGGGCGCGCTGGAACTGCTGCGTCTGCCCTACACGGGATCTGGCGTGATGGCCAGCGCCATCGCCATGGACAAGGTGATGACCAAGCGCGTGTGGCAGGCCCAGGGCCTGCCCACGCCGCGCTGGGTCTGGCTGGCGCCCGAGCGCCAGCAGCGCGAGGCGGTCATGGCCGTGCCCGACGAGATCGGCCTGCCCCTGATCGTCAAGCCGCCCAGGGAAGGATCCTCGATCGGCGTGACCAAAGTGGCGGGATACTCCCAGCTGCAGGATGCGGTGCGGCTGGCGGCCCGCCACGACCCGGACGTGCTGTGCGAGGAGTTCATCGAGGGCGAGGAAGTCACCTGCCCCGTGCTCGGCAGCGGGGTCTCGGCCAGGGCGCTGCCGGTCGTGCGCATCCAGGCGCCCGAGGGGGCTTACGACTACCGGAACAAGTACTTCACCGACGACGTGATCTACCACTGCCCCAGCGGGTTGCCGGCGGCCGAGGAGGCCGAGATCCAGCGCATCGTGCTGGAGGCTTACCGCTCCCTGGGCTGCAGGGGCTGGGGCCGCGCGGACCTGATGATCCGCGCCCGCGACCGCCAGCCCTTCCTGCTGGAGATGAACACCTCGCCCGGCATGACCAGCCACTCGCTGGTGCCCATCTCCGCACGCGCAGCGGGCATGGACTACCCTCAGTTGTGCCTGCACCTGCTGACCCAGGCGCGACTGGACAGCCAGCCGGCGCCGGCCACCGAGGGGAAGATGTGATGGCAGGCTCCGCCCTCGTGCTTCCCGCGGAGGTGCGCTGGATGAGTCACGCCGCCTCAGCCCTGATGGTCCTGGCCGGCGCGGCCGCGCTCGCCGCCAGCCTGCTGTGGCTGGGAAGAACACCGTTGTTCCCCGTGCGCCACATCCAGCTGGAGGGCGAACTGCAGCGCAACAGCGTGTCCACGATCCGCGCCAACGCCATGCCGCGCCTGTCCGGCAACTTCTTCGGCGCCGATCTGCAGCGCGCACGTGAGGCCTTTGAGGCCGCGCCCTGGGTACGCAAGGCCGTGGTGCGCCGCGTCTGGCCCGACGGTCTGGCCGTGCGTCTGGAAGAGCACCGTGCCGTGGCGCTGTGGAAGGGGACGGACGACCACGACCGACTGGTCAATCAGGTCGGCGAGGTCTTCGAGGCCAACATCGGCGACGTCGAGGACGAGGATCTGCCCGGGCTGGCTGGCCCCCAGGGCAGTGCACCACAGATGCTGCACATGCTGGTCCAGCTCAAGGACCTGTTCGCGCGGCACGACCGTTCGGTGGATCTGCTGGTCCTGAGCGGGCGCGGCTCCTGGCGTGTCGAGCTCGACGGCGGCGCGGACATCGAACTCGGCCGCGGCAGCCCGGAGGAGGTGCTGGCCCGGGTGCGTCGCTTCGTCGACACCATCACGCAGGTGACCGGCCACTTCAAGGCTCCTGTCCTGCACGCCGACCTGCGCCACCCTGACGGCTACGCCGTGCATCTGCGCAACGTCACCATCGCCTCGCCGGCACCTGCGCAGCGGAGAAAATGAATGGCCAAGGAATGCAAGGACCTCGTCGTCGGGCTCGACATCGGCACCCACAAGGTGATGGTGGTGGTGGGCGAGATCGTGGAAGGTGGCGAGCTGCGCCTGGCCGGGCTGGGCGTCTCGGCCACCAACGGGCTCAAGCGCGGCGTGGTGGTCAACATCGACGCCACCGTGCAGAGCATCCAGCAGGCTCTCAAGGAGGCCGAGATGATGGCGGCCTGCAAGATCACCAGCACCACCAGCGTCTACACCGGCATCACCGGCAGCCACATCCGCGGCCAGAACTCCACGGGCATGGTCATCGTGCGCGACAACCGCGAGGTCACACCCACCGACGTGGCCCGCGTGGTGGAGACGGCCAAGGCCATCAACATCCCCAACGACCAGCGCCTGCTGCTGGTGGAGCCGCAGGAGTTCATCATCGACGGGCACGAGGTCAAGGAGCCCATCGGCATGAGCGGCAGCCGGCTGGAAGTGCGGGTGCACATCGTCACCGGTGCGCAGAGCGCGGCCGAGAACATCATCAAGTGCGTGCGCCGCTGCGGGCTGGAAGTCGAGCGCCTGATGCTCAACCACAGCGCCAGTTCCTGCGCCGCCCTGACCGAGGACGAGCGGCAACTGGGCGTGGCGGTGGTGGACATCGGCGCAGGCACCACCGATGTGCAGATCTACACCGAGGGCTCGGTGCGCCACACGGCCACCATCCCCATCGCCGGCGACCTCATCACCAGCGACATCGCCATGGCGCTGCGCACCCCCACCAAGGACGCCGAACAGATCAAGGTCGAGTTCGGCGTGGCCAAGCAGCTGCTGGCCGACCCGGCCGAGCAGGTGGAGGTGCCCGGACTGGGCGACCGGGCCCCTCGCATGCTCAGCCGCCAGGCGCTGGCCGGCGTCATAGAGCCGCGGGTGGAGGAGATCTTCTCGCTCGTGCAACAGATCATCCGAGACAGCGGCTGCGAGGAACGCCTGTCCAGCGGCATCGTGCTGGCCGGTGGCTCGGCGGTCATGCCCGGCATGGTGGAGCTGGCCGAAGACATCTTCCTCAAGCCTGTTCGCAAGGGCCTCCCGCTGTACCACGGGGCGCTGTACGACATGGTGGCCAACCCGCGCTCGGCCACCGTGATGGGCCTGCTTGAAGAGGCGCGCATCGCCCGAAGCCGCGGCCAGAAGGCCGCGCGCCAGGCTGGCTCGGTCAAGACGGTGCTCGGACGCGCGAAAGATTGGATCCTGGGCAATTTCTAGAGTGAAGGCGGCATCGGGGTCGGAGAACAACCACCCGCCCGGTGTCATGTGATGGCAACTTGGATGGCAACTGCTGGAAGGCAAGGAGAGTGAAGATGGCAATCGAGATGATCGAAGAGTTCGACCAAGGCACGCAGATCAAGGTGATCGGCGTCGGCGGCGGCGGCAGCAACGCCGTCCAGCACATGATCAGCCAAGGCGTGCAGGGGGTGGACTTCATCGTCGCGAACACCGATGCGCAGGCACTGAACCGCAGCGGCGCCGGTACGCTGGTGCAACTGGGCAGCACGGGTCTGGGAGCGGGCGCCAGGCCCGAGGCCGGGCGCCTGGCCGCCGAGGCGGCCATCGACACCATCCGCGGCGCCCTGGACGGCGCCCACATGCTCTTCATCACCGCGGGCATGGGCGGCGGTACCGGCACGGGCGCGGCGCCTGTGATCGCCCGCGTGGCCCGCGAGATGGGCATCCTGACGGTGGGCGTGGTCACCAAGCCCTTCGAGTTCGAGGGCGGTCGCCGCGCCAAGCAGGCCGAGCAGGGCGTGTCGGAGCTGGAAGCCAATGTGGATTCCCTCATCGTCGTACTCAACGAGAAGCTGCTGGAGGTGATGGGTGACGACGTCACGCAGGAGGCCGCCTTCGCCCATGCCAATGACGTGCTGAAGAACGCCGTGGGCGGCATCAGCGACATCATCCACATGGACGCCTTCGTGAACGTGGACTTCGAGGACGTGAAGACGGTGATGAGCGAGCCCGGCAAGGCCATGATGGGCACGGCCATCGCCACCGGTCCGGACCGCGCCCGCAAGGCGGCCGAGCAGGCCGTGGCCTGCCCGCTGCTGGAAGGCATCGACCTGTCGGGCGCACGCGGCGTGCTCGTGTTGATCGTGGCCTCGCGGGCGAGCTTCAAGCTCAGCGAATCGCGCACGGCAATGAACACCATCCGCATGTATGCGGCCGAGGACGCCCACGTGATCTTTGGCGCCGCCTACGATGAGAGCCTGGGGGACCAGCTGCGCGTGACCGTCATCGCCACCGGCCTGTCCGGAGCCACCAGGCGTCAGCAGGCGCCGCTCACCGTGGTGCAGACCTCGGCACTCGCGCAACCCCTGCTGCGCACCGGCACCGATAACATGCCCACTTTGGGTCAGAGCGTGGTCGCGGGCTCCTCCATGGGCCAGGCCCCCCACGCCCCGCAGGCAGACTACGCTGCCCTGGGCACCCCCAGCGTGTGGCGCAGTGCCCGCTCCAAGGTGGAGACCCTGGCCAGCAGCGGCATGGACGAGATCGAGATCCCGGCTTACCTGCGCAAGCAGGCCGATTGAATTCCGGCCGCGGTCTCCTTCGGCCCCCATCGCTATCGTGCCTTGCCAACCGCCGCGCAACTCCCTTGCGCGGTGGGTGTCCTTGCTGGCGGGCGACTGCTCCGGTCATTCGTTTTCAATCATGAAGACATGGCCCAACCGGCAGGAGCTCCGGCGGCCCCTGCTGGGGCTGACAGGGACGCAGCCCAGAGTCCCGAACCACCGACTTGACTGCCAGACCCGCCGGATCCCTGGTTTCACGCTCCTGGTCGCGGCACCTGCGGCTTCGGGCTAACATCAGCGATCCGTCCTTGTTCGCCCCGCTACCAGGGGCAGTCCATGACCATGGCCACCGTAGCTCAGTGTCTGCAGACCAAGCCCCATCGCATCGTGTCGGTTCGGCCTGGCGATCCCGTCGTTCTGGCGCTGCAGCACATGCGCGACCAGCGCGTGCGGGCCGTGCTGGTGATGGACGATGACCGGTTGGCGGGCATCATCACCCAGGGCGACTGCGCCATCAAGGTGCTGCTGCCCGGCCGCGATGCCCGGCATACCCTGGTCAGCGAGGTCATGACCCCCGATCCGATGACTGTCAAGCCGACCGATCCGCTGGAGGCCTGCATGGGGTTGATGGCCAACCGTGGATTTCGCCACCTGCCCGTGTGGGACGGCCGCCGCGTGATCGGGGTCGTCTCGGTGGGTGACGTCGTCAAGGACAACATCCGGCGCATGGGTGAACAGATCGGATTCCTGGAGACCTACATCAAGGGTCATGGCGTCTGAATCGAGCGTGTAGCCGGCGTGTCAACCGTCCGCTCGATGAAATCCCCGCGTTCTGCGCTGCGACAGGATTCGCCCGCGGCGGCTGCGCACGCGCTGTCCGAAGTCGATGCCGACATGTCGGAGGTGACGGCCTTGCAGGCCGAGGTCAGGCAGTTGCAACTGTCTCTGGCGGCGCAGCGCGAGGCCCTGGATGCCCAAGCGCAGGGCCACGAGCGCGACCTGCGGGAGGCCGCGACGGCTGGCGTGCAGGAGTCGCACCAGCTCAAGTCCACGATCTCGGCGCTGCGTGATGTCCTGGCAGCCGCTCAGGTCGAGAAGGACGCGGCGGTCCAGCAGGCCCTGGCTGCCGGTGCCCAGGAGCTCGCACAGCTCAAGGCCACCGTGTCGGCCCTGCGAGACGCCCTGGAAGCCGCCAGGATCGAGCAAGAGCGGGCCCTGCAGGCCTGCGCGCGCGAGCAGCAGGAAGAACATCGCCACCTGACGCAGACGATCACCAGTCTGCGCGAACAGCTCGACCGGGCCTTGGACGGTTCGCAGCGGGAACCGGCCCGGTGAAGACCTCGGGGCGCACCAGCATCGCGGGGCGCAGCGGGAGCCACAGCGCTGCGTTGCCGGTCAGGTCACCAGCGGCCCTGGAGCGCCGGCTACGCTTTGCCGAGGTGCTGCTGGGCATCTCGCAAAAGGTCTCTGGCGTCGAGTCCCTCGACGAGGTGCTGGAAGCCCTGGTGCAGGTGACCGCCCAGGAACTGCAGGCCGAGCGCGGCAGCCTCTTCCTCAATGACCCCCAGACGGGCGAGCTGTACTCCCGCATCGCGCAGGGCAGCCGTCGCCGCGAGATCCGCCTGCTGAACAACCTGGGTATCGCCGGGCATGTGTTCACCACGGGCGAGAGCCTGGTCGTGCATGACGCCTATGCCGACCCGCGGTTCAGCCGGGCCAACGACGAACAGACCGGATTCATCACCCGCAGCATCGCCTGTGTGCCGGTACGCACCGGTCGTGGCGAGATCATTGGTGTGTCGCAGGTCATCAACCGTCTCAAGGGTCGTTTCACCAAGGCGGACCTGGAGCTGCTGACGGCGATGACGAACCACAGCGCGCTGGCGCTGCAGAGCCTGCAGTCCATCGAACGCATGCGCCTGCTGCGACAGCAGGAGATGGAGTTCCTGGATGTGGTGTCGGATGTCACCTCGGAGATCGACATCCGGGTGTTGCTGCGCAAGGTCATGGGCGAGGCCACCCGCATGCTCAAGGCTGAGCGGTCCACGCTCTTTCTGAACGACGAGAAGACCGGCGAGCTGTGGTCCGAGGTGGGGCAGGGGCTGCAGTCGATGCAGATCCGGCTGCCCAACCATGCCGGCATTGCGGGGGCCGCCTTCAGCAGCGGCCGCACCATCAACATCCCGTACGCCTACGCGGATCTTCGCTTCAACCCGGCGTTCGACCGCAAGACCGGCTTCTTCACACGCTCCATCCTGTGCGTGCCGATCGTCAACCAGGCTGGCAAGGTCATCGGCGTCACCCAGGTACTGAACAAGCGCGGCGGGCCATTCACCGACGAGGACGAGTCGCGCCTGAGGGCCTTCACGGCGCAGATCTCGATTGCACTGGAGAACGCCAAGCTGTTCGCCGACGTTCAGAACATGAAGAACTACAACGACAGCGTGCTGCAGTCCATGTCCAGTGGCGTGCTGACGCTGGATACCGATCGGCGAGTGGTGACCTGCAATCCCGCAGGGTTGCGAATCCTTCAAATGCGCGAGCGCGACGTGCTCGGCCGCACGGCCGCTGAACTTTTCGCGGACGCGAATGCCTGGATGCTGGATAAGCTTGACCGTGTCGACCAGACACGCAGCACCGAGTTGGCCATGGACGTGGAGTTGTGTCTGCGCAAGGAGGCGCGGGCCGTCAACCTGACCCTGACCGCCCTGGTCAGCGGCGAGGGCCGACGCCTGGGTTCCATGCTGATGCTGGAGGATGTCTCCACCGAAAAGCGCTTGAGGTCCACGATGTCGCGCTACATGGACCCGTCCATCGCAGATCAGGTGCTCGCCGCGGGAGCCGAGCTGCTCGGTGGCCGCAGCGTCACGGCCACGGTGCTGTTTTCCGACATCCGCGGCTTCACCACGCTGACGGAGGAATTGGGCCCGCAGGCCACCGTGAGCCTGCTCAACGAGTACTTCGCGATCATGGTGGATTGCATCCAGCGCGAAGGCGGCATGCTGGACAAGTTCATCGGTGATGCGATCATGGCCGCGTTCGGCATACCCGTGGCCCACGCCGACGACGAGGACCGCGCGGTGCGCACTGCCGTGGCCATGATCAGCCGGTTGCGCGAATGGAATCTGGCCCGCGCGGACCAGGGCAAGCGCCCGGTGCATATCGGCATCGGCCTGAATACCGACATGGTGGTGTCCGGCAACATCGGCTCCAACCGGCGCATGGACTACACCATCATCGGCGATGGCGTGAACCTGGCTTCGCGCCTGGAGTCCGCCTGCAAGAGCTATGCGGCCCGCATCCTGATCAGCGAGTTCACCCGCAAGCGGCTGCGTGGCACCTACCGCATGCGCGAGGTCGACCGCGTCATCGTCAAGGGCAAGACCCAGCCGGTGGCCGTGTTCGAAGTGCTGGACTACCACGATGAGGCCAGCTTCCCCCACCTGATGGACGTGGTGAACCAGTTCAACGACGGGATAGGCAAGTACCGCGCGGGCCGCTGGGACGAGGCCATCGGCGCCTTCCAGGAGGCTCTGCGGCTGCACCCCGAGGACCAGTTGTCCCGCATCTACGTGCAGCGCTGCCAGCTCCTCAAGGCCCGGCCGCCCCAGGGCCCCTGGGACGGGGTGTGGGTCATGGACGAGAAGTAGTGCGGCCCGGTCTCCCGGAGGACGGGCCGGTTTGCGTTGCCTCGTTCAGGTCCCGGCCAGCGGCGCCCGCATCAACTGCTCCAGAAGCTGCTGACCCACCTGCTGGTCGGCCTTGCCGCCCTGGCGCTGCGGCACCGACTCGGCCGCCTCGCAGCTTGACTGGGCCAAGGCCGGGGCTGTTGACGCCTTTGATGCACCACTGCATGGAACGCCGTGTTTTCCCGATGGGCACGAGCCACGCTGCTGTCTAGGATCCCTACCTGCCTACAGGCTCAGGTGTATCAAACCTTGAACTGCGTGTCACGCGGCTGAGTTTGATGTCCGCTCCCACTGCACACCACCCCGCCGCCGTGCCGGAGTTCTTCGACGATCCGGCGCTGATTGCGCCCCGGCATTGCGTGCGCGAGAACCTGGGCGGCGGTGTCTTCCTGCTGCGTTCGCCACAGCCGCTGGGGCCCTTCGGCCGCTGCGTCGGCGAGTGGCTGGAGCGCTGGGCCGTGCAGACCCCGGGGGCGCCGGCATTCGGCGAGCCCGATGCCGCGGCGCCTGGGGGCTGGCGGATGCTGTCCTGGGCGGTCTTGCGCCGGCAGGTGGGCTCGGTCGCGCAGGCCTTGCTGGACATGCGGCTGCCGTGGCAGGGACCCGTGGTGGTGGTGTCGGACAACGCGCTTGATCACCTGGTGCTGCTGCTGGCCAGCCTGCACATCGGGCGCCCGGTGTGCAGCATCAGCAGCGGCTACTGCCGCCTGGCTGGTGGCGACTACCGCCGTCTGCATGGCATCCTGCGGACGCTGCATCCGGTGCTGGTGTATGCGGACGATGCTGACATCTACGGGCCCGCGCTGGAGGGCGCTGGCTTGACGGCGCCCCTGGTCTTCAGCCGGGGCGAGTCCGCACGCCGCGGGGCCCTGGCCTTCGAGGACCTGCTGGCCACGGCAGAGACGCCGGACGTGCTGCAGGCCTTCGCGGCCGTCACGCCGGACACCCACGCCAAGTACCTGCTCACCTCCGGCTCCACCGGTTTCCCCAAGGTCGTCATCAATACGCATCGCATGCTCTGTGCCAACCAGCAGATGCTGGCGCAGACGCTGCGCTTCCTGGCCACCGAAAAGCCGGTGCTGCTGGATTGGCTGCCCTGGAGCCATACCTTCGGCGGCAACCACAACATGAACCTGGTGCTCAGGCATGGCGGCACCATGTACATCGATGACGGGCGGCCGATGCCGGGGCTGGTGGACAGGACCCTGGCTCACCTGCGGCAGGTGCGCCCCACCGTCTACTTCAACGTGCCCAAGGGCTACGACATGATGCTGCCCGCTCTGGAGGGTGATGCCGAGCTCGCGCGCTGCTTCTTCAGCCGCCTGCGCATGGTGTTCTACGCCGGCTCCGGCATGCCCGAGTCGACCTGGCGTCGACTGGAGGCGGTGTCAGCTCGCGTGCGCGAAGCGCCGGTGTGGTTCACCACATCCTGGGGCTCCACCGAGACCTCGCCGGCCATCACCTTCGCCAACTGGCACCTGGACCGGCCGGGCGTGATAGGCAACCCGCTGCCCGGGGCCGAGGTGAAGTTCGTGCCCCAGGGCGGCAAGCTCGAGATGCGCGTGCGCGGGCCGCACATCTTTCCGGGCTACCGCGGCAACCCCGAGGCCACGGCGGCGGCCTTCGACGAGGAGGGCTTCTACTGCATCGGCGACGCCGGCTATCTGCAGGACGAGGCCGATCCGGCTTCGGGCATCGTGTTCAACGGCCGTGTGGCGGAGGACTTCAAGCTGACCAGCGGCACCTGGGTCTGCGTGGGCACGCTGCGCCTGAAGGTGGTGACCGCGCTGGCCCCGCTGGCCCAGGACGTGGTGATCACGGGCCACGACCGCCATGAGATCGGCGCCCTGGTGTTCCTCAGCGAAGCTGCTCGTGCGCTGCCTGCCGAGGAGTTGCGCCCGCGCGTGCAGGCTGGCCTGCGGGCGCTGAAGGCCGAGGGCGGCGGCTCGTCCCAGGTGCCGGCCTGCGCGCTGCTGCTGCCGGACGCGCCCAGCATGGCCGCCGGCGAGATCACCGACAAGGGTTACCTCAACCAGCGACTGACGCTGCAGCGTCGCGCTGCGGAAGTCCAGGCGCTGTACGCTACGCTCGCGGACCCGCGGGTGATCCGCTGCTGAGCCTGGCGCGAGGTTCCGCCCGCGTCCGCGCAGCTTTGCACCCACCCCCAACAGACAAGCCTTCGATCCATGTCCTTCCAGCCCGTTGAATCCGGCCCCGGTCCCTTGTCGCACCTGTCGCTGCTCACCCTGGAGTCCGCCGGTCCCGTGCTTCACCTGCGATTGAACCGGCCCGCCAAGCGCAATTCCATCAGCGACGAACTGCTGGCCCAGATCCACACCGTGTTCGTCAACCTGCCTGCCAGCTTCCAGGCGGTGGTGGTGAGCGGGGCAGGCGACCACTTCTGCGCCGGGCTGGACCTGTCGGAAGTGTCCGAGCGCACCGTGGCCGAGGGCATGACGCACTCCCGCGCCTGGCACGCCTGTTTCGATGCGATCCAGTTCGGGCCGGTGCCGGTGATCGCCGTGCTTCACGGTGCGGTGGTGGGCGGCGGCCTGGAGCTGGCGTCTTGCGCGCACCTGCGGGTGGCGGAGGACAGCGCTTTTTACGGTCTGCCTGAGGGCACGCGCGGCATCTTTGTTGGCGGCGGTGGCTCGGTGCGCATCTCGCGCCTGATCGGCGTGTCGCGCATGACCGACATGATGCTCACGGGCCGCGTGTTCGACGCTGACGAGGGTCAGGCGTTCGCCATCTCCAACTACCGGGTAGGTGATGGCCAGGGCCTGGCGAAGGCTTTGCAACTGGCGCAGAAGATCGCCGGCAACGCGCCCTGGTCCAACTACGCCATCACGCAGGCCTTGCCGCGCATCGCCGACCTGTCGGCCAGCGACGGCTTGTTCATGGAGTCGCTCATCTCCTCCATCGCACAGGGCGATGAGGCCGCCAAGGAGCGCGTACGCGCCTTCCTGGAAAAGCGCGCGGCCAAGGTGCTGAAGTCATGAGCCATGACCCGACCGCGTCGGTCCAGGCGCCCCAGGCTCTTTCGCGTGAGCACGTCTACCGCGTGAATGTCCAGTTCGGCGACTGCGACCCGGCAGGCATCGTCTTCTTCCCCAACTTCAACCGCTGGATGGACGAGGCCTCGCTCGCCTTCTTTATGGCCTGTGGCATCCCCCCGTGGCGTGAACTCGTGAAGACCCGCGGCATCATCGGCACGCCGCTGCTGGAGATCCACACCCGTTTCCTGCGTCCGGCCACCTACGGCGAGGCCCTGGAGATCCACACCACGGTGGAGCACTGGGCGGCCAGGACGTTTCGCCATCGCCATGTCGTCAAGCGCGGTTGCACCGTGCTGTGCGAGGGCACCGAGGTGCGCGCCTTTTGCATACGCGACCCGGACAATCCTGACCGCATCCGCTCCATTGCCGTGCCTGAGGACATCAAGGCGGCCTGCACGCTGCCCGACGCGCCGCCCTGATCCTCCAACGGTTCCGGGAGGTCGTGCCTGGAGCGCCAGCAGCCCGCCGGGTCGGCCTTCAGCCCACGCGGCCTAGCAGAAGGTACTCCATGAGTACCTTCTGCACGTGCAATCGATTCTGGTTTCGGCACGGCGCTTTGCGCCTTCACGTCGCTGGCGCGATGTGAGCCTGCACCGGAACAGCCTGCCGGGCCTGCGGCCCGGCGCGTGGACTTTCAGCCCACGCGGCCTAGGGAAGGTCTGAAAAAGTGACGTACAGGTCTGGTACTGCACAAGTCGCGATGAAATCGTCGCTTCTTGTCGGAATCGGTACTCGCACACCCTTGATTCGACCCTTTCGAGTCTCGAATCGCTCCATTTCAGGCCCCAATCGCCGCTTTTGGACGGACCACTCCATCCAGTGCCAGCAGTTTTCGACGCGCCATCCACAGGTTGGACAACGCGAACAGCGTCTTCAGCTGCGCCGTGTTCTTGACCAGTCCCCGGTAGCGGACCTTCACGTGCCCGAACTGCTGCTTGATCACCCGAAACTGGTGCTCCACCTTGGCTCGGATGCTGGCCTTGATCTTCTCGACTTGCTCGGTGAGTTGCCCGCTGGCCTTGGTCTTGTCCAGCGCCCGGCGTTTGCCCGGTCGCATGGCCACGTGCCAGGTGGTGCCCTCACGGGCGTCGGGTCGCTTGTGGGCACCTTGGTAGCCGGCGTCAGCGAAGACGTCCGTTTCCTGGCCATGCAGCAAGCTGTTGCCCTCGACCACGTCGTTGACGTTGGCCGCCGTGCCGCGCACGGTGTGCACCATGCCCGAGTCAGCATCCACCCCGATGTGGCCTTCATCCCGAAGTGCCATTGGTTGCCCTTCTTGGTCTGGTGCATGTCGGGATCGCGTTCACCGGTCTTGTTCTTGGTGGAGCTCGGCGCTGCGATCAGCGTGGCGTCCACGACCGTGCCAGCCTTGAGCATCAGGCCCTTGCGCTGCAGCAGTTCGTTGACGGTTGCAAGAATCTGATCGGCCAGCTTGTGCTTCTCCAACAGATGACGAAACCGCAGGATCGTGGACTCATCAGGCAGCCGATCACCCAAGCTCAGACCTGCAAACTCCCGAAACAGCGGCACGTCGTGCAGCGCCTCTTCCATCGCCGGGTCGCTCAGCGTGAACCACTGCTGCATGAAGTGGATGCGCAGCATCGTCAGCACCGCAAACGGCGGACGGCCTGTCTTGCTCTCACGGGTGTACGGCGACACCACCGCTACCAGGTCACCCCACGGCATCACGCGGTCCATCTGAGACAGAAACTCGCGCTTGCGCGTGCGCTTGGTGCTCAGGTTCAGGCCAAGGTCAGTCTGTTGCATGGGTCAGATCGTCGCTTCAACTTCACGCCCC
>JBJTZN010000166.1:0-21118 GCA_046087245.1 Rubrivivax sp.
CCGAGCTTTCCGGCCCCGGACCCTTGCCAGCGGCTTCGCCCGCCAGGGTGCGCAGCTCGGTATATTCGAGCGCGGTCAGGTCCATTTCCAGTTCGGCCACCTTGCGGCGGAAGAACGGGTTGGACAGCAGCGGCTTGTCACCGTCCATTTCGGTCGTGGCGATTTCCTTGATCTTCTCGATCCCGCGCTTCGAACCCGCCACCCCGGCAATGCCGGTGCGTTCGTGGGCGAGGAGGAACTTGGCGCAGGTCCAGCCCTTGTCTTCCTCATAGACGCGGTTTTCGATCGGCACGCGCACGTTGTCGAGGAACACCTCGTTCACTTCGTGCTCACCGCCCAGGGTGATGATCGGGCGCACTTCAATGCCCGGCGTCTTCATGTCGATGAGGAGGAAGCTGATGCCTTCCTGCTGCTTCACGTCGGGGTTGGTGCGGACCAGGAAGAAGCCCCAGTCAGCGTGCTGGGCCATGGTGGTCCAGGTCTTCTGGCCGTTGACCACATAGACCTTGCCGCGCTTGTCCGCCCGGGTCTTCAAGGAGGCCAGGTCCGAACCCGAGCCCGGTTCGCTGTAGCCCTGGCTCCACCACACCTGCCCGCTGGCGATGCCGGGCAGGAAGCGCTGCTGCTGCTCACGGTTGCCGAAGGCCATGATCACCGGGGCCACCATCACCGGGCCGAAGGGCACCACCCGCGGTGCGCCTGCCAAGGCGCATTCCTCTTCGAAGAGATGGCGCTGCACCGCGTTCCAGCCCGGCCCGCCGAACTCTGCGGGCCAGTTCCACCCCAACCAGCCCTTGGCGCCCAGGATCTTCGCCCAGCATTGCAGGTCCTCGCGACTCAGGCGCAGCGCGTGGTGGACCTTGTGCGAGATCTCCTGCGGCAGGTGCTCGGCCACCCATTGGCGAACGTGAGCGCGAAAGGCCAGTTCCTCGGCCGTGAAATTCAAGTCCATCGGGGGGGTCTCCTGGGCGGGGGGCGGTCGGCCCGGCGGGGTTGCAGGCGGGGTCCGGGCCGGGGCTCGGATCGCCGTTTTTAGCACGACCGTTCGAAAACTCCGGCGCGCCCGGTGCGCCAAGCACCCAGGCCCGTGTTTCGGGTGTGCCTGGGCGCTTGCGCAAGGGCAGCGCTTCAGTCCCGGAAGTTGGTGAACGACAGCGGCAGATCGGTGACGCCGGCCTTCAGGTGCTGGATCGCGGCCTGCAGGTCGTCGCGCTTGGCGCCGCTGACGCGGACCACGTCGCCCTGGATCTGCGCCTGCACCTTGAGCTTGCTCTGCTTGATCAGGCCCTGGATCTTCTTGGCGTTGTCGCTGTCGATGCCGGTGCGCACGGCCACCGGCTGCCGCACCTTGTCACCGCCGATCTTCTCGATCCTGGCGCTCAGGTCCAGGAAGCGGATGTCCACGCCGCGCTTGGTGAGCTTGGCCAACAGCACGTCGCGCACCTGACCGATCTGGAAGTCGCTGTCGCCGTAGAGCATCAGTTCGCGCGAAGCCCCCTTATCCGTGAGTTCCACCTTGGCGCTGGAGCCCTTGAAGTCGAAGCGCGTGCCGATCTCCTTGCCGGTCTGGTCGACGGCGTTTTTCAGTTCCACCAGGTTGGGTTCCAGGACGGTGTCGAAGCTGGGCATGGCAAACCCCTTGAAGCAGAGCCCTTGAAGAAGGTGAAAATTCTGCGTCATGTCACCGGCCCACGTCATCCCCCCCAAGCGCCCCTTGTCTTCGGAGGCACCGTGTCTGGCGAACTGAGCGCGCTGCCCGTGGAGCCGGGGGTCAACCTGCGCGCGCTCAACACCTTTGGTCTGCCGGCGGTGGCCGAGCACCTGCTGCGCGTGCGCTGCGAGGCCGACCTGCGCCGGCTGGTGGACCACCCCGCCTGGGGCCTGGCGGCCAAGTTCATCCTGGGCGGCGGCAGCAACGTGCTGTTCACGCGCGATGTGCGGGCGCTGGTGGTGAAGGTGGAAGTGCCGGGCCGGCACCTGCTGCACACCACGGACCAGGCCTGGATCGTGGAGGCCGGGGCAGGGGAGTCCTGGCACGGCTTCGTGCAGTGGACGCTGGAGCAGGGCCTGCCCGGGCTGGAGAACCTGGCGCTGATCCCCGGCACCGTGGGAGCCGCGCCAGTGCAGAACATCGGGGCTTACGGCGTGGAACTGAAGGACCGCTTCGAATCCCTTGACGCGGTGGACCTGGTGACGGGCCGCACCGTGACGCTGGACGCCGCAGCCTGCCGCTTCGGCTACCGCGACAGCGTCTTCAAGCAGCACCTGGCGGGCAAAAGCGTGATCACCCGGGTGCGCTTTCGACTGCCGCGGCCCTGGGCGCCGGTGCTGGGGTACCTGGACCTGGAGCGCAAGCGCGCCGAGACCGGCATCGCCGAGCCCGATGCCCGCACCATCTTCGACTGGGTGTGCGCCATCCGCCGCGCCAAGCTGCCCGACCCGGCCGTCATCGGCAACGCCGGCAGCTTCTTCAAGAACCCGGTGGTGAGCGCCGAGCAGTGCCGCGACATCATCGACCGCGACCCCGAGGTGGTGCACTACCCGCTGCCTGACGGCAGCGTCAAGCTCGCCGCCGGCTGGCTGATCGATGCCTGCGGCTGGAAAGGCAAGGCCGTGGGCGGCGCGGCGGTGTACGACAAGCAGGCCCTGGTGCTGGTCAATCGCGGCGGCGCCACGGGCGGCGAGGTGGTGACCCTGGCGCGCGCCATCCAGGAAAGTGTGTACGGCCGCTTCGGCATCCGCCTGGAGCCGGAGCCGGTGGTGGTGTGAGGGCCACCCGCTGGCGCGCTCGCCAAGCCCGCCGATCATGCGGGCCATCGAACCGCCGCGCTGAGAGGCGGACCTTCCGTCCGTGCTGCCGTCGGTCCCGTGTGGGCCCCTGAACAACAGGGACGCGCTGGAGCAGGATTTGTTTGGGGCATGGCGCTGGCGACAGGGCAGACTGCCTGAGCCAAGGCCGGTTCGGGCAGCCGCCCTTCTGGCGACTTCAACGCGTTTGCGCGACGCACCGTGGGTGGCCGGCGATCGCTTGACCGAATATGGCCGCGGCCCTGTCTGTCGCCGCGGGCAAAGGGTTTTCCACAATGACGGCGGAAGCGCCTACACCGCACAACTTTTGTGGGAGTGCGCGATATCCGCCGACATTCCTCGGTGGTATGCGCGAGCAGCGCTATGCAGCAGCGCCATGTGCGTGTGGCTTCAGCACCGCTGTGCTTTTCCGCCGTCCCGCTGTCTTGCCAAGAGCTTTCTGCGCAGGGTCTCGAGGCCGACTCTCGATGGAGGCATCATCATGAATCCGGTCAACCTGAAATCGTCGTCCACGGTCGGCTCTGCCTGTTCAGGCACGCCGCTGCGCAGACTGTTGCCGACCGCCTTGTTGGCGATGGCCGGTTGGGCGGCACACGCGACGGCGGGGGCCGTCACCGTGAAGGCCGAGGAGTTTCAGATGACCGAGATGCCCTGGGATATGGCCTTCCTCCAGGACGGCACGATGTTCTTCACGGAAAGGTGCAAGGGGCTTTCGGTAAGGTTGCCCAACGGCAAAGTCAATGCCTTGCTCGGCATCGGTGGATCCGCTGGCTACTCGACCGTCAGGAGCGACCTGTTCTGCGACGGCCAGGCCGGAGTGCAGGGGGTGGCTGCAGACCCTGACTTCAAGTCCAACGGCATGGTTTATCTGTTCGCCAGTTCCAAGGGTCCCCATCGAACCTATGGCGGATACAACAACATCGTCATGCGGATGAAGGTGGATTCGACGCTGGGGAAGGTTTCCGACATCGTCGAAATCATCAATGACATCGGCTACAAGCCGGCCAAGTCGAACCACCCCTTCGGTGGTCCGGGCGCTCACAACGGCGGCCGCCTGCGCTTCAATCCAGGCGATGGCTTCCTGTATGTGACCACGGGTGACAACCACAGCGGAGTTGGGCCTCAAAGTCCGACCGAAATCCGGGGCAAGGTGCTGCGCGTGGACCGCGACGGGAAAGCGGCGGCAGGCGACAGCCCGCCGGCCGGGTTCGACAAGCGGATCTTCGCTTACGGGTTTCGTAACCCGCAGGGCATCGCCTTCCGCCCCGGTGACAACCGGCCGTTCATGTCCGAGAACGGACCCTGGCACACCGACGAAGTGACCATGCTGGTCAATGGTGGCAACGGCGGCTGGGATCCGCGCCCGAACGTCGGTGGTCGGGGCGCCTGCCCTGACGACTACCGCGGCTACTCGCCCAACCAGATGGGCGCCATGCCTGCGAAGGACCGTTCGGCCTTCATGCCCATGACCGATACCAAGACCTACCCGAACGCGATGAAGCCGGCGTGGACCAACAACGGCCTGTCGCAGGGCATGTGTGGCAGTGTGTGGCTGAAGGGCAAGCAGTGGAAGCAGTGGGAGGGACGCCTTGCGGTCGGTTATGCCGGCATCGGCATCCATGGCACGCCCACCGGCAACCGCATCGACATCCTGAACATCAGCAAGGACGGTGTGAGTTCGTCTCGAGAGGAACTTCTGTGGTCGACCTTCGCGGGTCGTTTTCGTCACCTCAGTCTGGGACCGGATGGTGCCCTGTACGTTGCCGATGAAGCCAGTGGGATGATCTATCGCGTCACACCCCATTGATCGTCGCCCAGGATCATCGCGCGGCCGCCCTGCGCCGCGCTTGCCAATTTCGGGCTTTTGAGCCCCTTCCTCCTTGTTCGGGCCGGCCGCGATCTTGCTTCCTGTGGCAGGTCGTCCCTGATGTTTGCATGCCATGTTGCCATTCATTCACCGCGCCAGGGGCCTGATCCAGTCGTCCGCGCTGGCGGGCGTTGCAGCCGTGACCCTGACGCTGGGCCCTGCGCCCGCCTGTGCGAGCCCCGAGCAGTTGCAGACGCTGCTTCTTCGAAACAACTGCACGGCCTGCCATCTCATCGACAAGCGGAAATACGGCCCGCACATGAAGGAGGTGGCTGCGAAGTACGCGGGCCAAGCCCATGCCGCCGCCACGCTGTCCACCAAGATCAAGCAAGGTGGAGGGGGCGTAGGGGGCGAGGACGTCATGCCGCCGCAGCCCTTGGTGCGCGACGCCGACCTTCGGGCCAGGGTAGACCTGATTCTGGCCCTCAAGCCGTAGCCGATCCTCCGACCTGTCGACGCTGCGGGCCAAGGGCTTTGCCGAGGCTGGGCTGGTCGATCCGCTGCGCATGCGCCACGGTCTGGCCTGAAAGCGCCCTGGACGGCCAGCGGTCGGATGCGCTGTGACAATACGGGCCCATGAACCTGCCCATCGCCCTCGTCATCTACGCCGCGGCCATGACCCTGGCCAACCTGTCCGTGGCCGCCTTCGGGCCCAGCGTCACGGTCCTCAACGCGTTCGTCCTGATCGGCCTGGATCTGGCGCTGCGCGACTGGCTGCACGTACGGCTGAAGGTCTGGCAGATGGGGGCGCTCATCGCCTTCACTGGGGCGCTCACCTTCGTGCTGAACCCGGCGGCGGGCAAGATCGCGGTGGCCTCGGCGGTCGCCTTCACGGCTGCGGCGCTGGTGGACTGGGTCACCTTCCTTCGATTGAAGGGCAGCTGGCTGCGCCGGGCCAACGGCTCCAACGTGGCCGGGGCGGCCGTGGACTCGCTGCTGTTTCCCACCATCGCCTTCGGCGCGCTCATGCCGCAGATCGTGCTGGGGCAGTTCGTGGCCAAGGTGGCTGGCGGCGCGTTATGGGCCTGGCTGCTGTCGAAGCTGGCCAAGTATGGGCTGACTGCCCCCAAGCGCTGAACATCCGCCCTGTCTTGTCCAAACCATCGAGGGGACACCCCATGAAATCTCGTCTGTCCACCCTGGCGGCGGCTGCCGCTGCCGTCCTTACCTGGGGCGCCAGCGTCTCCGCCCATGCCCAGGAGAAATTCACCTTCCTGACCAACTGGTACGCCATCGCCGAGCACGGCGGCTTCTATCAGGCCATCGCCCAGGGCCTGTACAAGAAGGCGGGCCTGGACGTGACCCTCAAGATGGGCGGTCCGCAGGTCAACGGCATGCAGATCCTGGCCGCGGGCCAAGCCGACTGCTATCTCGGCTTCGACGTGCAGACCATGAAGGTGCGCGAGCAGGGCGTGGAGGCCGTTACCGTGGCGGCCGTCTTCCAGAAGGACCCGCAGGTCTTGATCGGCCACCCCGCGGTCTTCAAGAAGATGGAAGATCTCAAGGGCAAGACCATCCTCATCTCGGGCGACGCCCGCACCAACTACTGGCCCTGGCTGCGCAGCACCTACGGCCTGCAGGAATCGCAGGCTCGGCCCTACACCTTCAACATCCAGCCCTTCCTGGCCGACAGGAACATCGTGCAGCAGGGCTATCTGTCCAGCGAGCCCTACGCCATCGAGAAGAAAGCGGGTTTCAAGCCCACGGCGCTGCTGCTGGCCGACCACGGCTGGCCGCCCTACGCCTGCACCATCGTGTGCATGAGCAAGACCTTGAAGGAGCGACCCCAGGCGGTGGCCGCCTTCGTGCGCGCCTCCATGGAAGGCTGGAGGAGCTATCTGAAGGGGGACCCCTCCGCCGCCAACGCCCTGATCAGGAAGGACAACCCGGCGATGACCGAGGACGAGATTGCCGTGAGCATCCGCCTGATGAACCAGCACGGCCTGGTGGGCGGCGGCGACGCCGCGCGCCTGGGCATCGGCACCATCACCGAGGCGCGCCTGAAGAAGACCTACGACATGATGGTGGCGATGAAGCTGCTGGACCCGGCCAAGGTGGACCACCGCAAGACCTTCACCATCGGGTTCATCAAGGACGTCAAGGTCATGCCCTGAGGCCGTCTGTCGGAGGCAGGGCGAAGCGGTATCGCCATCCGCCCGGGAGAAATTGACCAGATCGTCCACCGGTCGCCGCATGGGTACCGCCAGGTCAGCACACGCGCCCTTGACGGCAACCACGTCTCGGCGCTGCACCTTGCCGTTGTGCTCTGCCGATGGCCGAGCGGCAGGCGCTGGCCGACCGGCTGGTCGCGGCGGACGCGAGGTTCATGGTCGAGAGGCACATGCGCTCCATGGGCCTGCCGCCGGGCAGGCGACGCCACTTCTCCTCGACCGCAGCGGCAACACGCTCGAGTTCAAGGCCGGCGCCGACATCAGCCAGCTTTCATCGTCGCAGCGGCCTGTCCGGCGGGGCGAGTTCAATGGCTTGGGGTGTGCGGGTGGGAAACGTGCCGGTGGGCGGTACGAAGTGAACGTTGTACGGACTGCCCAGCGCAGGACCAGCGCAACAGCGGCTTCTTTGCGGTCCAATTCGGCGGATAGCTCCTGAGCTGCGGCCTTAGATTCCACACTATGGCCATATCCTTGAGTCTTGCCGACCAACACCGTCATGCGGGGTTGGTGGCCATGCGCGCGAAGGCCTGGACCCGTGCACTTGACGAGTTCGAGTCTGCGGCCCGCCTGGCCCCCCACATCGCGTTGATGTGGTTGAACCTGGCGCAGGTTCAACTGGCCGTGGGCCGCGTCGGCCCGGCACTGGCTTCTGCCCTGCAGGCCGTGGACGCCGATGGCGCCAACCCTCTGGCGCTGCGCATGCTGGCCGCCTGTCTGCTCAGGCAGGGCAGGGCGCGGGAAGCAGCTGCCGTGATGGATCGCCAGCCCGCTGACGCGCTGGGCGACGCAGACTGGCACCGCGAACATGGTGACGCGCTGTACCACGCAGGGCGCAAAGACGACGCTGCGGTGGCCTATGGCAGTGCGCTGAGCCTGAACGCAGACGACCTGCTGGCCCACTACCGTCTCGGTCTGTGCTGGCGGGATTTGAACCGGCCGGCTGCTGCTGCGGACAGTCTTCGCATGGCGGCCGCGCTGGGCGACGCGGGTGCGCGGGCGGCCGCGCTCTGCCTTCTGGTGCACCAAAGCCGCCAGGCCTGCGCCTGGGACACGGTGGACGCGGACGGCCGGAAGATGCTGGATGCGATCGATCACCTGGACGACGCGCATGGATACCTGATCTCGCCGTTGAGCTTGCTGGCGCTGGATGCCACGCCGGCGCAGCAGCGCAGGGCGGGTGCACTGCGCTCTCGCGCCCTGGCCCGTGGCGTCCGGCCCTTGCCCGATCCGGCGTTGGCGGGCCCGCGCCGCCCGGGGCGGATCCGGCTGGGTTACCTCTCCTGCGACTTCCGTCACCATGCCACGTCGGCCCTGATGGCGGAGATGCTCGAGCATCGCGACGCCGCCTCCTTCGAGGTGATGCTGTACTCGCACGGTCCTTCCGATGAATCCTGTGAGGGCCGGCGCGTGAGGGCCGCCTGCGACCGTTTCATCGATGTCAGCGCGTTGGACAACGAGGCGGTGGCGGGTCTCATGCGTGAAGACGGCATCGACATTGCGATCGACCTGAAAGGGCACACGCACAACAGCCGGTTCGAGATCCTGGCCTGGCGCCCGGCGCCGCTGCAGGTCGCCTTCCTGGGATACCCGGGCACCACCGGCAGCGACTTCATCGACTACCTGATCGGCGACCCCGTGGTGCTGCCCCTGGAGCACGCTGAGGACTTCAGCGAATGCATCGCGCAACTGCCGCACTGCTACCAGCCCAACGACCGGCAGCGACCCCTGCTGCCCGCGCCTTCGCGCGCGAGCCTGGGCCTGCCGCAAGACAAGGTGGTGCTGTGTTGCTTCAACCAGTCCTACAAGATTTCGTCCACGATGCTGGACCTGTGGGCTCGTATCCTGCTCGCTGCGCCGGATGCCGTGCTATGGCTGCTTGACTGGAACGGGGATGCGCGCGCCAATCTCAGCCGCGAGTTCTCCCATCGCGGCATACCGGCTGATCGACTCTTCTGGGCGC
This sequence comes from Rubrivivax sp., assembly GCA_046087245.1. Lineage (GTDB taxonomy): Bacteria > Pseudomonadota > Gammaproteobacteria > Burkholderiales > Burkholderiaceae_C > Rubrivivax. The sequence continues at coordinate 8,807 of JBJTZN010000166.1, forward strand.
CGCACTTGAGCATGGCAGAGCACATCGCCCGCGCGCGCCAAGCCGACCTCTTTCTCGACACCTCGCCCTGTAATGCCCACACCACGGCCAGCGAAGCCCTGTGGGCCGGGGTTCCGGTGATCACCTGGCCCGGCTCGACTTTCGCGTCCCGCGTGGCCGCCAGTCTGGTGCAGGCTTGCGGACTGCCCGATCTGGTCTGCGGCGACGCGCAACGCTACGTCAACCTCGCCACTGCCCTGGCCCTTCAGCCGCAGGTGCTGCACCACCTGAAGGCCCAACTCGAGGCCCACAGGATGAGCCTGCCCTTGTTCGACACCCCTCGCTATGTGCGTGACTACGAGGCTTTGCTGCGGCGCATGTTCGACCGGCAACAGGCGGGCCTTCGGCCCGGGCATCTGCCCGCCAGCGGCTGACAGCAGCCCGCTGCATGCCGGGCCTGCACCTGCCGGGCCTGCACCTGCCTGGCCGATGTGAGAGTCACAGCCTCCAGGCCGCGGCGAGGGATCATGGCCAGCGAAGGTCACGGCGCGATCATGTTCCACTGGGCGTCTTTGCAGGCCTTGCGTTCTGCTGAGGAAGATAGATGGACGAGGGGTCCCAGATCGTCGTGCCGCCCAGTTTCGTGGCGCTTTTCGTGCCCGCCGGACGCATTCGCCCGACCGAGACGGCGGCGTTTGTCCAGCAGCGCTACGAACTGTGCGAAGACTTCGCCCAGATGCTTCTGGGGCAGGCCCAGGCACGGCAGTGGGAACTCGGCATCACCCGCGAAGACGTGCTGCAGCGCATGGCGCAGGGTCTTGAGGGCTCGGAAGTGTTCACGCCCGAAGAGGCGCACTGGGTGCTGGCGCGGCTGGCAGAACTGCTGTCCGCATGAAAGCCAGCGCGGCGGGGCTTGCATGCACCGGGCTTCCTGATATGCTGTATACCCATACAGTCTTGAAATGCGGGGCCCGCCATGAAGCGCGACTTTCGACAGTTCTACCAGCCGCAGACCAACCACCCCCCACGCTGGTTGCGCCGCATCTGGCTGTGGTTTTGAAGCGCGGTCTGCCATGGTGACCGTGGTCGACTTCGAACTCCGGGGCGACCACATCACGCTGGACGCCCTGCTCAAAGCCGCGGGCCTGGTGGCCAGCGGCGGTGACGCCAAGGCCCTGATCGTCGCGGGCCAGGTGCGTGTGGGCCAGCAGGTGGAACTGCGCCGCGGCAGAAAGCTGCGCGCGGGCGACGTGGTGTCGACGAACGGGCATCGCCTCCAGATTCGGAGGGCCTGAAGCGGTCCTTAGGGCACCCGTTGCCTGGACAATCGTCTGCATCACCCAGCCAGGAACGCCTGTGAAGACCTACGACATCGAAGTGCAACGCTTGAGATCCATGCGGCATGACAAGGGACTGCTGGAGATCGGGCTGGATGCCCTGGTGCTGTTCCGTCCCGCCCGTGATGAGCCCTCGTCCGCCAGTTGCCTGCGCCTGCCCGTGGAGCACGCCCGAACCCTGCTGGTGCTGCTGCGGCAGCAGATGGCCGACCTGGACAAGTTGCAGCCGCGCAGCCGGCGCTCAGGTCGCGCCTGAGGGCGCCGCAGCCCGGCCGGGGCCGGCTCGATCGTGGCAGGCCGGGGCTCCGATGGCACTGATGGAACTGATCGAACCGATCGAACCGATGGAGCCCACCCTGTCGCGCGTGCGGTCATTGTCGCCGCAGGTCTTGGCCCGTGCCGGCGTCGGCGGCACGGGCGGCGTCGCCGATACACTGAAACGCGGTTGGTCCAGGAAGGGCGGGCGGTCTGCAAGGTGGTGGCCGCGGCCACTCTCACCTCGGCCGGGACGCTCACGACGACAGATTCACACGAAGGAACGAGGATGCTGGATCCGCAAGCGCGCGCCCTGATCGGTCTGATGGTCCAAAAGGGGGTTCCGCCCACCCACACGATGACGCCGCTGCAGGCGCGCAAGTTCTACCGCGACCGCAGGGCCTTCACTCAGCCTGATCCACCCCCCATGGCGCAGGTGTGCGACCTGTCCGCTGCGGGCGTGCCTTTGCGCCTGTTCCGTCCGCACGCGGCGAACCAGACCCTGCCCGTGCTGGTGTACCTGCACGGCGGGGGCTGGACCATCGGCGACCTCGACACGCACGACGTGCTGTGCCGGCAGCTGGCCCTTGAGGCGGCTTGCGCCGTGGTGTCGGTGGACTACCGCATGGGCCCGGAGCACCGCTTTCCTGCGGCCGTGGACGACTGCGTGCAGGCGTTCCGCTGGGTGTTGGCCCATGCCGCCGAACTGCAGCTGGATGCCCGGCGCACGGCCGTCGGAGGCGACAGCGCGGGCGGCAACCTGGCGGCCGCGCTGTGCCTGGTCGAGCGCGACGCCGGCCGGCCCCTGCCGGGCTTTCAACTGCTGATCTACCCGGCCACCGACATGCGGGCGGTGGCGCCTTCGCATACCACCAACGGGCAGGGCTACATGCTCACCAGCGACAGCATCGCCTGGTACCGCGGGAACTACCTCGCCACCCCGGAAGAGTGGGAGGACTGGCGGGCCTCGCCCCTGTTGGCCGCCAGCCATGCCGGCCTGCCTGCGGCCCTGGTGGTGACCGCCGGCTTCGATCCGCTGCGCGACGAGGGCCTGCAGTACGCCAATGCGCTGTCTGCTGCCGGCGTGCCCGCGCAGTACGTCTGCTTCGAAAGGCAGATCCACGGCTTCATCACCATGAGCCGCGTCATCGACGAGGCCCTGACTGCCGTGGGTCTGTGCGGGGTCGCGCTGCGGCGGGCCTGGGGCGCCTGAGAGCCCGTCGCCTGGAGGCGGCCCGGATGCTTGCAGGCACGTTCGCCAGGACCTGTCCGGCTTCCCGTTGACGGCCCCCCGGCATCCCCAGGAGACACTCGGACATGACCTACCTGCTGGCCCTGGACCAGGGCACCTCCAGTTCGCGCAGCATTGTCTTTGACGCCAGCGGCCGCCCCGTGGCCATGGCGCAGCGGGAGTTCAGACAGATCTACCCGCAGCCCGGCTGGGTGGAGCACGACGCGCAGGACATCTGGCAGACGCAGTTGGACACCGCACGCGAGGCACTGGCCCGGGCAGGCCTGCCCGCTGCGGCGGTGGCTGCCATCGGCATCACCAACCAGCGCGAAACCACGCTGCTGTGGAACCGGCGTACAGGTCAGCCGCTGCACCATGCCATCGTCTGGCAGGACCGGCGCGGCGAGCCGATGTGCGCGCAGTTGCGCGCGGCTGGGCTGGCCCCCCACATCCGTCAGGCCACTGGGCTGGTGGTGGACTCGTACTTCTCCGCTACCAAGCTGCGCTGGATGCTGGATCAGGTGCCCGGCGCCCGCGAGATGGCCCGTCGTGGCGAGCTCGCCTTCGGCACGGTGGACAGCTGGCTGTTGTGGAAGCTCACGGGCGGGCAGGTCCACGCCACCGACGTGACCAACGCCTCGCGCACCATGCTGTACGACATCCGACGCCATGCCTGGGACGAGGCGCTGCTGGACGCGCTTGAGGTGCCTGCTGCCGTGCTGCCTGCCGTGCATGCGTCCAGCCACCTCTACGGCACCACCGAGCCGGGGCTGCTCGGGGCCGCGGTTGCGGTGGCCGGCATCGCCGGTGATCAGCAGAGCGCGCTCTTCGGCCAGGCGTGCTTCCAGGCCGGGCTGGCCAAGAACACCTATGGCACCGGCTGCTTCATGCTCATGCACACCGGGGGCGCGATGCTGGAGTCGGCCAACGGACTGATCGCCACCCATGCCGCGCAGGTGGGTGGCAGCGCTGGCAGCCGCAGCGAGGCCGGGCCCGGCGGCGCAGCCTCGCCGGGCGCTGCCCAGTACGCCCTGGAAGGCAGTGTCTTCATCGCAGGGGCAGTGGTGCAGTGGTTGCGCGACGGGCTGCAGGCCATCCGCTCCAGCGGCGACGTGCAGGCACTGGCCGAATCGGTGGTCGACACGGGCGGTGTGCATTTCGTCCCGGCCTTCACCGGATTGGGTTCACCCTACTGGAACCCACAGGCGCGCGGCGCGATTGTCGGCCTCTCGCGGGGCAGCACCACGGCCCACATCGCCCGTGCCGCGCTGGAGAGCATCGCTTTCCAGAGCGCGGCCCTGCTGCAGGCCATGGGCCGCGATGCAGCGGCGTCGGGTGCCGCGCCGGTGACCGAACTCCGCGTCGACGGCGGCGCCTGCGTGAACGATCTGCTGATGCAGTTCCAGGCTGACCTGCTGGGCATTCCGGTGGTGCGGCCCACCGTCACCGAGACCACGGCGCTGGGCGCGGCCTACCTGGCTGGTCTGGCCGTGGGGGTGTGGCCTGACACCCCCGCGCTGGCGGCCCAATGGGCGGTGCAGCGGACCTTCGAGCCCGCCATGTCGCGTGACGAGGCCCGCGCCCGGATGGCCGGGTGGGAGCGTGCCGTCAGGCAGGCCATGGCATGAACTCCCGCAGCCTGGGCCGGCCCGCAGCCGTCCTCTTCGACCTGGATGGCACCTTGCTGGACACCGCCGGCGACATCGCGCTGGCGCTCTCGCGGGCGTTCGCCGATCACGGACGCCAGGGGCCGCCGCCCGCGGCCGTGCGCCAGATGATCGGCAAGGGCGCGCCGGTGCTGGTGGAGCGCGCCACGGCGGCGCAAGCTTGGGTGCTGGACGCTGCGGGACGAGCGGATCTGCTGGAGCGCTTCTTCCACCACTACGGCCGCTTGCAGGACATGAAGGAATTCACAGCCGAGCCCTACGAAGGTGCGCAGGAGGCCTTGGCCGCGCTGTACGAGGCCGGCATGCCGCTGGCGGTGGTGACCAACAAGTTCCACCGCTTCGCCGTGGGTCTGCTGCAGCAGCTGGATCTGATGCGTTACCTGCGCCTGGTGGTGGGAGGTGACACCTGCGAGCGCCGCAAGCCCGACCCTTTGCCCCTGCGCCATGCCTGCGCCGAACTGGGCGTGGCGCCTGCCCGTGCGCTGATGGTGGGCGACTCGGCCAACGATACCGAAGCCGCCCGCGCTGCCGGCATGCCGGTGGTGCTGGTGCCCTACGGTTACACCGAGGGCCAGGACCCGCGCCTGCTGCCATGCGACCACCGGGTCCGCAGCCTGGCCGAGTTGCCCGGCCTGATCGCGAACCTGAGCGCGGGCCTGAGCGCGGGCTTGAGCGCGAGACAGTAAGGAAGCTGCGATGGGACCCTTGCACGGTCTGCGGGTGACGGAACTTGCCAGCATCGGGCCCGGGCCCATGTGCGCCATGCTGCTGGCCGATCTGGGGGCCGACGTGGTTCGCATCGACCGTCTGGAGCCCAGCGGCCTGGGCGTGCCCATGCATCCCCGCTTCGACGTGAACGCCCGGAGCCGGCGATCCGCAGCGCTCGATCTCAAGGTCCCGGGAGGACGCGAAGCGGCGCTGCGCATCATCGATCGCGCCGACGTGCTGATCGAGGGCTTCCGCCCCGGCGTGGCCGAGCGCCTGGGGCTCGGGCCGGTGGACTGTCAGGCCCGCAACCCGCGGCTGGTCTACGGACGCATGACCGGCTTTGGCCAGACCGGGCCGCTGGCTCAGGCGGCCGGGCACGATCTGAACTACATCGCGCTCACGGGTGCGCTGCACGCCATCGGACCCTCAGGGGGCGCGCCCGTTCCGCCGTTGAACCTGGTGGGCGACTATGGCGGGGGCGCCCTGTACCTGGCCTTCGGCCTGATGGCCGCGCTGTTCGAGCGGCAGAGCTCCGGCCGGGGACAGGTGGTGGACGCGGCCATGGTGGACGGCGCTGCATCGCTGATGTCGATGTTCCACGGCCTGCTGGCAGCCGGTGGCTGGCCGGGCCCTCGCGGCACCAACCTGCTGGATGGGGGGGCGCCGTTCTACGGGGTCTACGAGACGGCCGATGGCCATCATGTGTCCATCGGTTCGCTGGAGCCCAAGTTCTTTGCCGAGATGGTCGGCCGCCTGGGATTGGACGAGCGGTTCCTGCGCGCGCAGGCTGATCGTGCCCAGTGGCCGGCCATGCGCGAGGCCATCGCCACTGCCGTGCGCACGCGCACGCGTGCCCAGTGGTGCGCGCTGCTGGAAGGCACCGATGTCTGCTTTGCGCCTGTGCTGTCCCTGGCTGAGGCGCACCAGCACCCGCATGCTGCGGCGCGAGGTACCTATGTGGAGGTGGACGGCGTGGTGCAACCTGGCCCGGCCCCCCGCTTTGATCGCAGCGTGCCCGATCCGCCCCGGCCCGCGCCGGCGATCGGTGCGCATACCGCCGAGGTGCTGGCGGAGTGCGGATTCACCGATGCCGACATGCAGCGCCTGCGCGCCGAAGGCGCCATCCGTTGAGGGGTGGCGCTGCTGCCACGATCACCCCGGCCCGACCCCCACCCCGCCATGACCGAGACCGCGTACGACCCTTTTGCCGATGCCCGCAAGGCTGCTTCCGTCATCGTGCTGCGCGACCTGCCGGAGCCTGGCGTGGAAGTGCTGATGCTGCGGCGCGCCGAGCGTGATGGCGACCAGCGCGGAGGAGCCACCGTCTTCCCGGGCGGCGTGCTGGACCCGCGCGATCGCGAGGCCCACCCCCACTGCCTGGGGTGGGATGACTTCTCGGCCAGCCGGGCATTGAACCTGGCCCACGGCGGGCTGGACTACCTGGTGGCTGCTGCGCGCGAATGCTTCGAGGAGGTGGGCTTGCTGTTCGCGCACGAGCTCTCGCCGCAGGCCCTGAGGAAGGCCCACGCGCAGTGGCGCCAGCCGCTGCAGCGAGGTGAGCTGTGCATCGCTGCGCTGTGCGACGAACTCGGCCTGCGTATCGACCTGAGCGATTGGGCCTACTTCAGCCACTGGCTCACGCCGCCGGGCGTGCCCAAGCGCTTCGACACCCGTTTCTTTGTCGCACGGGCACCGCAGGGTCAGGCAGCCGAGGCCGATGGAGGCGAGGCGGTGGAACTGATGTGGCTCACGCCCGCCCAGGCGCTGGATCCGGCGCGGGGGCTCAAGCTTCTGCCCGTGACGCGCCGCACGCTGCAGGTGCTGGGCGGCTTTGCCAGCGCCCAGGCCGCCCTGGACCATGCGCGCGCACAACAGGCGGTGCCGCTGACCATGCCGCGGCGGGCCGCGTCGTCCCGGGGCCAGCGCGTCGTGCTGCCGGACGAGCATGCGTGGGCGGAGATCGGCCGGATCGACCCGTCGGGTCAGCTCACCGCCCACGCCGACATCGTGCCTGGCCGCGTGGTGCGCCTGTCGCCCCGGATGATCCGCGTGACCGCGCCCAACGCCGGCATGATGACCGGCCCAGGAACCAACAGCTACCTGGTGGGCTGCCCTGTCACGAACCGCTGGACCGCCATCGACCCCGGCCCGGCCGACCCGGGGCATCTGCAGGCGCTGTGTGCGGCTGCGCCCGGACCCATTGAACAGATCCTGGTGACCCACACCCACGCGGACCACTCCCCTGGCGCGGCCCTGTTGTCCGCCATCACTGCGGCCCCGGTGCTTGGACGCCTCGCCGACCACCCGCAGGGCCAGGACACGAGCTTTGCGCCGCAGCGGGAACTGTCCGGTGGCGAGCTGCTGATCCTGGGCCCCGACACGGCACTGCAGGTGCTGCACACGCCTGGCCATGCCTCCAACCACCTGTGCTACCTGCTGTCTGCAGAGAAGACGCTCTTCACGGGCGACCATGTGATGCAGGGCAGCACGGTGGTCATCAACCCGCCCGACGGCGACATGACCGCCTACCTGGTGGCCTTGCGGGGGCTGCTGAGCCTGGACATCGACTGGCTGGCGCCGGGCCACGGCTTCCTGGTGGCGCGGCCGCATGAGGTGGTGCGTGCGCTCATCCAGCATCGGCTGGCCCGTGAAGCCCGGGTCGTGCAGGCGCTGCAGGCCCGGGCGGCCGACGGTCCGGTGCCGCTGGACGATCTGCTGCAGCAGGTGTATGCCGACGTGCCGGCGGGCCTGCATCCCGTGGCCCGGCGTTCACTGCTGGCGCACCTGCTGAAGTTGCAGGCCGATGGCCTGGCGGCCTTGCAGGGCGAGTGCTGGGTGCTCAGCGGCTGACCCCGCCGGGCTGCTCCGGTGGGGAAGCCTGTGTGGCCTGCACGCACTCGGGCACCCACCGCCCGTCCACCAGCATCTCGCAGGGCCTGAACAGGTTCTTGTAGGTCATCTTGGGGCTCTGCGCGATCCAGTAGCCCAGGTAGACGTGGGGCAACCGCAGTTGCCTCGTCTGTTCGATCTGCCACAGCACGCCGAAGGTTCCGTAACTGGCGCCCGGTTCGGGGTCGTAGAAGGTGTAGACGGCCGACAGGCCGTCATTGAGCACATCCAGGATGGACACCATTTTCAACTCACCCATCCGGCCGTCCTGCCCGGGCTCGCGGTACTCCACCAGGCGGGAGTTGACCCGGCTTTGCAGCAGGAACTGGGTGTACTGGTCCACACTGTCCTGGTCCATGCCCCCGCCGCTGTGGCGGCCCGACTGATAGCGCAGGTACAGGGTGTAGTGCTCCGGCAGGAAGCCCAGGCGCAGCACCCGGGCCTGCAGATGCTGATGGGCCCTCCAGGCCCGACGCTGGCTGCGCGTAGGGCGGAAGGTGTCGACCGGCACGCGCAGGGGCACGCAGGAGCGGCAACCATCGCAGTAGGGCCGGTAGGTGAACATGCCACTGCGGCGAAACCCGCCTGCCACCAGCCCGGAGTACACATCGGCGTTGATGAGATGGCTGGGCGTGGCCACCTGCGAGCGAGCCTGCCGTTCAGGCAGGTAGCTGCAGGGATAGGGCGCCGTCGCGTAGAACTGCAGCGACGAAAGCGGAAGCTCCTTGGGGTGGGTCACGTCGGCTCTGGCGGTGCAGGGCGCGCCGGCTGCTCGTGCAGGGTCGGCAATTGCGCCCAGGTGGACCGATGATAGGACCATTCCAGCAGGTCGGGCAGGCCCGTGCTCAGGGTCAGGCGCCGTTCGAAATCCGCGCGCGGAATCTCGTGCGCTCCCAGGCTGGCCAGGTGCTGCGTGTGCTGCTGGCAGTCGATCAGGTTGACGCCCTGGCTGCGACACCAGGCCACCAGGGCCGCCAGCGCGATCTTGGAGGCGTCGGTGCGGTGCGCGAACATGGACTCGCCGAAGACCATGCGGCCGATGGCCACGCAGTACAGGCCGCCCGCGAGCTCGCCGTCGACCCAGGTCTCCACGCTGTGCACCCGGCCGGCGCGGTGCCAGGCGGTGTAGGCCTGGACCATGGCCGGCACGATCCAGGTGCCGGACTGGCCCTCGCGCGGCGTGGTGGAGCAGGCGAGGATCACCCGGTCGAAGGCGCTGTCCATGCGGACCTCGCAGCCCGGCGTGGCGATGAAGCGCCGCAACGTCTTGCGCAGCGAGTTGGAGACCTTGAAGTCCTGCACTGGCAGCACCATGCGGGGCGAGGGCGACCACCACAATACCGGCTGCCCCGGTCCGAACCAGGGGAAGACACCACGCCGGTAGGCCTGCTCCAGGCGCGCGTTGGACAGGTCGTTTCCGGCGGCCAGCAGGCCCGGGGCGTCAGTGTGCGGACCCAGGGCCTGTGATGTGCAGGGCAGGGGGTCGTCAGCCTCGATCCAGGGCACCATGGGGGCATCCTAGCGGGTGCCCGGCCCGGCAGCGCCCGGGGGTGCCGCCGCTCAGTGATCCTCCAGGCGCAAAGGCGTGTCCTCGGCAAGCATGCCGGTGTCGGGGTCGATCCAGTCGGCCAGACCCATGACCCGCTCGGTCTCGGCCAGCGTCTGCCCGGTGTCCGGACCGGCATCCGCGATGTCCATGTCCGACAGCACGGCCTCCAGGCTCTCGAAGGGTCCGAACTGCTGGCGTCCGTCGGGGGCCACCCAGTACCAGCCATCGGGGTGTTCCACCACGCGGGTCAGGCGTTCATCGACCAGTTCCTCGATGGGCGGAACGGGGGAAGGGTGCACATGCTTCATGCCGGTCCCTGCGAGGCTGTCGCGGTGTCTGTTGGCGGAAGGTGCGCCGCTGGGGCGCCCTCGGCGCGCGCTCCCAGCACCTGCCCGACGCGGCTGGCCCCATGCTCCCAGCCCTGCTCTCGGCGGCGGCGCGCCAGGTCCTCGAGCCGGCGCGTCATGGCCTCGAAGGCCTCGCGCGCGGCCACCTTGAAGTCGGTGTCGTGCTGACGATTGACGGTCAGGGCCTGGCCGGGGACACGCACCTCCACGCGCACGGCCACCGGTCGGCCGAGTTGGTGGTGCTTCTGTGTTTCCTCCACCACGATGCGGCAGGACATGAGGTCGGGGCAGAACCGCTCCAGCCGCTGTGCCCGCTCGCGCAGCAACTCCTCGGCACCGGGCCAGGGTTCCAGTTGATGGAACACGATCTGCAGGGACGAAGGCATGACGTGCTCTCGAGATGCGGCGATGCCTGCAGTCTGCGCAGGGCCCGATGGGGGCGGCTTGCGCGGCCGCAACGGCGCTTCGACAGGGCTTGAACAGCGCCTGACCCACGCTTGAACAGCGCGGGCGGCGGGCCTCAGGCGTGTCGTCCCGAGGCCGTGGCATTCACCGCGCCCACGCCCCCGCGCGCTCCCGGCGTCACGCTGCCAAACCGCTGTGCGAACACCGCCGGCAAAGGTCGCGCGTCATCGGGCGCCAGCCACAGACGCAGCAGATGGCGCCTGCGCTCAGGTTGCGGCCAGTCCTGGAAGGCGGTGCGGTCATGCAGCAGGGTGTGGTTGTGCACCAGTTGGATGTCGCCACGCTGCAGCGTCATCAGGAAGTTCAAGGCCGGGTCGTTCGCCAGTTCGTCCAGCAGGTCCAGGGCCGCGTGCCAGCGCTCGTCCAGCCGTGGTGCGTCCGCAAAGCGCTGTGCGGACTCGATGTACTGTCGTTGATAGATGGCTGACATCTGACCCGCGTACCAGTTGAACACCGGGATGGTGAAGTACGGTTTGTGTCCTGGGGGTACCTCGCCTCTTCGATCGGTGGCCACGGGCTGCAGCAGCAAGGCGGCCAGGTCCGGGCGCCTGCGCCGCATTTCGTTCCAGATCGTGCAGGACGAAACCAGGGCCGAGTCCCCGCCCGAGCGCGCCACCTGCAAGCACAGCAGGGCCACGATGTCACACGAGTCGGTGTGAAAGGTCTGGCGCTCAGCAGTCTGATAGATGCGCACGCCGGGGTCGTCCGAGCGCATACCCAGATCGCGCACATGACCCAGCAGGTGCCCCTGGGCGTTCTGCGTCCGGGCCGCGCCGAAGTGCGTGCCCAGGCCATAGAACGCGGTCTCGCTGAGGGCTTGGGGCCACTCGTGCACCGGCAGACCCCGCACCAGTGCAAAGCCTCGACCCGCCAGCACCTCCTGGCGTATGGCCGCCAGCCGCGGGCCCAGGCGGGGCAGGTCAAACCGACCGGGCGTCAAGCCGGACAGTTCGCGCCCGGCCCATGACTGCGCCGCCAGTTCCACCTCCGCGCTGTCCTGGGCGTCCAACCGGTGCAGCCAGTCTTGCCGCGCAGCCATGTCGGGGCCGCACCAGACGGTCGGGCCTTCCAGCTCAGGCGGCAGGCCCGGGTGCCGGTGAGCCACCGGGTCCTGCGCGGGGCCGCTGTGCGCGTTGGCACGATCCATGGAAGCACTATAGGGCCCTTCGGGCGCGGAACCACGGGTCCACCCAGGGCTTGACAGGCCTCGGCCACCGCAGGCCCGCGGCACAATGCGAAGCCTCCATGACCGTCGAGTCCGTACGCCACTTCTTCGATGCGTTGGGCGAACCCGTGCACATCATCGAACTCGGGATCAGCACCGCCACCGTGGCGCTGGCGGCCGAGGCTCATGGGGTGGAACCTGGCCGCATTGCCAAGACCCTGGCCTTTCGCCTGGCCGACGGCAGCGAGGTGCTGCTGGTGGCCCGGGGTGATGCCCGCATCGACAACCGCAAGTTCAAGGATGCCCTGGGCAAGGGCAAGATGCTGCCGCCCGACGAAGTGGCCCACATCACCGGCCACCCGGTGGGCGGGGTGTGTCCCTTCGGCCTGGCGCGGCCCTTGCCGGTTTGTCTGGACGTGTCGCTGCAGGCCTTCGACGAGGTGTTGCCGGCAGCCGGCTCGGTCGACAGTGCGCTGCGCATCCGTCCCGCCCGCATGGCCGAGTTGACCAACGCGCGCTGGGTCGACGTGTGCCAGGCGCCCCAGCCCCCGCCTCAGACCTGAGAGCTTGTGAAAAATTCCCGCGCACCCGCTCGTCCGCCCCAAGCGGCCCCGCTCGTCGTTGCAAATGCTCGCCGTAGCCCGGGCTACGGCTGTGCTTTGCGCCTAGATCGGCACCATTTGGAACGCCCGCTCGGGCGCGCCGGAATACTTCACAAGC
>JBJTZN010000167.1:0-15099 GCA_046087245.1 Rubrivivax sp.
GAACTTGCTGCCCACGGCCAGGGTGAGGTTGGGCTCTTCGCGCAGCAGGATGGAGGCGATGGGGTACTCGATGATGGTGCCGATGAAGGCCAGCACGAACACCACCATCAGGATGGGCACGGCCATGGGCAGCAGCACGCGACGAAAAGCCTGCCAGTGCGTGGCACCGTCCACCTTGGCGCACTCCTCGATCTCGGCCGGGATGGTCTCGAAGTAGCCCTTGATGGTCCAGATGTGCATGGCCACGCCACCAAGATACGCCACGATGACGGCGCCGTGGGTCTCGATGCCCAGCCACGGCACCACCTGGCCCAGGCCGTCGAAGATGGCGTACACCGCCACCAGGGCCACGGCCACGGGGAACATCTGCAACACGAGCATGCTGTTGAGCACGAGGGCCTTATGCGCAAAGCGCATGCGGGCGTAGGCGTAGGCCGCGGTGGTGGAGATGGCCACGATGAGCGCGGCCGAGACGGTGGCGATCTTGATGGAGTTCCACAGCCACAGCAGTACGGGAAAGGGCGGCTCCACGCGGTTGCCCTGGGCATCGGTATAGGCGATGCCGAGTGCGAGCTTCCAATGCTCCAGACTGATCTCGGTGGGGATGAGCGAGCCGGTAGCGAAGTTGCCCGGGCGCAGCGAGATCGAGATGACGGCCAGCAGGGGGAAGAGCGTCAGCGCCAGCAGCACCCACAGGGCGAGATGGGCAGCGCGCAGGCGCCAGCGTTGGGAGTGGCCGGTGACGAGGGGCATGTCAGTGATGTCCTCTTTGTTCTTCGCGGTGTTCAGCGGTTGAACGTCTTGTGCCGCTCGCGACAGCGGGGGGCCGCCAGGGGCTCATGCGGGGGCGGTCAGCCTGGAGGCCGACTCCGCTGCGATGCTCGTGACCAGATCGCGCCGCCGAACTCGCTTCGCGCACTGCGTGCGCTGCGCTCAGACAACGGCGGCGAGTGTGTTCTGGATGCGCGCTGCGCGCGCCGATCTGGTCACTGCGCTTCTCGCCGCCCCCGAAATCGCCCCCAGCGGCCCCCCGCTGACGCGAGGACCTGAGCAGGGCTGGAGTGGCGCACGTAACGACATCTCGCTCCGACCAGGGGGACAACTCAGGGTCAGCAGTGGTGATGCAGCCCGGCAGGCTTGGCGGGTGGGGGTGGGTTGTGGCGCGCCTGAGGGGTGCCGAGGAGCGGAGGGTTTCGGGCCCGCGCGCGCAGCGCGCTTTGTCAACATGCTCGCCGCCGCTGCCTGAGCGCAGCGCCCTGTGGGCGCGTAGCGAGTTCGGCGGCGGGGCCCGAAGCCCGAGCACCGCAGGGGAGCCGGGCCTGCGGCCCGGCCGCCCCGCCGAAGCGCCACGGCCCGCCGCTGCCCGCCGAGCCTGCCGCGCGAGGTGCAGGCGACGCATGGCAACAAGACCACGACTTCCAACAGCAAACAGCCGACACAACATCACCGCCGACCCTCCCCCCGCCCCATCACCCTCAACTGCGCCAGCGACATCAGCGCCACCAGCGCAAAGATCAGCGTGGAGATGGCGGCGGCCAGGCCGAAGTTCTGGCCCGAGTCGGTGAAGGCGATGCGGTAGGTGTAGGACACCAGGATGTCGGTCGTGCCCGCCGGCAGCTTGGTGTTCAGGAAATCCGGCCGCCCGTCGGTCAGCAGCGAGATCAGCACGAAGTTGTTGAAATTGAAGGCGAAGGCCGAGATCAACAGCGGTGTCAGAGGCTTGAGGATCAGCGGCGCCGTGATGCGGTGGAAGTTCTGCCACGGCGTGGCGCCGGCGATGGCCGAGGCCTCGTACAGGTCGGCCGGGATGGCCTTGATGAGACCCGTGCACAGCACCATGATGTAGGGGTAGCCCAGCCAGGTGTTCACGATCAGGATCATCACCTTGGCCAGCAACGGGTCCGCAAACCAGGCCGGGCGCACGCCGAAGAGAGCATCCAGGATGGCATTGATCTCCCCGAAGTTCTGGTTGAACAGGCCCTTGAACACCAGGATGGAGATGAAGCCCGGCACCGCATAAGGCAGGAACAGCAGGGTGCGGTAGAGCGTGCGGTACTTCAAGGCCTCCCAATTCAGCAGCACGGCCAGCGACAGGCCCAGCACGGTGGAGAACAACACCGTCAAGCCGGCGAAGAGCACCGTCCACACGAAGATGGAGACGAAGGGTCCGCGGATGTCGGCATCGCCCAGCATGCGGGTGTAGTTACCCAGGCCGATACCGACCTTGAAACCGGGGAGCATGCGCTCACCCTGCGCAGTCTCGAAGTAGCCGGTGTCGCGGTTGGGTCGAAAGACCGCGCCCGTGGCCAATTGCGTGATCGCGCCGTCGGCCTGCGCCTGCCACAGCGGCTTGACGGGGCCGAACTCGCGCAGCCCCGCGTAGGACAACACCGCGCCGCCTTGCACGGCAGGCAATCGGAGCTGCAACGCCTGCAGCGCTGCGCGCAGGGCGATCACCTCGCGCAAAGGCAGCGGTTCACCTCCGGGCGCTGCACCGGCCTGCATGACCACAAGCGTGGAAGGCGGCGTTTCCCCAGACAGACTCAGCGGCGGCGAGACCAGGCTGCCCACGTCCGGCCCAGCGCCTTCAGGCGCCTGCAGTGCCAGCACCACGCCCGCCGCTTGCCGGTACAGGGTGTAGGTCCTCAGCCCCGCCTCCTCCACCTCGGTCTGCGCCAGCAGGTAAGTGCGCGCCCGGTCCTCTTCGAGCAGGTGCGCCGACGAGTAGTTGGTGAAGCCGATCTGCACGGTATAGATCAGCGGCAGGGCGATGAAGAGCAGCATCCCGGCCACGCCCGGGAAAAGGTACTTCGCCGCCAGCGTACGCGACGAGGCGTAGATCCAGATCGCCAGCGACCCGAAGGCCAGCAGCCCGGCCGCCCAGGCCGCGCGGCCGCCGGCATACAGACCAAAGACTATCCACAGCAGGCCCAGTGTGGCCGCGGCCGTCAGGACCCATCGAAATCCGGCGCGCACCATCACTTCACCTTCATCCGCGCCGCCGCCCCGTCCAGCGCCTCCTTGGGGGACTGCCGGCCCTGCGTGATGGCCTCTAGCGCCGCGTCCATGGCCGGGAAGAAGCGGCCGGTCTCGGGGATGTTGGGGATGGGCTCGCCGGCACGCGCGTTGTCCATGGTGGCGCGGATGCGCGGGTCCCCCGCCAGCTCGGCGTAGTAGGCCTTGTTCGCGGGCGTGCCCAGCGGCACGTCGGCCGACACCGTCTTCAAGCCCTCGGCGCGCAGCAGATGGTTCTCCAGGAACTCGCGCGCGATGTCCTTGACCTTGCTGGGCGCCGTGACCATGCAGCCCAGCACCCCCACAAAGGGCTTGGCCGGCTTGCCGTTCAGGGCTGGCAAGGCGGCCACGCCGAAGTCAATGCGCTTCTTCTTCACGTTGTCCCAGGCCCAGGGGCCGGAGATCATCATCGCCACCTTGCCCGCCGCAAACTGGGCCTCCATGTCGGAGTAGCGCACCCCGCGCGGCATCAGGCCCTCGCGCACCATCCGCTCCAGCAGCTGCGCGCCGGCCAGTGCGCCCGCGTTGTTGACGCCCACCACCGTGGGGTCGTATTCGCCCTGGGCGTTGCGGCCGAACACAAAGCCCCCGGGCCCGGCCAGCAGCGGCCAGGAGAAGAACGACATGGCGTAGGGCCAGAGGATGGCCTTGGCGCCCTGTGGCGCCAGCGCCTTGTCCAGGGCGAAGACCTCGTCCCAGGTGGCTGGCGGCGTCTTGACCAGCGCCTTGTTGTAGATGAGGCCGATGGCTTCGATGGCCAGCGGGTAGCCCCAGACCTTGCCGCCCCAGGTGAAGGCCTGCCAGGCCGAGGCCTCGATCTCGTCGCGGATGCGCCGGGGCGGCTGCACCGGCACGATCAGGCCGGACTTGGCCCACTCGCCCACGCGGTCGTGCGGCCAGCAGAAGATGTCCGGGCCCTTGCCAGCGCCAGCGGCGGCCTGGAACTTGTCAGGTGCGCCCTCGGGGTGCTGCACCACCACCTTCACGCCCGAGACCGTCTCGAAGGCGTCACCCGCCTTCTGCAGCCCGTTGTAGCCCTTGTCACCGTTGATCCACACCAGCAGGCGCGGCGGCTCGGCGGCCCAGGGCCGGCCCGGCGTGCAGGCCAGCAGCACCGCCAACGCTGTCAGCGCCTTCAGCGCTGCCAGCGCGGCGCGGGCCGGGGCGATGCGCGTCATCACGCCGCCAGCGTCCGCTCGGCGCTCACGAGCCGGCGCCAGGCGCGGCCCTCGGCGTCGAACAGGTAGCAGGCGTCGGCGGGCACGGCCAGCGCCAGGACCTGCCCGCCCTTGACGCGCAGGCGCCCGTCGAGTTCCACCGTCAGGTCGTCCTGGGCGCCCGGCAGGCTGCAGTAGGCATGCGTGGTGCTGCCCAGCGATTCCACGAAGGTGACGCTGGCGCGCAGCAGGTTGAGAGCGTCGGCAGGGCTGCCGGCCGCACCCACCCCCCCGATGGCGAAGTGCTCCGGTCTGATCCCCAGCGTCAGGGGGTCACCCGGCCGCCCGGCCGACCCGTCCACCTCGCAGCGCAGGGCCTGACCACTGGCCAGGCGCACGGTGGCGTGGGCGGCGCTGCCTTCGACGAACTCCACGGCAATGAAGTTCATCTTCGGGCTGCCGATGAAGCCGGCCACGAAGAGGTTGCAGGGGTGCTCGTACAGCGCCAGCGGCGAGCCCACCTGCTCGATGCGCCCGGCCGACAGCACGACGATGCGGTCCGCCAGGGTCATGGCCTCCACCTGGTCGTGCGTCACGTAGATCATGGTGGCCTGGAGCTGCTCGTGCAGCCGGGCGAACTCCACGCGCATCTTCACCCGCAGCGCGGCGTCCAGGTTGGACAGCGGCTCGTCGAACAGGAAGACCTCGGGCTTGCGCACGATGGCCCGGCCAATGGCCACGCGCTGACGCTGGCCACCCGACAGATCCTTGGGCTTGCGCTGCAGCAGGTGCTCGATGTGCAGGATTCGGGCCGCCTGCTGCACCGCAGAGTCGATCTGCGCCTTGGGCACCTTGGCCAGTTGCAGCCCGAAGGCCATGTTGTCGTACAGGTTCATGTGCGGGTACAGGGCGTAGCTCTGGAACACCATCGCAATGCCGCGCTCGGCCGGGGGCAGGTCGTTGACCACGCGCCCGCCAATGCTCAACTGACCACCGGTGATGTCTTCCAGCCCCGCAATCGTGCGCAGCAGCGTACTCTTGCCGCAGCCCGACGGGCCGACGAAGACCATGAACTCGCCGTCGCGCACTTCCAGGTCGATGTCGCGCAGCACCTGGACTTCGCCATAGGATTTCTGCACTTTCTTGAGCACGACATCGGCCACGGTCCCACCTTTCGAGCACGCTCCTTGCTGAGAGGAACGGTGTTGCCATCACGCGCGGGCGCTCGAGGCGGCCACCCCAAGCCTCAGCCCCTGGACTTGTAGAGAAGATACAGACAATCCGTACACCACAGTTCCTGGTGTTTCCCCTAGGACAGCAGTCGTTCTTCAAGGAAAACAACCACTTAGGCTCCCGCCCAGAGGCGCTCATGTAGTAGAACTACACAAGCCGCCCAACTGTCGCGATACTTCCCCATCGCTCCCAAGGATTCCGGATGAAGACCTCCTCCTCTCGCAATGGCCGCTCCGCGGCCGCCCCGTCCGCTGCTGCCGGCACGGCCGGGCGCTCCAAGACGGCCGCGGCCGGGCGCCCGGGTTCGGGCATGACCGTCAACGAGCGGACCGAATTCGTGCGCACCTGGAGGCGCGAACTGTCCCAGCGCAGCGACGCCACCAGCGCCAGCGCGCGCTCCAGCGCCGCTGCCGCCGCCGCGCGCACCGTGCTGGCTGACCGCTGGGCCCTCACGCAGGCCGCGGACGCCCGGCGCGCAGACCGCCGCCGCGTCCACTACCTGTCCATGGAGTTCCTGATGGGCCGGGCCATGCACAACGCCCTGGCGGCCCTGAAGGTGGACGAGCACCTGCCCGAACTGCTGGGCCCGGGCGCGCCCAGCCTGACCGAACTGGTGGAGCATGAGCCCGATGCCGCACTGGGCAACGGGGGCCTGGGCCGGCTGGCGGCGTGCTTCCTGGACAGCTTTGCCACCCTGGGCCTGCCCTCCTTCGGCTACGGCCTGCGCTACGAGCACGGCATGTTCATGCAGGTCATCCAGGACGGGCGGCAGGTGGAGCAGCCCGACGAATGGCTGCGCCACGGCAGCCCCTGGGAGCTGATGCGCCCGGAGTTGCGCTACTGCGTGGGCTTTGGCGGCATGGTGCACAGCTCAGGGGGCCACCGGCGCTGGGAGCCCGGTGAGACCCTCATCGCCCAGGCCTACGACTTCATCGTCCCCGGCCATGGCACCACGCATGTGTCCACCCTGCGGCAGTGGAACGCCCAGGCCTCGCGGCCCATCGACCTGGCCACCTTCTCGCGCGGCGAGCATGCGGCCTCGGCCCAGCACCTGTACAGCGCCGACGCGCTGAACTGGGTGCTCTACCCCGATGACAGCACGCCCGCCGGGCGCGAGCTGCGCCTGCGCCAGGAGTTCTTCCTCGTCAGCGCCTCGCTGCAGGACATGCTCGCCCGCCACCTGCGCGAAGGCCATGACCTGGCGAGCTTCGGGCGCCTGAACGCGGTGCACCTGAACGACACGCACCCTGCGCTGGTGCCGGCCGAACTGCTGCGCCTGCTGATGGACGAGCACGGTCTGGATTGGAACGACGCCTGGGCTGTGGTGCGTCAGGCGGTGAGCTACACCAACCACACCCTGATGCCCGAGGCACTGGAGTGCTGGAGCCTGCCGCTGTTCGAGCGCATGCTGCCGCGGCACCTGGAGATCGTCTACGAGATCAACGCCCGCTTCCTGGCCGAGGTGCGCACACGCTTCCCCGGCGACGAGGGCAGGGTGGCGCGCATGTCGCTCATTGAAGAAAGCGGCGAGCGCCGCCTGCGCATGGCCTCGCTGGCGGTGGTGGCCTCGCACCGGGTCAATGGCGTATCGGCCCTGCACTCCGAGCTGATGGTGCAGACCCTGTTCAGGGACTTTGCCGAACTCTGGCCCGAACGCTTCCTCAACATCACCAACGGCGTGACGCCACGACGCTGGCTGCAGCAGGCCAACCCGGCCTTGTCGGCCCTGCTGGACCGGCAGATCGGCGAGGGCTGGCGCAGCGACCTTTCCGGCGCTTCCGGCCTGAAGGCCCTGGCGCGCAAGGCCGGCGGCAAGAAGATCGGCCAGGAGTTCCTGCAGGCCAAGCAGGCGGCCAAGGACCGGCTGGCCCACTACATCCGGCGCGAGATCGGTCTGGCGGTGGACCCCGCCAGCCTGTTCGACGTGCAGATCAAGCGCATCCACGAGTACAAGCGCCAGCTGCTCAACGTGCTGCATGTCATCGCCCGCTGGCAGGCCATCGTCGCCAACCCCCAGGCCACCTGGCAGCCGCGCACCGTGATCTTCGCCGGCAAGGCCGCCAGCGCCTACGTGGCCGCCAAGCAGGTGATCCAGCTCATCCACGACGTGGCGCGCGTGGTCAACAGCGACCCGCGCGTGGGTGACAGACTGAAGGTCGCCTTCCTGCCCAACTACGGCGTGAGCCTGGCGCAGGTCATCATCCCGGCGGCCGACCTGTCCGAGCAGATCTCCACCGCGGGCACCGAGGCCTCGGGCACGGGCAACATGAAGTTCGCACTCAACGGCGCCTGCACCATCGGCACCTGGGACGGCGCCAACATCGAGATGGCCCAGGCCATGGGCGAGGAGCACATGTTCGTCTTCGGCCTGCGTGCCGAGCAGGTGGCCCGGCTCAAGGCCCTGGGCTACGACCCGCGCCTGTATGTGGAGGAGAACCTGCAACTGCGCGCGGTGCTGGACGCACTGGCCAGTGGAGTCTTCTCCCACCACGAGCCCGAGCGCTACAGGGGCCTGGTGAACCACCTGCTGCAGCGCGACCCCTACTTCCTCATGGCCGACTTCGGCAGCTACGTGCGCACCCAGCTGGAGGTGGACGCGCTGTTCGCCAACCGCCCCGCCTGGGCCGAGCGGGCGCTGCGCAACATCGCCGGCATGGGCCCGTTCAGCGTGGACCGCACCATCGGCCAGTACATCGAGCGGGTGTGGGCCCCGCCCGCGCGCTGATCAACCCGCACAGCCGTATGCTGGGGCGATGCTGAGCGACCACGATCTCGGCGCGCTGCTGCAGGCGCGCCACCACGACCCCTTCGCGCTGCTGGGGCTGCATGCCGACGAGCAGGGCGTGCTGTGGGTGCGCGCCCTGCTGCCCGGCGCGCGGCAGGTGCAGGTGCTGGAGGCGGCCAGCGGCCGGCGCCTGGCCACGCTGACCCGTCGCACGCCGGCCTCGCCGCTGTTCGAGGGTCTCATCCCGCGGCGGCGCAAGCGCTTCGACTACCGGCTGCGCGTGCGCTGGGACAGCGACGTGGAGTCGGTCTGCGACGACCCCTATCGCCACGCCCCGCTGATCAGCGACGACGACCTGTACTACCTGGGCGAGGGCACGCACCTGCGACCCTACGAAGTGCTGGGTGCCCACCCCGTGACGCTGGGCGAAGGGACACAGGCGGTGGGCGGTGTGCGCTTTGCCGTCTGGGCGCCCAACGCATCGCGCGTGAGTGTCGTGGGCGACTTCAACGCCTGGGACGGCCGGCGCCACGCCATGCGTTCGCGCGGTGCCTCGGGCGTGTGGGAGATCTTCATCCCGCACGCGGCACCGGGCGACCACTACAAGTTCGAGATCCGCACCCGCGACGGCCAGGTGCTGCCGCACAAGAGCGACCCCTACGCCCGCGCCACCCAGGTGCGGCCGGACAACGCCAGCGTGGTGGCCCCGCCGCTGCCCCCGCCCCAGCGCCTGCCCGCCGACCGGCTGGCCGCCAACCACCGGCACGCGCCCGTGGCCGTCTACGAGGTGCACCTGGGCTCCTGGCGTCGCGGGCCCGACGGGCGCTTTGCGAGCTGGGACGAACTGGCCCAGGCCCTGCCGCCCTACGCCGCCGACCTGGGTTTCACGCACGTGGAGCTGCTGCCCGTGAGCGAGCACCCTTTCGACGGCTCCTGGGGCTACCAGACCCTGGGCCTGTACGCGCCCACCGCCCGCTTCGGGCCGCCCGAGGGCTTCGCCCGCTTCGTGCGGGCCTGTCACGCGCAGGGCCTGGGCGTGCTCGTGGACTGGGTGCCGGCGCACTTCCCCACCGACGCGCATGGCCTGGCGCGGTTCGACGGCACGGCGCTGTACGAATATGCCGATCCGCGCGAAGGCTTCCACCGCGACTGGAACACCCTCATTTACAACTTCGGCCGGCACGAGGTGCGCAACCTCCTGGTGGGCAGCGCGCTGTACTGGCTGGAACGCCAGGGCGTGGACGGGCTGCGCGTGGATGCCGTGGCCTCCATGCTCTACCGCGACTACTCGCGCGATGACGGCCAGTGGGTGCCCAACGTGCACGGCGGGCGCGAGAACCTGGAAGCCATCGCGCTGCTCAAGCGTGTGAACGAGGTCACCGGCGTGCAGTGCCCGGGCAGCTTCACCGTGGCCGAGGAGTCCACGGCCTTTCCCGGGGTGTCGGCCCCCACCTGGGCGGGCGGCCTGGGCTTTCACTTCAAGTGGAACATGGGCTGGATGAACGACACCCTGCGCTACATGGAAGAGGACCCGGTGCACCGCCGCTGGCACCACGACAAGATGACCTTCGGCCTCATCTACGCCTTCAGCGAGAACTTCATGCTGCCGCTGTCACACGACGAGGTGGTGCATGGCAAGCGTTCCATCCTCGGGCGCATGCCGGGCGACGCCTGGCAGCGCTTTGCCAACCTGCGCGCCTACTACGGCTTCATGTGGGGCCACCCGGGCAAGAAGCTGCTGTTCATGGGGCAGGAGTTCGCCCAGCCCACGGAGTGGAACCACGACGAGGCCCTGCCCTGGCACCTGCTGAACGACCCTGCGCATGCGGGCGTGCAGCGCCTGGTGCGCGACCTGAACGCCCTGATGCGCCGCGAGCCGGCGCTGCACCGCCTGGACGGCGAAAGTGCGGGCTTCGAGTGGATCGACGCGCAGGACCGCGAGGCCTCGGTGTTCTCCTGGGTGCGCCGCGCGGGGCCCGGCCAGGGCCGCCCGGTGATCGTCGTGAGCAACATGACGCCGGTGCCGCGGCATGGCTTTCGCCTGGGCGTCCCTGACGAAGCGGGCTCGGACGCCTGGCACGAAGTGCTCAACACCGACTCGACCTTCTACGGCGGAAGCAACTTGGGCAATGGCGGGCAGCCGCTGCCCGTGCAGTCCGTTTCCTCGCACGGCCGGTCGCGGTCCATCGAGCTGCTGCTCCCGCCGCTGGCCACCCTGTTCCTGGTGCCGGCATGACCCGGCGGCACGCCCCCTGCTGAGACAGCGCATGGCCCACCGTCTGCCCATCGCCCTGCAGCCCGGCCGCGAGGAGCCCATGGGCGCGTTGGCGCGCGACGGGGGCGTGAACTTCGCCGTGTTTTCGCAGCATGCCCAGCGTATGGAGGTGTGCGTCTTTGACGCCGAAGGCGGCACCGAAGTGCGCCGGTACGCCCTGGACGGCCCGCACGACGGGGTGTGGAGCGGCTTCCTGCCCGGCGCCGGCCCGGGCCTGGTGTACGGCCTGCGCGCCCATGGGCCCTACGTCCCCGCGCAGGGCCACCGCTTCAACCCGCACAAGCTGCTGCTGGACCCGAACGCGCGCGAGATCGTCGGCCGCTTCAGCTGGGCGCCCGAGCACCACGGCTACGAGGTCGGCCATCCCGAGGGCCCGCGCTCCTTCGACACGCGCGACAACGCCGTGGCCATGCTCAAGGCCCGCGTGGCCCCACCGCCGCAGCCCGCGCCGGGCTGGCACAACGCTCCCCGGCTGGCCGCCCGCGACGTGGTGCTGTACGAGATGCACGTCAAGGGCTTCTCGATGACGCTGCCGGGCATTCCTGACGAACTGCGCGGCAGCTACGCCGCGCTGGCGCACCCCGCGGCCATCGCCCACTTCAAGGCGGTGGGCGTGACCACGCTGTCTCTGCTGCCCGTGCATTACGGCCTGGACGAGGCGGCGCTGGTGCAACGCGGCCAGGTCAACTACTGGGGCTACAACACCCTGGCCTTCAACTGCCCGACCCCGCGCCTGGCCAGCGCGGCCGTGCGCAAGACCGGTGACCCCACGGCGGTGAACCAGGAGTTCCGGCAGATGGTGCACGCCCTGCACGAGGCCGGCCTGGAGGTGGTGCTGGACGTCGTGTACAACCACACGGCCGAGGGCGACCAGCAGGGCACCACACTGTCCTTCCGTGGGCTGGACCACGCCAGCTGGTACAAGTTGGCGCATGACGACCGCAGCCGCTGCGAAAACCTCAGCGGCTGCGGCAACACGCTCAACGTGGCGCATCCGCGGGTGACGCAGTTCGTGCTGGACTCGCTGCGCTACTGGGTGCTGGAGATGGGGGTGGACGGCTTCCGCTTCGACCTGGCGCCGGTGCTGGGCAGGGGTCACCACGGCTACGACCCCCACGGCGCCTTCTTCACCGCCCTGATGCAAGACCCGGTACTGGCGCGTGCCCGCATGATCGCCGAGCCCTGGGACGCCGGCCACGCCGGCTACCAGCTCGGCCGCTTTCCCGGCCGCTGGCTGGAGTGGAACGACAAGTTCCGTGACACCGTGCGGCGCTACTGGCTGGGCGCGCGGGTGGGGCGCGGCGAGTTCGCCCGGCGCTTCACCGCCTCCAGCGACGTGTTCCACCACGGCCAGCGCAGCCCGCTGGCCAGCGTCAATTTCATTGCCGTGCACGACGGCTTCACGCTGGCCGACTTCACCAGCTACGCGCACAAGCACAACCTGGCCAACGGCGAGGGCAACCGCGACGGGCGCGACGACGAGATCTGCGATCCCTTGAATGGCGCGCGCTTTGGCGCCACCAGCGGCCTGCTGGCCAGTCCCGCCGAGGGCCCGAGCACCGAGCCCGCGGTGACGCAGCGCCGCCAGCGCGTGCGCCGCGCCCTGCTGGCCACGCTGCTGCTGGCCCAAGGCACGCCGATGCTGTGTGCGGGCGATGAGATCGGCAACTCCCAAGGTGGCAACAACAATGCCTACTGCCAGGACAACGAGGTGGGCTGGCTGGACTGGACGCAGGCCGACGGGGCGCTGCGCGACTTCGTGGCCGCGGTGCTGGCGCTGCGGCGCGCCGAACCCGCCCTGCGCCACGCAAGCTGGTTCCACGCCTCCAGCGCAATTACTGGCGAGTGCAGCCTGACCTGGTTCACGCCCGGCGGGGCCGAGATGCATGTGCACGACTGGCACGACGGCGCCCAGCAGGCCTTTGCCTGCCGCATCGACGCCGGCGCGGCGCCCGCGACCGTGGAGTCCGCGGAGCCCGGGGGCAGCCGGCAGCTGCTGATCGCCTTCAACCCCGAACACACGCCCATCGCCTTCGCACTGCCCGCCGGACCGTGGTCGCTGCACCTGGATTCCAGCGGCGAGCTGGCCCCCGGACCCGTGCCCGCCCGCCCGGCCAGCCTGGCCGTGCCGGCCCACGCGCTGCTGGTGCTGAAAGCGCCGGCTTGACTGGCAGCGGGGTCTGGTCTCCCTTCGCAGCGCGTGGCCCCCTCCACCGACCTGACCCACCCCGCAAGACAGCTCCATGAACCTGCACCAACGCGCCAGCGGCGTCCTGCTGCACATCACCTCGCTGCCCGGTGCCCATGGCATCGGCGACTTCGGCCCCGAGGCGTACCACTTCGCCGACTGGCTGCAGGCCTGCGGCCAGAAGGCCTGGCAGTGGCTGCCCACCACCCCCATCGGCCCGGGGGATTCGCCGTACCAGAGCGTCAGCGCCTTTGCCGGCAGCCCGCTGATGGTGGCGCTGGAGCCCCTGGTGCAGCGTGGCTGGTTGGCACAGCCGGCCCTGCCTGACCGCGGCTTCGATGCCCACCAGGTGGATTTCGGCCGCGTCGTGCCCTGGCGCCTGGCGCAGCTGCGCGCGGCCGGCGCCGGCTTCTTCGCCCACGCCACGCATGAGGACCGCGAGGCCTACACGCAGTGGTGCGCCGCCCAGGCCCATTGGCTGGACGATTACAGCCTGTTCATGGCGCTGGAGAGTGCCCACGGTGGCCAGCCCTGGTGGCTGTGGGACGAGGCGCTGGCCGCGCGCAAGAAGCCGGCGCTGAAGGCCGCGCGCAAGGCGCATGCCGACGAGATCGCGTTCTGGCAATTCGTGCAATGGTGCTTCGATGTGCAGTGCGCCGCGCTCAAGGGCTACTGCAACGACCGCGGCATCGCCATCATGGGCGACCTGCCGATCTTCATCGCCCACCACAGCGCCGACTGCTGGTCCCGGCCCGACCTGTACCTGCTGGACGAGCACCACCAGCCCACCGTGGTGGCGGGCGTGCCGCCCGATGACCTCGGTCCGCTGGGCCAGCGCTGGGGCAACCCGCTGTACCGCTGGGACCGCATGGAAGCCGAAGGCTTCGCGTGGTGGACCGCGCGCGTGCAGCGCGCGCTGCACCAGGCCGATGTGTTCCGCATCGATCACTTCCGCGGCTTTGCCGGCTACTGGGAGATCCCGGCCGCCAGCCCCGACGCGACCCAGGGCCGCTGGGTCAAGGGCCCGGGCCAGGCGCTGTTCGACGCCATCGCACGCGCGCTCGGCGAACTGCCCATCATCGCCGAGGACCTGGGCTTCATCACGCCTGACGTGCACGCGCTGCGCGAGGGCTGCGGCTTCCCCGGCATGAAGATCCTGCAGTTCGCCTTCGGCGGCGACGGCGAGCACGAATTCCTGCCGCACAACTACCCCAGGAACGTCGTGGTCTACACCGGCACGCACGACAACGACACCGCGCATGGCTGGTGGGCGCAGGCGCCGGACAGAGAGCGCCGCTACGCCGGCAGCTACCTCGCCTGCGGCACGCATGACGTGCACTGGGCCATGATCCGCGCTGCGCTCAACTCCGTGGCCAACCTGGCGGTGTTCCCGCTGCAGGACGTGCTGGGCCTGGGCAGCGAACACCGCATGAACACCCCCGGCACGCTGGGCGGCACCAACTGGACCTGGCGCTTCACCTGGGACATGGTCGGCCCCGAGCCCGGGCGCGTGCTGGGCCTGCTTACCGCGGCCAGCGGCCGCGGCCCCTTCGAGCTGCTGGGCATCGGCGTGCCGCGCAAGGCGGCCTTGGTGCTGGATTACTGAGGGACGGCCTCGACATGGACAAGCCTTGCTTCATGGCCAGCGAGCAGTGGCAGGCCATGATCCTCACGGCCGATGACGCTGAGTCCCTGCAAGCCTTCATGGCCGAGAACCCCCTCTACAGCCAGATCGTCGATGGCCGGCCCTTTCTTCCGGGCGAGGCGCTGAGCGCGATCACCGAACGACCCCCTTACCCTCACAGCGCTGCGCACTCGCTGGCCGTGGTGGAGACAGACTCGCAGCGCTGGCTGGGGTATGTGTCGCTTGCGCAGGATCTGATCGCCCCGGGGGTCTGTCACATCGGCCTGTTCCTGGTGGCTACGGCGCTGCATGGCACGGGCCTGGCGGCACAGGTCTATGCCGCCCTGGAGCAGCGTGTGCAGCAGGATGGAGCACGTTGGATGCGACTGGGCGTAGTGCTGGGGAACGCTCGGGCCGAGCGGTTCTGGGCGCGCATGGGTTTCGTGGAAGTCCGGAAACGACACGGCATGCCCTACGAGGGGCCCTCAACCACCGTGCGGGTGATGTGCAAACCTCTGCACGGCCAGAGCCTGGACGCCTACCTGGCCCTGGTGGAGCGCGACCGGCCGGACGCGCCTTGAAGTGACCTGGCATCTACAGGGCAACCCGCGAGCTGCCCAGCGGCTGGACAGCTTGACCTCGCAGACCGTCTCGCCCGTGAGTTGCCTTGAGATGATGCAAGGCCTGCGCAGCAGGGCCGAGATGCTGGCCGTGCTGAGGCGGCCTGAGAGCTTGTGAAATATCCCCGCACACCCGCTCGTCCGCCCCAAACGGCCCCGCTCGTCGTTGCAAATGCTCGCCGTAGCCCGAGCTACGGCTGTGCTTTGCGCCTCGATCGGCACCTTTTGGAACGCCCGCTCGGGCGCGCCGGAATACTTCACA
>JBJTZN010000168.1:0-9111 GCA_046087245.1 Rubrivivax sp.
CGCGTGCTGCTGCCCATGGCCGTGCCCATCCTGATGGTGGTGTTCGTGCTGGCCTTCATCGGCACCATCATCGAGTACCCCATCGCCTCCATCCTGCTGCGCGAAGAGCCCAACCTCACCCTGGCCGTGGGCAGCAAGTTCTACCTCTACGAGCAGAAGTACCTCTGGGGCGACTTTGCTGCCGCGGCGGTGCTGTCGGGCCTGCCCATCACCCTGGTGTTCCTGGCCGCCCAGAAGTGGATCGTCTCCGGGCTTACCTCGGGGGGCGTGAAGGGATGACCCCATGAACTACGCCAACCGGTTCGACCGTGCCGTGGCCGGCACCTACGAGGCCCGCGAGGCCGACTGGCGCAATGGCGCCGTGGTCTACCAGGTGCTGGTGGACCGCTTTGCGCCCAGCGCGGATCTGGGTGCCAAGCAGCACCTTTACCCCGCGCCCAAGCGTCTGCGCACCTGGGACGAGCTGCCGCTGAAAGGCCAGTACCTGGCCCAGCACAAGCTCTGGAGCCACGAGATCGACTTTTGGGGCGGCGACCTGGCCAGTACCGCAGCACGCCTGGACTACGTGGTGGAGCTGGGCGCCGACGTGCTGTACCTCAACCCCATCTGCATGGCCTACACCAACCACAAGTACGACGCGCTGGACTACCTGGACATCTCGCCCGAGTACGGCACGCGCGAAGATGTCAAGCGCCTGGCCGAGGACCTGCACGCTCGCGGCCTGAAGCTGGTGCTGGACGGCGTGTTCAACCACATGGGGCGCAACGCGCCGGCCTTCCGTGCGGCGCAGGCCGATGCGGCCAGCCCCTGGCGCGACTGGTTCGTCTTTGGCGATCAGTTCCCCGGCGGCGCGCGCGCCTGGTGGCGCGCCGAGAACCTGCCCGAGTTGAATCTGGAGCACCCGGCGGTGCGCGAGCACCTCTACGCGGGACGCGACTCCGTGGTGCGCAGTTACCTGCGCGACGGCGTGGACGGCTGGCGCCTGGACGTGGCCTTCGACATCGGCTTCCGCTTCCTGGAGGAACTCACCAACGCCGCGCACGAGGAAAAGCCCGGCTCTCTGGTGGTGGGCGAGCTGGCCAACTACCCGCGCGAGTGGTTCCCGTCCGTGGACGGGGTGATGCACTTCACGCTGCGCCACATCATTTTGCGTCTGTGTGCCGGCCGGCTGGACGCGCCCACCGCCACGCGCATGATCACCCGCATGGTGGACGAGTCCGGTGTGGACAACATGCTCAAGTCCTGGATCTACCTGGACAACCACGACACCCCGCGCCTGGCCACCACCTTGCCCGACGAGCGCGCACGGCGCCTGGCGCAGGTGCTGCAGTGCACGCTGCCGGGCTCGCCCAACCTGTACTACGGCAGCGAGCTGGACCTGCCCGGCGGCGACGACCCCGAGATGCGCGCGCCCATGCGCTGGGACCTGGTGGCGCAGGGCCACCCGGCACTCGACTGGACCCGCCGCCTCATCGCCCTGCGCCGCAAGCACCGCGCCCTGCGCGTGGGGGACTTCCGCGCCTGCACCGCCAACCGGCTGCTGGCCTTCGAGCGCCACACCGACCGTGCCGCCGACACCATCGTCGTCGTCGTCAACCCGCACCCGGAAGAGGTGACCGAGACCGTGCTCGTGGCCAACTCCAAGCTCATGGACAGCTCGCCCATGATCGACCTGCTGGGCACCTTCACGCCCTCGGGCGAGGCCGGCACCTCCGAGGCTGGCGTGCGGGTCTATGCCTCCTTGCTGCACGTGACCGTACCGCCGTTTGGCGTGATGGTCATGAAGCCCGATGTCGCGCCCCCGGGCGGATATACCAACTACAAGCGGGTGCGGTAGGCAGTGTTCTCAGGTCCACGAGGTCAGTGCGTTGCACCAGGGGTTGCCGCCCGTCCTGTCTGGGTGGGGGGTTGACCGCCGATGGCACAGGGCTGCAATTCGGGTCTGACACGCAGCCTTCATGCCGGGGCTGCGAACCCGGCGCATCAGTGAGAACTTAGGCAGCCCATTTGCGGCCCGCATCGCCCAGGAACGGAACCGCCACAGCGGGATGGCGTGAGGTGACGCAGATGAACACAGACGGATTGAGGCCGACAAGCGTCGATTCGCCTTGTGGTCCTGCACAAACGTTACCGTGAAAGCCTCCCACCCCATGGACGCGACAGTGCCTCCCGCGAAACTCGCAGGATCGTCAAGACCGCTGGGCCCGACCCCTGGAATTCAGCGGTGAATCAGTGAGCCGAAGCCGCGTTCGCTGGGCTTGTAGCGACAGGCCATTTGCCGATGGCCTTGAGCTGTTTGATCCAGCGCGGCGCGCTCTTCTTTGCGCTCAATGGGGCGTAGTCGATGCCTTGGTCGATGCAGGGCTGCCTGCGGTCGAACATGAGGTAGATCAGTCGGATCACTTTGTGGGCGATCGCGATGATGGCCTCACAGGATGAAGCGGATCGCGTTGTTGCCGTGCCGTGTGCGGCCAGACTTGCGCTTGCCTGCGCTGTCGTTGTTGCCCGGGCTCAGCGCCGCCCAGCAGGCCAGGCGAGCCGCCGAGCCGAAGCGCGCCATGTCGTCGCCGATCTCCGCGACGATCAAAGCCGCGGCGATCTCGTTGATGCCGGGGATCGTCTGCAACAGTCCGTGGGCCCAGGCGTAGGGCTGCATCGCTTGCACAAGGTAGGCGTCGATCTCGGCCAACTCGCGCTGAAGGGTGTCGATGCGAGACTGGATGTGCTTGAACACGAACAGGTGCCGGGCACTGAGGTCGCCCTCCAGGCTGACCGACAAGGTTTGGGTCTTGCGCTTGAGCGCGCCGCGCGCCTGTGCCAGCAGCACCGCAGGCGAGTGGCCTTCGATCAGACCACGCGCCATGGCGCGGGCCGACACGCCGTTGATGTCGCTGATCACCGCGCCGAGCTTGAAGCCGCCGAACTCCCGACGGTGTTTGTCGATCGAGCCGTCGGGCTGCTCGACCAGCACCGTGAACACATGCAGCATGCGGTGCACGTCGATACCGCCCACGCGGCGGTACAAAGGCGTCCATCCTTCCATGGTGATGCGGCTGTGTGCAAAGTGAACAGTGGCACACAGGACGAACACCTTGGCCAGCACGCAGGGCGCAAACCCTGCATGCCGGTGAACTGGAAGACTCCTCGAATCGGAACCGATTCGGGCCTCTTTACCGTACGTGCTGCCGCACGGCCCACGGCAACGGGCCGCGCAGCGCGACAGTCGGGGGTACGAGCCAGCTCGGTGGAGGTCTGGTCAGGCACCGGGGTCGGGCCTCCAATCGTATTGCGACCTCATCGCACCTGCGTGCCACCTCACATGGTGCGCTGAGCCAGGGCTTTGACACTCGGGGGCGAGCGGGCCAGGTCATGATTGGTTGGGCAACGCAGGGCCACCGACTTCACGCCCGGAGCACCCATGCACGGGCGCTGCGCCAGAGCCTGTATCCTTGGATCGCTTTCAGAGATCCGGCGCCTGCTGCTGGAAGAGGGTTGGTTCCTCGTAGCCCAGCGAGGCAGCCACCGCCAGTACAAGCACGAAAGCAGATCCGGACGCGTCACCGTCCCGGGCAAGCCGAGTGATGACCTGGCACCAGGAACCCAGAACTGCATCCCCAAACAAGCTGGCTTGAGGAAGCGAGGTCGAGATGCGCTACGCTGTCGCGATCGAACGTGCCGAAGGCAACTACTCGGCCTATGTTCCTGATCTGCCCGGTTGTGTTGCTACAGGCGCGACGCTGGAAGAGGTCGAGCGAGAGATTCGAGAGGCGGTGGCCTTCCACGTCGAAGGCGTGAGAGAAGACGGTCTTCCGGTGCCGCAGCCGACTAGCACGGTCGAATACATTGAACTGGCGGCGTAATGCAGCCTTGCCTCTCTCAAGAAACTCCCCGTACGTGACTGACGCACAAGAGACTTTTCAAGCCGCCTGCGCCGCTGGCGCGGTCGGCACCAGCGTCATGTCCAACTGCTGCGCCCGCCTGTTGAGGTTGTGCAGCACGCCATCGAGTTCAATACCGGCGACGCCCTGCAGTGCCCCGTGCCGGCCGCCGTGGGGTTGATGCTGCTGAACCCGCCCTGCGGCGAACGCATCGAGGCCAAGGGTGTGGCCCGACGGGCGGGGCGTGCGCACCGCGGAGGCCAGGGCTGCAGCCGCAACGGGTTCGAGTCCAGCCGTCGACGTGAAGGTCGCGAAAGCTTCGAGGCCGGTGGCAGCTCCGCCGAGTTCTTCAGCGGCCTGGCCGCACATTGGGAGCGCCACTACCCCGGCTGGATCGCCTGGCTGCTGAGCCCGGAAATGAAGCTGCCTTCGCTGATGCGATTGAAGGAGAGCCGGCGCGTGCCGATGTGGAACGGCCCGATCGAGTGCTGGTTGTTCCGCTTCGACCTGGTGGCGGGCTCGGCGCGAGGCTGACGAGACCGGATTTCGACCCCCCGCTCGCCCTGAGCTTGTCGAAGGGCTTCAGCAGATCAGGCGCTCAGCCCCCACCAAGCCAGTAGCGCCAGCGGCGCGGTATCGGCGCGCAGCACGCGCGGGCCCAGGGTGACGGGCCGAAAGCCCGCTGCCCGCGCAGCCGCCTCTTCGGCCGGTGACAAACCGCCTTCCGGACCGGACAGGGCCAGCACCGAATGACCGCCCCCGTCCTTGACCGCAAGAGCCTGCAGGGCCGCCGCAGGCGACACGGCATCGGGGCTCAAACTCAGGACCAGGCGCAGCGTGCGGGGCGTGGTGTCCGCTCCAGCCGCCGCGCCCGGACCCGGACCCGAAGCCGAATCCGAACCCGTATCCGCATCCGCATCCGCATCCGCATCCGCATCCGCATCTGCTCGCCCCATTGCCAGCGCCTGCAGCCACCCCGCAAGGGGCTGGACATCAGCCACCTGCGGCACCCAGGCCCGGCCGCACTGCTCGCTGGCGGCCACCGCCACCGCCTGCCAGTGCTCACGTTTGCGCTGCGCCCGCTCGCCTGACAGGCGCAGCACCGAGCGCTCGCACTCCAGCGGCTGGATGGCGTGCACGCCAAGCTCGGTGGCCTTCTCCACCAGGGTGTCCATGCGCTCGTTGGCCGGCATGCCCAGGGCCAGGGTCAGGCGCTGCGGCATTTCGGGCAGGGTCGCGCAGGCCGGCCCGACGCGGACCACCACCGCCTTGCGCCCCATCTCCAGCACCTGCGCGGCATGCTCATGGCCCCGCCCATCGAACAGGCGCAATTCATCGCCGGGCTGCACCCGGCGCACCTGGGCATGCCGCGCCGCGGCCTCAGGCAGATCGAACTCGTCGCGCTCGACCAGGGTGCGGTCTACATGCAGGCGGATGGTCATGGGTAGCGACTCGCCCAGACCCAACGTAATCCGCCAGGACTTGGGCCAAGCGAGAAGGTCGGACCGGCCACTCAAAGGTCCTTGAGCAACGGGGCGGCCTTTAGGCCCAAGGG
Organism: Rubrivivax sp.; assembly: GCA_046087245.1. Lineage (GTDB taxonomy): Bacteria > Pseudomonadota > Gammaproteobacteria > Burkholderiales > Burkholderiaceae_C > Rubrivivax. The sequence goes on from JBJTZN010000168.1 coordinate 5,434, forward strand.
CTCGTCTGAAAAGAAAACCATCACAGTGGGCTTGATCAAGCCCTTCCAGCGCGGCTCCACAAGTACCCACTTTTCCACGAACTCTGTAACGGTCTTTCGTGCCGCTTCCCGCTGCAGATTGATCATCTGGTCGGACTTCGCCTTCACGGCAAGTTCCGGAGTGATAGCTTTCTGCAATGCAGCCAACTGGCCCGCGCCAAAGAGCGGCGCCCAGACACCCTTCGCGAAGCCTTGAAGTCCTGCCGTGTTGATTGCCACAGGTAACGAGGGCTCAACTCGGGGTGCGACCACCACCAAGGACCCACCAACCTCCGCAAACTTCCACTCCTTGGCGAGTTCAACGTGGTAACGATAGACCGTCGGAACCCGGATTAGGGCGACAATGTTGCCCACCGGAACACCGAGGATCGTGTGGTTCACAGTACTTTCAAATCTCTCCTCTGCGGTGATGGTGCTGACCTCCAACAAACCACCAGGAGTGCGCATGACCACCGGTGCGCGTGAACTGGAACCGCCTGCTGTCTGAGACTTATTGCTCCACATCCAATAGGCATTGAGGCCCATGCTAGCCAAGAGCACTCCCACAAGTACCCACTTCATTCTTTCCATCACCTTGCTCCTTCAACCAAACTCTCTTCTTGCCCACAGAAAGCTACGTGCCCTAGGCTCTCCTGAGCCCTCAGTTTCCTCGGTTACGGTTCCAGCCTCCTGCAAACGCCTTCTGGGCTTGCTGCTCACGAACTGGTCGACGAACTGCCTTCGATCTCGACTCTCTTAGCCGCGATAACGCAAATTGCTGGAATCAGCTTTCTGAATGCCGGCCCCGACAGCGAGTAGGCCGTGAAGAGCACACCCAGTGCGAGCCCCACCGGTCCGGCAGCCCCCGCCACAGCCAGCATGGCACCCCCAGTGCCAAACCCCAGTACTGCACCAAGCCCTGCCGCGTAGCCCGAAGTGGCAATGATTCCCTGCAGGACGATCAACTGAAGCACGTTCAGTCCCAGGACACCCGCCGTCCCTGGGGCAGTCATGAGGAGCGTGCCAAAACTTCCACCGACGTCCATGCCAGCGAACTTCACGAACTTCACCACTTCGTCGAAGGTTACCTTCAGATCAATATCGCGATCACGAAGGGTCTGCTGCACTTGCAGCGCAAGCTGATCCCTCTGCTTCGCATCAAGCCTCTCAAGCGAGCGCTCCATCACCTTGAAGAGGATTGCCTTCTCGACATCTTCGGTGGGGATCGCTGCCCGATGTGGCAGTTTCAGCCGACGAGCGACGATACGAACGATGTCATCGTAGACAGGCAGCTTTGCCGCAGGCAGGGAGTAGCTGGCCGCCTCGCGTAACTCCATCTCACACAGCCTGTTACGGTCATCCCTGCCAAGTTGCTTCAACTTGTCCTCATCGACTTTGAGCACTTTCACGAGCAGCCCGTTCAACTCCGCTTCGCTCATGGCTGACAGCACTGGCCTGAGCGGCCTCTGCGCGAGAACGTCCGATGTGGCGTCCGGCTTGGAGTAGACAAGGTCAATCAAACGCCCCGTGACCGAGTAGATCGACCTCCCCAGTTTGCCCGCGAAGTCTGCCAAGAGCGTCTTCAACCCCTGGACCTCCTTGCGGCCCAAGACGTCGTGCAACATCTTGAGTGCGAAATCCAGAATCTCCTTGATCACCTCTCCCGTGAGCGCGAAGCCCTGGCAAAGGGAGCTGATGATGGCCTGTTGCTCAGATTTGCTGAGGGCCTTCCAACCGAAGTAGATCGCACCAATGGCAGCACAGGTCGAAGCAATTGGATTGGTCAGCGTCGCAGCAGTGAGGACCGTCTTTGCTGCGGACAAGGGGTTGCCGAGAAGAAGCTGACCCGTCGCAATAAGGACCACGGGGGCAGCGTAGCCAAAGAGCAGCCCCTTCTTTGCGCCTTCAAGGACTCGCCCGATTCGATTGATTGCTTCTTCAGGTGAAGCCTTGAGTTCATCTATGTGCTTGTCGACAAAAGCGTCGAGCCCTTTCGCGGCACCGTATATGCTCGCAATAGCCTTTGACATGAACGTGGTCGCAAACTTTGCAACATCAAAGACCACCTTCCCGGCAGCAAGCGTCGTGACCGGATCCATCTGTTTGTCTCCCTAAGACGTACCTATCGGTACAAAACCAATCGTGATCAGATTCCCTCCCCAAATCAATCCGTCATGGGACGGGCGCCCAAGTAGGACTGAAGGGATCTCTCGATCTCCACTCTAAGCTCTTGAGGCGCGATGATCCTCAGATGCGGAACCCAGTACCTCACGATCGGCAGCACCTGGTTGGCATGGCCCACCTTGGCTGACACGATGAGACCGCCGTCGGCGAGTTCCTTGTCGATCACCTGATTGGCGATCAGCTTGCGCCGGCGGAAGTACGGGGCTGCCTGCGCGTCCACCGTCAGCACCACCTCGATGGGCTTGTCGCTCGTCCAGATGCCGTCGTCGGCCTGCAACTGCTCCAGCAGCTTGGGGTCGGGCTCAAAGACGGCGTCGGTCACCACCGGCAGGTCCAGCTTGGAAAACGAGAAGGTCTTCAGCCGCCCTTCATGCCGCGCCGCCATGTACCAGACACCCTTGAGGTTGACGAGCTTGTGGGGGTCGACTTCGTAGGTCTTCGAAACGCTGTTGCCGGGGTAGGAGAACCGCACGCGGCGGCACGCCACGATGGCCCGTTCGATGTCCTTGAAGGCTCGCTCCTTGCCGCGCAGGTCTTCGTAGTGGTGCCCCTTGACCAGGAGCGCGGGCTCCACGCGGGCATCGAAGATGTCGCGCAGGAACTCCACCGACAGCGACGGAAACAGCCCTGCCACACCGGCCAATGCCGCGAAGCGGTCGATGTCCTTGATCGTCAGGCGACCCAGGAAAGCCGGCGCCATTCGGTAGGTGCCATCAATCTTTTCCAGGGGAAGGTAGCCGAAGCGCTCGTTGATGTCGCGCTGGATGGTGCGCACGTTGACGCCGAACTCCTGCGCCAGGTCCCGGGGGTCCAGGCTCTCACCCTGGTTGAGCTTGACCAGCATCATCGCCAGTCGCTGCACAAGGGTGTCGTGGCTTCCCGCGGCCATCGCCCTAGAGTTCCTTGCCCGACTTGTCGGAACTTGCGGAAACCTGCTTACGGATTCGATCGGCCACAGAGGATGACACTTCGGACACCTTGCCGAGCACCTGCTGGGCGCCCTCTTTCGCGCGGGTGGCGGAAGTGTTGGCCAAGTGCATTGCCTTGTCTGCAACCGTCTGGGGCCTTGCCGCCTCAAAGATCGCTTCAACCTCCTTGATGACGGCGTGTTCGGCAGGATGGATCTGTCGGTCGGCTTCCATCACCTCCTGCAGCAACTTCAAGGTCTCACTGGTCATCACCTCGTACTTGCAGTCAGGATTGGCCTCACTGAAGACGGCCAGGCACTTGGCGACCGGTGCCACGTCCAACTGGTCAAGGTTTGCTTCCACCGTTGTCATGGCCTGACTCACGAACAGGGCGTCGTAACCCCAACCGTTGACGAGGTAGCCGGCAATGTGGACGCGCTCTGCTTCGGCAATCGATCCGTCTGCCTTGGCGACCTTCAGCGCCAGGGGCAATAGGAGGTCGGCCAGGCTCAAGGCCAGCGTATCCAGAGGGGTGTTGATGTACTTGGGAATCACCACCATGCGGTCG
>JBJTZN010000169.1:0-13758 GCA_046087245.1 Rubrivivax sp.
TGGATGAAACCCTGCATCAACTCGCGGGTCATGGGCTGACCGCGGGTGAAGGCCTTGAGCTGCTCGTAGGGCTCGGGAAGTCCGTAGCGCCGCATCACCGTCTGAATGGGCTCGGCCAGCACCTCCCAGGCCCCGTCCAGGTCGGCCGCCAGGCGTGCCGGGTCGACCTGCAGCTTGTCCAGCCCGCGGCGCAGGCTGTCGTGCGCCAGCAGGGTGTGGCCGAAGGCCACGCCCATGTTGCGCAGCACGGTGGAATCGGTCAGGTCGCGTTGCCAGCGGCTGATGGGCAGCTTGTGGCTCATGTGGGCCAGCAGCGCGTTGGCCAGCCCGTAGTTGCCTTCGGCGTTCTCGAAGTCGATGGGGTTGACCTTGTGCGGCATGGTCGACGAACCCACCTCGCCAGGCTGGGTCTTCTGTCTGAAGTAGCCCAGCGAGATGTAGCCCCAGACGTCACGCGCCCAGTCGATGAGGATGGTGTTGCAGCGCGCCATGGCATCGAACAGTTCGGCCATGCCGTCGTGTGGCTCGATCTGCGTGGTGTAGGCGTTGAAGCTCAGGCCCAGCGCACGTTCCACCACGCCGCGGCTGAACGCCTCCCAGTCCATGTCGGGGCAGGCCGACAGGTGGGCGTTGTAGTTGCCCACCGCGCCGTTCATCTTGGCCGGCAGCGGCACCGCGGCGATGCGCTCGCGCGCCGTCTTCAGGCGCGCCACGACGTTGGCAATCTCCTTGCCCACCGAGGTGGGGCTGGCCGTCTGGCCGTGGGTGCGGCTGAGCATGGGCAGCGCGGCCAGGTCATGGGCCAGGGCCGTCATGCGCTGCTCAATGGCGTCCAGCGCCGGCAGCAGCACCTGGCCTCGGGCGGCCCGCAGCATCAAGGCATGGCTGGTGTTGTTGATGTCTTCGCTGGTGCACGCGAAGTGCACGAATTCCTGCGCCGCCATCAACGCCGGCTGGCCTTCGAACTGCCGCTTCAGCCAGTACTCCACGGCCTTGACATCGTGGTTTGTGGCGCGCTCGATGTCCTTGATGGCCTGCGCATCGTCATCGCTGAAGTTCTCCACCAGCGCCCGCAAGTAGGCGCGGCTGTGCGGAGACAGCGGCGCGAACTCCGCCCAGCCTGCGTCCGACAAGGCGATGAACCACTCCACCTCCACCTGCACGCGCCGGTGCATGAGGCCGAATTCGCTGAGCAAGGGACGCAGCGCAGCCAACCTGCCGGCGTAGCGACCGTCCAGAGGGGAGAGGGCTTGGAGGGAGGGCACGCGTTGTTCCCAGAATGAGTGAACATTCTAGAAGCCGGGTGGCAGACGAGTGTGCGACCTTGTTGCAGCCCAGGCCGTACGCCCGATCAGTCCCGATGGCCGGGGTGAAACCGCGAGAAGCCCCCCTGGAACAACCCTTGCTGGTGTTTAAATCCGACATCGGCGAGACCGCCCGCCCGCTTTTTCACCTCACAACCAGGAGTGCCCCATGTCCCAGATCCGTCGCCACACCCTGCTTGCGCTGGCCGCTGCCGCCGCACTGGCCGCCACCTCCGCCCCCGCGTTCGCCCAGGCCAGGATGAAGGTCGCCGCCATCTACACCGTGCCGGTGGAACAGCAGTGGGTCAGCCGCATCGACAAGGCGCTGAAGGCTGCCGTGGCGCGCGGTGAGATCGAGTACGTGTTCAGCGAAAAGGTGGCCAACGCCGACTACGAGCGCGTGATGCGCGAGTACGCCGAAAAGGGCAACACCCTGATCGTGGGCGAGAGCTTCGCCGTGGAGGCCGCCGCGCGCAAGGTGGCCAAGGACTACCCGAAGGTCAGCTTCCTGATGGGTTCGTCCGGCAAGCCCCAGGCGCCCAACTTCAGCGTCTTCGACAACTACATCCAGGAACCGGCCTACCTCACCGGCCTGATCGCCGGCGGCATGAGCAAGAGCAACAAGATCGGCATGGTGGGCGGCTTTCCCATCCCCGAAGTCAACCGCCTGATGAACGCCTTCATGGCCGGGGCGAAGGAGACCAACCCCAAGGCGGAGTTCATGGTCACCTTCATCAACAGCTGGTTCGACCCGCCCAAGGCCAAGGAAGCGGCCTTCGCCATGATCGACAAGGGCGCCGACGTGATGTACGCCGAGCGCTTCGGCGTGAGCGACGCCGCCAAGGAGCGCAAGGTGCTGGCCATCGGCAACGTGATCGACACGCAGAAGGACTACCCGGACACGGTGGTGGCCTCGGCGCTGTGGAACATGGAGCCCACCATCGACCGCGCCCTGAAGGCCGTCAAGGAAGGCAAGTTCAAGGCCGAGGACTACGGCCAATACTCGATGATGAAATTCAAGGGCAGTGAGTTGTCGCCCCTGGGCACCTTCGACAGCAAGATCCCCAAGGCCATCAAGGACAAGGTGGCGCAGCGCCAGAAGGACATCCTTGAAGGCAAGTTCACCGTGAAGGTGGACGACAACCAGCCCAAGCCCACCGCCAAGCCGGCCGGCAAGTGACCGGCTGAGGCAGGACTGAGGGTGACGGCATCTGGCGCAGCGGTGCAGGTCCGCGCCCTGGTCTTCGACGTCTTCGGCACCGTGGTCGACTGGCGGTCGTCCGTGGCGGCCGAGGTGCGGGCGCTGGGCTGGCCGGTGGATCCGGCCGCCTTCGCCGACGCCTGGCGGGCGGGCTACGTGCCCGCCATGCAGGCGGTGCGTGACGGCCGCCTGCCCTGGATGCCCATCGACGCCCTGCACCGGCGCATCCTGGATGGCCTGCTTTCCGAGCGGGGCCTGGCCCCGCCCGAGGCCGAGGTGGCCGAGCTCAACCGGGCGTGGCACCGCCTGGCACCCTGGCCGGACAGCGTGGCCGGTCTGCACCGCCTGAAAGCGCGCTTTCCCGTGTGCACGCTGTCCAACGGCAACGTCAGCCTGCTGCTGGACATGGCGCGCCACGCCGGCCTGGCCTGGGACACGATCTTCTCAGCCGAGTTGTTCGGCCATTACAAGCCCGACCCCGAGGTCTATCTCGGGGCGGCGCGCCTGCTGGATCTGCCGCCGGAGCAGGTGCTGATGGTGGCCGCCCACCCCAGCGACCTGCGCGCCGCCGCAGGCTGCGGCCTGAAGACCGCCTACGTCCCACGCCCGCTGGAGCGCGGGCCCGGTGGCGTGATGGAGCCCTGGACGCCCGGTGAGTTCGACGTGGTGGCCGAGGACTTCGTGGCCTTGGCCGCCGCGCTCGGCGCCTGAACTGCGGTGGTGCAGCCTGCTGCGCCCGGAGACGGCGCCGGTCCTGACCTTCGCGAGCCGGTGCTGCGGCTGACCGGCATCACCAAGCGCTTCGGCGCGCTGGTCGCCAACGACGACATCTCCCTGACCTTGGCGCCCGGCGAGGTGCTGGCCCTGCTGGGGGAAAACGGTGCGGGCAAGAGCACGCTGGTGTCCATCCTGTTCGGACACTACGTGGCGGACGCGGGCTCGATCGAGGTCTTTGGCCAAGCCCTGCCGCCCGGCCAGCCCAAGGCAGCGCTGGCCGCGGGCATCGGCATGGTGCACCAGCACTTCACCCTGGCCGACAACCTGAGCGTGCTGGACAACGTGATGCTGGGCACAGAGCCCTTGTGGCGCGCGGTGTCACGCCGCGGTGAGGCCCGCGCCCGGTTGCTGAAGGCAGCCGCCGATTTCGGCCTGGAGGTGAACCCGGACGCCCGCATCGGCGCTCTGTCCGTGGGCGAGCGCCAGCGGGTGGAGATTCTCAAAGCGCTCTACCGTGGTGCGCGCATCCTGATCCTGGACGAGCCCACGGCGGTGCTGACGCCGCAGGAAAGCGAGTCGCTGTTCGCCACCCTGGCGCAGATGGTGGCGCAGGGCCTGAGCGTGATCTTCATCAGCCACAAGCTCGACGAGGTGCTGCGCGTGTCGCACCGGGTGGCGGTGCTGCGCGCCGGGCGCCTGGTGGCGCAGATGCCCTCGGCCGGGGCCACGCCGGCACAACTGGCCGAGGCCATGGTAGGGCAGCGCGTGGTCAAGCCGGTGCGGATCAAATCACGGCCAGACGGCGACGGTGTTGAGAGTGTGCGCTCACAAGAGAACGCCGAACCGCTGCCAAGTTCGGCTGCCCTCCTTTCGGAGGCCAGCGCCGGGCCTGGCCCGGACCTTGGAGGCCCACAGGCGGTGGTGTGTGAGCTGCGCGACGCCACGGTCCGCGGCGACGGCGCCTGGCCGCTGCTGGACCGGGTGAACCTGGACGTGCAGCGCGGCGAGCTGCTGGCCATCGCCGGCGTGGCCGGCAACGGGCAGGCCGCGCTGGCCGAGGTGCTGTGCGGGCAGCGCAGTCTGGACGCCGGGCAGGTGCTGCTACAGGGCGCGCCCCTGCCGCGCAGCCCGCGCGCCGTGGTGCAGGCCGGCGTGGCACGCATTCCGGAAGACCGCCACGCCGTGGGCGTGGTGGGCGATCTGGCACTGTGGGAGAACGCGGTGCTCGAGCGCTACACCGAGCCGGCCTTCGCCCGCGCCGGGTTCGTGCGCCGCGCTGCGGCCCGCGCGCACGCGCAGGGCCTGGTCACGCGCTTCGACGTGCGCGGCACCGAGGCCGGCGGCCTGGACACCGTCACCCGCCAGCTGTCCGGCGGCAACATGCAAAAGCTCATCCTCGGCCGGGCCCTGGCCGGCCGCACGCCCGCCCTGGTGGTGGCCAACCAGCCCACCTGGGGCCTGGACGTGCGGGCCGTGGCCTATGTCCACCAGCAGTTGCTCGACGCCTGCGCCGCCGGCGCGGCGGTGCTGTTGATCAGCGAGGATCTGGACGAGATCCTGGCCCTGGCCGACCGCATCGCCGTCATCCACCATGGCCGCCTGACCCCCGCGGAACCCACCGAACGCTGGACGCTGGCGCGCATCGGCCTGGCCATGGCAGGAGGACAAGCCCGTGCGGCTTGAGCGGCGCCCCCAGGTGTCGCCGGCGTGGCTGCTGGCCGCGCCCTTCCTGGCCGTGGCCTTCACGCTGGGGGTGAGCTCGCTGCTGGTGGCCTGGGCCGGCGCGCCCGTGGGGCGGGCTTACGCGCTGCTGCTGGAAGGCGGCTTCGGCTCGCGCCTGGCGCTGACCGAGACGCTCACGCGCGCCACCCCGCTCATCCTCACCGGCCTGGCCGCCGCCGTGGCTTTCCGCGCCCGGCTGTACAACATCGGCGCCGAGGGCCAGCTCTACGCCGGCGCGCTGGCGGCCGTGGCCGTGGGCGGCCTGCACGGCGGCAGCGGCTTCGAGACGCCGGCCTGGCTGCTGTTTCCGCTGATGCTGGCCGCTGCCATGGCCACTGGCGCGCTGCTGCTGCTGGGCCCGGCCTTGCTGAAGTCGCGCCTGGGGGTGGACGAGGTGGTGACCACGCTGCTGATGAACTTCATCGTGCTGCTGGGGGTGTCGGCCTTGCTGGACGGCGCCATGAAGGACCCCACGGCCATGGGCTGGCCGCAGAGCGTGGCGCTGCAGGACGCGCTGCAGCTGGACAAGCTGGTGGAGCGCAGCCGCGTGCACACCGGGCTGCTGGTGGCGCTGGGCCTGGCCGTGGCACTGTGGGTGCTGCTGCAACGCACCACCACCGGTTTCGAGATCCGCGCCGTGGGCGCCAACCCCACGGCCGCGGGCTTTGCTGGCATGCCGGTGGGCTGGGTGACGGTGAAGGTGGCGCTGCTCTCGGGCGCGCTGGCCGGGCTGGCCGGGGCCATCGAAGTGGCCGGGCGCACGGGCTACGTCACCCTCGACATGAGCCCGGGCTACGGCTACAGCGGCATCGTCATCGCCATGCTGGCCATGCTCCACCCGCTGGGCGTGGTGGCCGCGGCCGTCTTCGTGGCCGGGGTGCTGGTGGGCGCCGACAGCATGAGCCGGGCCGTGAACGTGCCCACCTACATCGCCGATGTCATCGTGGCCGTGTCGCTGATCGCCATGCTGGTGGCCACGATGCTGACGCAGTACCGGGTGAGAAGGCATTGACCGAAACCCTCGACCTGCTCCTGTCCGCCCCCTTCTGGGTGGCGGTGCTGCGCATGGCCACGCCGCTGATCCTGGGCACGCTGGGGGTGCTGCTGTGTGAGCGTGCCGGGGTGCTGAACCTGGGCATCGAAGGGATCATGGTGGCCGGCGCCTTCATCGGCTGGCTCGCCGTGTACCAGGGGGCACCGTTGTGGCTGGGCGTGGCCGCTGCGGCGGCGGCCGGCGCAGCGCTGGGCCTGCTGCACGGGCTGCTCACCGTGACGCTGTCGCTGTCGCAGCATGTCTCGGGGCTGGGCATCACGCTGCTGGCCACCAGCCTGTCCAGCTACGCCTACCGCGTGAGTTTTCCGAAGGTGGACAAGCCGCCCACGGTGACGCCGTTCGCGCCCATGGAAGGGCTGCAGGTGCCGGTGCTGTCGGCGCAGACGCCGCTGACCCTGCTGGCGCTGGCCCTGGTGCCGCTGACGGCCTGGGTGCTGTACCGCACACCGCTGGGCCTGGCCGTGCGCATGGTGGGGGAGAACCCCGCCGCCGCCGAAGGCCAGGGCCTGAACGTGGCGGCCCTGCGCATCGGCGCCATTGCCGCCGGCTCGGCGCTGATGGGGGTGGCCGGCGCCTTCCTCACCCTGGCCGCCTTCAACGCCTTCTTCTTCGACATGGTCAACGGCCGCGGCTGGGTGTGCGTGGCGCTGGTGGTGTTCGCCTCCTGGCGGCCGGGCAAGGCCTTGCTGGGTGCCCTGCTGTTCGCCTTCTTCGACGCCCTGCAACTGCGCCTGCAGCAGGCCGGCAGCGGGGTGCTGGGGGTGGAACTGCCCTACCAGGTCTACCTGATGCTGCCCTACGCCATGGCCATCGTGGCGCTGGTGGTGATGGCGCGGCGCGCGGCCTACCCGCAGGCGCTGATGAAGCCTTATCGCAAGGGCGAGCGCTGACCACCAGCCGAACCCTAGAATGCACTCCTTACCGAAAGGAATGCATGTTTGCCATTGCCAAGATCACCTCGAAAGGCCAGACCACCATTCCTGGCGAAGTGCGCGAGGCCCTGCACGTGGCAGCCGGTGACTTCATCGCTTGGGAAGTGGCCGCCGACGGCACGGCCCGGGTACGCAAGGCGCAGGCGCTCGATCGGGACTATCTGCGCTCGCTGGAGAGCACGCTCACGGAGTGGAGCGGACAGGCAGATGAACAGGCGTATCGAGACCTTTGATGGGCCGGTGATGGGCTGTAGGTGCGCTCATGACATCGGGAATTGCGCGGCATGAGCTTCGGAGCTTTCGAGGTGGTGCGGGTGCCCTTTCCGTTCACCGATCGCGACGCTGCCAAGAACCGGCCTGCGCTCGTGCTCTCGGACGCAAAGGCCTTCGGGGTGCCCAGCGGTCACTCCGTCATGGCCATGATCACCAGTGCGTCGAACGCCCCTTGGCCGCTGGATTGCGCGGTGCGAGACCTCCAATCCGCGGGACTGCCCTCGCCGTCCGTGGTGCGCTTCAAGCTGTTCACGCTGGACCATCGTCTGGTGCGCGGCCGGCTCGGTACCCTTTGCGAGGGAGATGCCAGCGCTGTGCGTCGCGCCATGGGCACGCTGTTCGGCGAGGGCTGAACCGCGCGAGGATCTGGCGGGAGGCGGCCCGGTCCACGCCGCGTCTGTGTCTTCGTGCCTGTCTTTGCCCCTGGCTTGTGGCCTAATCTCGCCTCCGCAAATTTCCATCGTTCCGGAGTCTTTCCATGGGCAACAAGATCATCACCGAAGCCGACCGCCGTGCCACGCCGCCTTCCAAGGCGCCCTCGGGCGTGACGCTGACCGCGGGCAAGGGCCAGAAGATCAGCAAGGAGCGCGGCTCCCACACCCGCAGCAAGAAGAACCCGGGCAAGCGCGCGCGCCAGGGTTGAGCGGGGGTGACCGCCCCGGCCTGACCGGGGCGCCTCCGGGCACACGCGCGCCGTCGCTCCCGGCAGCCGGCGCCTGCCCATGATCAGAATCACCGAACTGCGTCTGCCGCTGGACCACGAGCCGGCGGCATTGCGCGCGGCCGTGTTGCAGCGCCTGGGTGTGGCCGATGCCGCCTTGCGCGAGCTGCAGGTCTTCAGGCGGGCCTACGACGCGCGCCGCAAGACGGCCATCGTCCTGATCTACACGCTGGACTGCACGCTGGCCAGCGCCCAGGACGAGGCGGCCGTGCTGGCACGGCTGCACGCCGACCCCCATGTGCGCGAGAGCCCGGACACGCGCTACCGCCTGGTGGCGCAGGCGCCAGCCGATTTCCGGGCGTCACAGCGCCCCCGGCCGGTCGTCATCGGCTTCGGGCCTTGCGGCCTGTTCGCCGCGCTCATCCTGGCCCAGATGGGCCTGTGCCCGATCGTGCTGGAGCGCGGCCGCCCGGTGCGCGAGCGCACCAAGGACACCTGGGGCCTGTGGCGCCAGGGCGTGCTCAACCCGGCGTCCAACGTGCAGTTCGGCGAGGGCGGGGCGGGCACTTTCTCTGACGGCAAGCTCTGGAGCCAGATCAGCGACCCGCGCCACCTGACGCGCAAGGTGCTGACCGAATTCGTCCAGGCTGGCGCGCCGGAAGAGATCCTGTACGTCAGCAAGCCGCACATCGGCACCTTCCGCCTGGTGAGCATGATCGAGAAGATGCGCGCCGGCATCGAGGCCCTGGGCGGCGAGATCCGCTTCGAGCAGCAGGTGACGGATCTGCTGCTGGAGCCGACCACCGCCTCAGGCCCGCAGCCCGGGTTTCAGCTGCGCGGCCTGCGCCTGGCCAGCGGCGAAGAGTTCTATACCGACCATGTGGTACTGGCCGTGGGGCACAGCGCGCGCGACACCTTCGCCATGCTGCACGGCCGGGGTGTGGCGATGCAGGCCAAGCCCTTCTCGGTGGGCTTTCGCATCGAGCACCCGCAGGGCATGATCGACCGGGCACGCTTCGGGCCGAACGCCGGCCACCCGCTGCTGGGTGCGGCTGACTACAAGCTGGTGCACCACGCCAAGAACGGCCGCTCGGTCTACAGCTTCTGCATGTGCCCGGGCGGCACAGTGGTGGCCGCCACCTCGGAGCCCGAGCGCGTGGTCACCAACGGCATGAGCCAGTACTCGCGCAACGAGCGCAACGCCAACGCCGGCATCGTGGTGGGCATCTCGCCCGAGGACTACCGCCTGGACCCGGGCGGCGGCGGCCCTGTGTCGCCGCTGGACGGCATCGCCTTCCAGCGGGTGTGGGAGTCGCGCGCCTATGAGCTGGGCGACGGCGGCTACCGCGCCCCGGGGCAACTGGTGGGCGACTTCGTGGCCGGCCGGCACGGGCGCGCGGTGGCGCGCGAGTTCGGCGACGTGCTGCCGTCCTACCAGCCCGGCGTGCAACTCACCGACCTGGCCGAGCCCGGGCGCGAGAGCCTGCCGCCCGCGGTGCTGGAAGCGATCCGCGAAGCCCTGCCCGCCTTCGAGCGCCAGATTCCGGGCTTCTGCCGTGCGGACGCGGTCCTCACGGGCGTGGAGACCCGCACCTCCTCGCCGCTGCGCATCCCCCGGGGACGCGACCTGCAGAGCCTGAACGTGCGCGGCCTGTACCCGGCTGGCGAGGGTGCAGGCTACGCGGGCGGCATCATGTCCGCCGGCGTGGACGGCATCGAGGTGGCCGAGGCCCTGGGGCGGGACCTGCTGGCCACCACCGCGGTGGCGCTCGCATGTTGAGCCAGCGCGTTGCCGCCCCCGGGCAGAGGCGCCCGATGGAGGACAGGCCGCGCCATGGATGAAGCCCCCGGTGACGCAACCCTCACCGTGCAGGTGCTGGGCCCGGCCCACATGCCGGCGCTGGCGGCGCTTGCGGACGCCGAGCCGCTGATGCGGGTGGAATTTGGCTCGCTGGCCCTGGCGCAGAGCGCATCACCCCGCATCCTCGGCGCCTGGCAGGGGCACGACCTGATCGCCGCCGTCATCGACGACCCGCTGGCCTGGTGCGTGACGGGCCAGGCCGAGGGCCTGCAGGCGATCGCGCGCCAGAGCCCCGACCTAGCCGCCAAGCTGGTGATCACCGGGCGCGCGCTGGAAGTGGCTGCCATCGACGCCCTGCTGGACGCGCGGCAGTGGCGCGAGGAGCACTTCATGACGGTGGACCGCGCCACGCTGGTGGCGCCCACGCAGCCTGCGCCGCTGCGCGTGGCCGGGCCCGAGGATCTGGCGCTGCTGCAGCAGGCGCGCCTGACGGCGCTGGAGGAAGACCTGGGCCTGCACCTGGACGCGGGCAGCGCGCAGCACCGTCAGGTGTGCGACGAGGTGGCGGGCATGGTGGAACGGCAGGGCCTGGCGGTGTGGATCGAGCAGGATCGCGTGGCGTTCATGGTCAGGCTGATGGCGCGCACACCCACGGCCGCGCTGTTCGGCGATCTCTACACCGCGCCCGAATTGCGCGGTGCGGGCCGCGCCACCCGGGCGCTGGCCACCTTCTGCACCTGGCTGATGCAGGACAGCGCGCAGGTGGCGCTGCGAGTGGGCACCGCCAACGAGCGCGCCGTGCGGCTGTACCAGCGCGTCGGGTTCCGGGTGGTGGAGTCCTTCGTGTCCTCGCTGAAGCCGGCCGCGCAGGCCTGAACCGCGGGCACCTGACAGGCGCGCCCGGGTCGGTCACACCACTCGAATCCTGAGACAAGCAGTCACCTCGGCCTGATGGCCGACAGCACCAACTCACCCCCCGTCAGGCTGCCGTACTCCCAGGGCTGCTGCTTGCCGCCCGTGGCGCGCATCACCTTCTCGCGCACCTTGCGCAGCACCACCGCGATGTCCGACGGGTCGGACAGGTGCTCCAGCAGCGCCTGTGTGAAAGGCGAATTGCGCTGGCCCGTGCCGTCGGAGGCGACCTGTCCGTCCTTGGTGGCGTAGGCGATGAGGGTGCCCTCGGCCACCGCGATGGGTGCCAGCCCGCGTGAGACGCTGCGGTCGCCCGTGCGCTGCAGCGGGTTGTCGCGGCACGCGTCGAGAAACACCAACTTGGTCTTGCCCGGCAGGAAGTTCTCCACCACCTCGTTGAGCGACACGCCCTGGATCGTGGCCTGCGCCACGTCGGTCTGGTCCACGTCGGTGGGCAGCATGTAGTTCTTGCCGAACACCTGCACGCCGTGGCCGGAGTAGAAGAGCAAGGAGACCTCCGCCGAGGCCGCCGTCCGTCGGAACTGGCTCATGGCCTGCACCAATCGCTGCCGGTTGGCGTCCGTCACGGTGGTGACGGTGAAGCCCATGGCGCGCAGCTTCTGGCTGATGGCCGTGGCGTCGTTGACTGGGTTGTCCAGGCGACCGGAGCCGGGGTACGCGGCATTACCGATGACCAGAGCGTGGGCGGTGCGAATCGATGCCGGGGTGGTTGGAGGTGGTGGCGGTGGCCGTTCACGCTCTCGGGCTTCTGCTGCAAGGCGTTCACGCTCGCGGGTTTCGGCGGCCAGACGTTCTTCAAGTTCTTGGCGCTTTTTCCGTTCGGCCTCGATTTGACTGGTCGAGTTCGATGCCTGTACATCGAATGGAAAACTAGCAGCATCTATAGCAAAAGCCTGAATGAGCCTTTCATCTTCCCATCGACCTGATTGAAGTATCTGTCCACCGGCATCGTAGCGGATACCACGACCATGGTACCGGTCGTTTCGCCACTCTCCAACATACTTCCCGCCATCAGCAAATGTGTATGCCCCTCTTCCATTTCGCTTATTGCCTCGAAATTCTCCAATGTAGGACCAGTAATTTGTTACTCGGGAGCCAATGCAGTTGTCCCAGTACTGTGAGGCTTGCGGGCATTGAGGAAGTGACGATGGTTGACCTACAGCCAGAGCCGGCAGCCAAAGGGGTAGATACATGAGCAGGCGAAGCATTGACGGATCTTAGGCCGATCCAACATGCAGTTCAAATTCCGGAACTTCGTTGCAAACGCTGCGGCATCAAAGTTGACGTTCGCCGTCAGTGGCTGCCCTCACCTCTGCGGCCTGATCGCCGACAGCACCAACTCACCCCCCTTCAGGCTCCCGTACTCCCAGTGCTGCTGCCTGCCGCCCGTGGCGCGCATCACCTTCTCGCGCACCTTGCGCAGCACCACCGCGATGTCCGCCGGGTCCGACAGGTGCTCCAGCAGCGCCTGTGTGAAGGGCGAGTTGCGCTGACCTGTGCCGTCGGAGGCGACCTGTCCGTCCTTGGTGGCGTAGGCGATAAGGGTGCCCTCAGCCACAGCGATGGGTGCCAGCCCGCGTGAGACGCTGCGGTCGCCCGTGCGCTGCAGCGGGTTGGCGCGGCACGCGTCGAGAAACACCAACTTGGTCTTGCCCGGCAGGAAGTTCTCCACTACCTCGTTGAGCGACACGCCCTGGATCGTGGCCTGCGCCACGTCGGTCTGGTCCACGTCGGTGGGCAGCATGTAGTTCTTGCCGAACACCTGGACGCCGTGGCCGGAGTAGAAGAACAGGGAGACCTCCGCCGAGGCCGCCGTCCGTCGGAACTGGCTCATGGCCTGCACCAATCGCTGGCGGTTGGCGTCCGTCACGGTGGTGACGGTGAAGCCCATGGCGCGCAGCTTCTGGCTGATGGCCGTGGCGTCGTTGACCGGGTTGTCCAGGCGACCGGAGCCGGGGTAGGCGGCGTTGCCGATGACGAGAGCGTGGGCGCTGCGGATCGTTGGAGCGGCAGTTGGAGGCGGCGGCGAGGGCCGCGCTCGTTCACGGGCTTCTACTGCAATGCGTTCGCTCTCGCGGGCTTCGGCGGCGGCGAGGCGTTGTTCGAGTTCTTGACGCTTCTGACGCTCCGCTTCAACTTCAAGGGCGAGCCGTTCCGTCGGAGGAGTAGCTGGTGATGTCGTAATTGGTGCTGCTGATTGCGGTACTGTGTTTGTACTCTGTGCATGGCTGCCAGAAGCAGCCGGAAGCCTCCACAAAAAGCCAACATCAAATGTCCCGCCAATTGGCTTTCCATCAGAAGACATGGCGGGTTTGAACTTGCACTCGGCCAACTTAGCCAAGGCCACTCTGTCAAGTTGCCTATGTTCGCGTGTCGCCCCCGCGGGACTGACCACCTCGGCATTAGAAAGCTTACCAGTAGCACTGACTGTGAATCGGATGCGGGTGGTGCCTTCGGCTTTGGCAAGCAACGCGGCTGCCGGATAGTCGTCATGGGTCGGCGCACACTGCGCCGAGTTCTCAACCGCCGGCTTCGACACGGCGGCGACGGTTTCTAGCGGTTCAGATTGAACGAGTATTCCACCTGCCCATCGCCCAGACTGGACGACTCCACCATTCGACGCGTAGCGGATCCCCTTGCCGTTAGGCATATCATCCCGGAACTCACCGATGTACTTTTCGCCGCTCGGCCATGTAAGCGTCCCTTGGCCATGATACCGGTTATCCCGGAACTCTCCGATGTACTGCCTGCCATCCGGCAATGTATGGGTCCCTTGCCCGTGGTGCATGTCGCCACGGTATTCACCAACGTACTTCCTACCATTAGGCCATGTGTGCGTACCCCGGCCATGGCGTTGGCCATTTTGGTACTCACCGACGTACGTTTCACCATTCGGCCATGTATGCGTCCCATAACAGTTGTACTTTATTCCGGTCGAAGGACACGGCGGCAGCGATGACTGCCCCCACCCTACCGCCGGCAGCACCAGCGCAATTACACAAGCGAAGCGTCTGAACATCCTCACCTCCGAATCGCCGACAACACCAGCGCCCCGCCCGTGAGCGACCCGTACTCCCAGGGCTGTTGGCGGTTGTTGGTGCGCTGCATCACCTTGGCGCGCACGGTGCGCAGCACCACGGCGATGTCGTCGGGGTCGGCC
>JBJTZN010000170.1:0-15527 GCA_046087245.1 Rubrivivax sp.
GGCCGGCGTCCGACGCGCCTTGCACGTTGTTCTGGCCACGCAGCGGGTGCAGCCCGGTGCCGGGGCGGCCGATCTGGCCCGTCATCAGCGCCAGCGCGATCAGGCAGCGCGCGTTGTCGGTGCCGTGCACGTGCTGGCTGATGCCCATGCCCCACAGGATCATGGAGGCGCGGCTGGCGGCGTACAGGCGGGCCACTTCACGAATAGTGGTGGCGTCAATGCCGCACAACGGCGCCATGGCCTCGGGGCTGAAAGCGCGCACGTTGTCGCGCAGGGCCTCGTAGCCCTCGGTGCGGGCGGCGATGAAATCGGCATCCACCAGGCCCTCTTCCACGATCACATGCATCAGCGCATTCAGCAGCGCCACATCGGTGTCCGGGCGGAACTGCAGCACGCGGTGGGCGTGGCGCGAAAGATCCGTGCGGCGCGGGTCCATCAGGATGAGCTTGGTGCCCTGGCGCACCGCGTTCTTGATGAAGCTGGCCGCCACCGGGTGGTTGACCACCGGGTTGGCACCGATGACGATGACAACCTCGGCTTTCTCGACATCCTTCACCGGGTTGCTGACCGCGCCGGAGCCTATGCCCTCCAGCAGCGCCGCCACGCTGGAGGCGTGGCACAGCCGCGTGCAGTGGTCCACGTTGTTGCTGCCGAAGCCCACGCGCACCAGTTTCTGGAAGAGGTAGGCCTCTTCGTTGCTGCCCTTGGCGGAGCCGAAGCCAGCCAGGGCCTTGGGTCCGTCACGGTCACGGATGGTGCGCAGGCCGCGGCCGGCGACGTCCAGCGCTTCCTCCCAGGTGGCCTCGCGGAACCAGGCGCGGGCGGTGGCGGGGTCCAGCGCAGCGCTGGCGTCCTTGGGCGCGTCGGCACGGCGGATCAGCGGCACCGTCAGGCGCTGCGGGTGGCGCGCGTAGTCGAAGCCGTAGCGGCCCTTCACGCACAGCCGGCCCTCGTTGGCCGGGCCGTTGCGGCCTTCGACGAAGACGATGCGATCGGTGGGCTGGGGTTGCGCCGCAGCCGCGCCGAGGGCGGCTTCCGAGCCCGCGGCCTGGCTGCCAGGCGCGGCGTCGTCCGCCACGTGGTAGGTCAACTGGCAGCCCACACCGCAGTACGGGCACACGCTGTCCACCTGGCGCGTCACCGGCTGCAGGGCCACGTCCTGCGCGGGGCTCAGCGCGCCCGTGGGGCAGGCCTGCACGCATTCGCCGCAGGCCACGCAAGTGGACGCGCCCATGGCATCGTCCATGTCGAACACGATCTTGGCGTGCGGGCCGCGCAGCGCCAGGCCGATCACGTCGTTGGCCTGCTTGTCGCGACAGGCGCGCAGGCAGCGCGTGCACTGGATGCAGGCATCCAGGTGGACGGCAATCGCCGGGTGGGAGAGGTCCGCGGCAGGCTCGGCGGCGGCGGGCCGTGACGGAAAGCGCGGCAGGCCCACGTCCAGCCGGGCGGACCACTGATCCACTTCGCTGTCACGCGTGTGCCGCGCCTCGGGCATGTCGGACTGCAGCAACTCCAGCACCAGGCGCTGCGAGGCGCGGGCGCGTTCGCTGGCGGTCTGCACCTTCATGCCGGCCGTGGGCTGGCGGCAGCAGGAAGCGGCCAGCGTGCGCTCACCGTCCACCTCCACCACGCAGGCGCGACAGTTGCCGGCCGGCGCCAGGCCGGGCGTCCAGCACAGGTGCGGAATCTCCACGCCTTCGCGGCGGGCCACTTCGATGAGGGTTTCGCCCGGCTGGGCGGCCACGGCGCGGCCGTCCAGGGTGAAGGCGATGGGGGGGTTCATGGCAGACATCGCAGGGCTCCGGTTCAGGCGCGAAGGGTGGATGCAGCGGCCCCCACCTCTTCGGGGAAGTAGCGCAACACCAGGTCGAAGGCGTTGGGCGCGGCCTGGCCCAGGCCGCAGATGGAGGCGTCGCGCATCACCTGCGACAGCTCGGCCAGCAACGGCGCGTCCCACGCCGGCTGCGCCATCAGCGCCCCGGCTTTGGCCGTGCCCACGCGGCAGGGCGTGCACTGGCCGCAGGACTCGTCCTCGAAGAAGCGCATCACGTTGCGCGCCGCGTCCACGGCGCGGTCCCAGTGCGTGGCGCTGCGCGTGAGCACCACCACCGCGGCCGAGCCGATGAAGCCGCCGTGTGGCTGCAGGGTGTCGAAGTCCAGCGGCACATCGGCCAGCGCCGCCGGGAAGATGCCGCCCGAGGCACCGCCGGGCAGGAAGGCGTACAGCTCATGGCCATCGGGCAGCCCGCCACAGTGCTCGTCCACCAGCTCGCGCAGCGTGATGCCGGCGGGCGCCAGCTTCACGCCGGGCTCACGCACCCGGCCGCTGACGCTGAAGCGCCGCAGGCCCTTGCGCCCGTGGCGGCCCTGAGCCGCAAAGGCTTCGGCGCCCTGCTCCACCAGTTCGCGCACCCAGTACAAGGTCTCGACGTTGTGCTCCAGCGTGGGGCGGCCGAACAGGCCCACCTCGGCCACGTAGGGCGGGCGCAATCGGGGCATGCCGCGCTTGCCTTCGATGGACTCGATCATGGCGGACTCTTCGCCGCAGATGTAGGCGCCCGCGCCGCGGCGCAGTTCGATGGTGGGCAGGGTCCAATCTGCACCTGCACCTGCACCTGCACCTGCACCTGCACCTGCACCTGCACCTGCACCTGCACCCGCGCCCGCACCAGCACCGGCACCTGTGCCCACGGACAGCGGCGGCGCAGCGCGCAGGCGCTCCAGCTCGCGCCCCAGCAGCGCGCGGATGCCGTGGTACTCGTCGCGCAGGTAAATCCAGATCGCGTCAATGCCCACGGCCCAGGCGGCGATCAGCATGCCTTCCAGAAAGCGGTGCGGGTCACGCTCCAGGATCCAGCGGTCCTTGAAGGTGCCGGGCTCGCCTTCGTCGATGTTAACCGCCATGTGGCGCGGCCCGCTCTGGCCACGCACGATGCGCCACTTGCGCCCCGCCGGAAAACCCGCGCCGCCCAGGCCGCGCAGACCGGCGTGCTCCAGCGTCTGGATCACGGCTTCGGCCGAACGCTCGCCGCGCAGGCACTGCGCCAGCAGCGCGTAGCCATCGCCCGCCCGGTAGGCGTCCAGGTCGAGGGCCTCGGGGATGTCGTCGGTGCGGGCCTGCCCCGCGTGTGCCCCCTGCCCCACCTGCGCCGCGTGTGCCGCCCGCGGCGCGGTGCCGTCTTGCGCGGCGCCCTCAGCGCCCTCAGCGCCTTCAAGGCTTGTGGCACCCAAGGCCGTCCGCGCCAGCGCTTGCACCGAGGCCACGGAAGCCCTGGCCACCGGCCGCTGGTGCACCACGGCCACCGGCGCCTGCTCGCACCGGCCCACGCAGGGTGCGGGAATGACGCGCACCTCGGCCCCCAGCATCTGCGGCAGGCGCGCCAGCAGATCGCGCGCGCCGGACATCTCGCACGACAGGCCGTCGCACACCCGCACCGTGAGGGCCGGCGCGGCAGGCACGGCGCCGTCCGGGCCTTCGCGCACGATGTCGAAGTGGTGATAGAAGCTCGCCACCTCGTACACCTCGGTCTGCGACAGGCGCATGCGCTGGGCCAATGCGGCCAGGTGCGGGGTGCCGAGTTGGCCGAAGCGGTCGTTGAGGACGTGCAGGTGCTCGATCAGCAGATCGCGCCGCGCCGCCAGGTCGGCATCGCCGAACAGGGCCTGCAGATCGGCCAGAGCTTCGGGCGTGACGCGCCGGCCTTTGGGCGCCTGGCGCTTGCGCTGGCGCAGCGCCTGCGGCGAAGCAGCGGCAGAGGCCGCAGGCGCCACGGGCACGATGGGAATCACGGAATGGACGGCAACGGACACGGCAGACCCTGACAAGGCGGGCCCGCCAAGGCCCGGGAGGCGCGGCGTGCGCCTGGCCCGTCCGGCAGGCCGCCCCGATCATTCCGGGCCGATCCGCCCCTGTCCAATCACTTCTGGAAACGGCTTGATTCAGGTCAGTGATGAACCGCCAGCGCCCCGCTGAAGGCCTGTGCGTGCTGCAGCCAGTCCGCGCCTGCAGCCAGGGCCAGCGCGGCCTCCAGTGCGCGCGAGGGCCGCACGCGGGTGGAGGTCATGAAGGCGATGGGGGTGCGCAGGTCGGGCTGGGTCAGCGGGCTGACGTGCAGGCCGGGCGCGGGCGCCACGGTGGCCACCAGGGCGCCAGGCATCACCGCGGCCAGCGGGCCCGCCTGCACGGCCACCACCAGGGCCAGCACCGAATCGGTCTCCAGCACCGGGCGCACCTGCAGGCCCAGGCCGGCAAACACACGCTCCAGCAAGGCGCGGTGGTGCATCTCCGGCGTCAGCAGGCACAGCGGGCGCTCCACGGCCTGGGCCCAGGGGATGGACGAGCCCACCGCCAGGGCGACAGGGATCGCAAGGCCCGCAGAGGCAGCGTGCCGTTCAGACGCGGACACGAAGGCGGCCGGCTCTTGCCCGGGCTCTTCAGCGCTGCGCCACAGCAGGTGGTGATGCTCTTCGTACTGCGGCGTGAGCTGCACCCCGGCACGGCCCTGCGCCCGCTCGGCAAACCCCAGCCCGATGTCCAGCGACAGGTCTTCCAGCCCGGACTCGATGTCCTGCGACGCCATGGACCGCAGTTGGGGCGCGATGCCGGGATGTTCGCGCACCAGCCAGGCGGCGAAGCGCGCCGCGATGGGCAGCGCGGTGGGCACGGTGCCGATCACCAGGCGACCGCGCGGCTGGCCGGCGCTGCTGGCCAGGTCCTGCACCAGGGTTTCCTGCTCGCGCAGGATGCGGTGGGCCACGGCCAGCACCTCCTGGCCTTCTGGCGTGAAGCCTTCGAACTGCCGGGAGCGCCGCACGATGGCCACGCCCAGGTGCGACTCCAGCGCCCGCAGCGCGTTGGACAGCGCCGGCTGCGTGATGTGGCAGGCATCGGCCGCGCGGCCGAAGTGGCGGTGGCGCTCCAGCGCGGCCAGGTAGCGGTAGGCGTCGATCAGGTTCATGGGGCGCCAGGGTAAACCACGGGGCCGAGGCGGCTGAAGCGGCTGAAGCGGCTGAAGCGGCAGAAGCGGCTGAAGCGGCAGAAGCGGCAGAAGCGGCCGAGGCGGCCGAAGGGGCAGGGCATGCACGGGCTTCGGCTGACGCACAGCTGGCCTTGCCGCGCTTCCTAGAATCGCGTTCACCATGCCGGCCCGCGATCCCGAGAACTCCAAGCCCGAACCCGGCATCGAAGCGCCCGCCAGCGCGGTGGCAGACGCCCCAGGCGCACGGTGGCCGCTGGCCACGATCCTGGTCGTCGATGATGAGCCGGGCATGCGCAACTTCCTGCTCAAGACGCTGGAACCCCGGGCCAGCCAGGTGATGGCGGCCGCCTCGGCGGAGGAAGCCGAGGAACTGATGCGCAGGCACCGGTTCGACCTTGTCATCCTGGACATCACCCTGCCGGGCAAGAGCGGGCTGGAACTGCTGCGAGATCTGCGTGAACAGGGCAACGCGCACGAGGTGGTGCTGATCACGGCCTTCGCCGACCTGGACACCGCCATCGAGGCGCTGCGTGCCGGCGCGGGCGACTTCCTGCTCAAGCCCTTC
Source organism: Rubrivivax sp. (assembly GCA_046087245.1). Lineage (GTDB taxonomy): Bacteria > Pseudomonadota > Gammaproteobacteria > Burkholderiales > Burkholderiaceae_C > Rubrivivax. The sequence goes on from JBJTZN010000170.1 coordinate 5,548, forward strand.
CGGGTGACGCAGGTGCTCAACGCCGTGCGGCAGGGCCTGGACCGGGCCCGGCTCAAGCGCGAGAACTGGGTGCTGCGGCGCTCGCTGCAGCAGCGTACGCCCAGCGCCAGCGGGCTGGTGGGCCGCTCCATCGTCATCAAGGGCCTGCAGACAGCCTTGCAGCGGGTGGCCGCCGTGGACAGCACGGTGCTGCTGACCGGAGAGTCCGGCACCGGCAAGGAACTGGCCGCGCTGGCGCTGCACACCCTGAGCCCGCATGCGCGCGCGCCCTTCGTGCCGGTGAACTGCGCCGCGCTGTCGCCCGCGCTCATCGAGCAGGAGCTCTTCGGCACCCACGGCGGCGCGCAACGGCGTGACGGCCTGTTCGTGTACGCCCAGGGCGGCACCTTGTTTCTGGATGAAATCGGCGAACTACCGCTGCCGCTGCAGGCCACGCTGCTGCGCGTGCTGGAAAGCCGCTGCGTGCGGCCCGTGGGCAGCGAGCAGGAGATCCCGGTGAACGTGCGCATCGTGGCCGCCAGCAACCACCGGTTGGCCGATGAGGTGGAGGCCGGGCGCTTCCGAAAGGACCTGTACTACCGGCTGCAGGTGGTGGAGATCACGCTGCCGCCGCTGCGCTCGCACAAAGAGGACATCCCGGACCTGGTGGCGCATTTCCTGGCCACACTGGCGCCGCAACTGGGCGTGCCGCCCTTCGAGGTGAGCGATGACGAACTGCGCTACCTGGCCGAGTACGACTGGCCGGGCAATGTGCGCGAACTGCGTAACCTGATCGAGCGCTCGTTGATCCTGGGCGCGCTGAATGTGTCGGCGCTGTACCAGGGCTTGAACCGCACCGGCGACCCGGCGTCCGCTGCCCGTGCCGCAAACGCTGCGGGCCCAGGGTCGGCGGCTTTGGGGGCCGCGGCGTCCACCTCCCCGGCGGCACGGGCCAAGGGGCCCACCGACCTGCAGACACTGGAGCGGCGTCACATCCTGACAGTGCTGGAATCGGTGGGTGGCGACAAGTCGCAGGCGGCGCGCCTGCTGGGTGTGTCCCGGCGCACGCTGGAGCGCCGCGTAGCGGAATGGGGCCATGGCGGCTGAGCCCAGCGGCCAGGCCGAGGCCACCCTCCCCGGCTACAGCGCCGCGGCCCTGAGGTCGCCCCGCCGCCTGCATCTGGCAGGCCGTTTCGACCAGCTGTCGGTGCGGCACAAGCTGCTGGCGCTGGTGCTGGTGCCCCTGCTGCTGGTGCTGCCGGCGCTGGGCGTGGTGCTGCTGGCCTGGGGCAACTCGGCCCTGGACCAGTTGCTGATCACCAAGATCCGCAGTGATCTGGCAGTGGCGCAAGGCTACTTCGAGCGCGTGCTGGGCGAGGTGGGCAGCAGCACGGCGGCCGTGGCCGAATCCCATGCGCTGCACCAGGCCATCGCGGGGGCGAACGAAGACCGGCTGGTGGCCCTGCTGCAGGCCCTGCGCGCGCGTGAAGGGCTGGACTTCATCCAGTTGCGGCGGCCCGACGGCAGCCTGTGGCTGGGCGACGGCGGCCCGGCCCACGGCCCGGAGCCCCTGCAGCCGCCGTCACCCGCCAGGAGCGCGGTGGCGCAGGGCGGCACCAGCGTGGAAGTGCTGACGCCGGAGCAACTGGCGGTGCTGGGGCCCTCGCTGGCTGCCCGGGTGTCGGTGCCGCTGGTGGACACGCGCAACGCGGCCCCGACAGACCGCGCGAGCGAAGACCGGGCCATGGTGCTGCTGTCCACCCGCGCCGTGCAGGGCGCTGACGGCCGCCCGCTGGGACATCTGCAGGCCGGCCTGCTGCTCAACCGCAACCTGCCCTTCATCGACCACATCAACGAGATCGTCTACCCCAAGGGCTCGCTGCCCTACGGCAGCCGTGGCACCGCCACCCTGTTCCTGGACGACGTGCGCATCTCCACCAACGTGCGCCTGTTCGGCGCCGAGCAGGACGAGCGGGCCATCGGCACGCGTGTGTCGCAGTCGGTGCGCGAGGTGGTGCTGGGCTCGGGACGCACCTGGCTGGACCGCGCCTTCGTCGTCAACGACTGGTACGTCTCGGCCTACGAACCCCTGCAGGACAGCGCCGGCCGCCGCGTGGGCATGCTGTACGTGGGCTTCACCGAGGAGCCATTTCGGTGGATCAAGGTCTCGATCCTGCTGGCCATCGGCGTCACCAGCTTCCTGGTGATGACCGTCGGCGCCTGGGTCAGCCTGCGCTGGGCGCGCCGCATCTTCGCGCCGCTGGAAACCATGGCCGCCACCATGCGGCGCGTGGAGGACGGCGAACTGCAGGCCCGGGTGGGCGGCACCGGCCGGCGCGACGAGATCGGCCAGTTGGCAGGCCACCTGGACCACCTGCTGGACACCATCGACGACAAGACCCGCGCCCTGCAGCGCTGGAATGCCGAGCTGGATGCCAAGGTGTCCGAGCGCACGCGCGAACTGGAGGCGGCACAAGGCCAGCTGGTGCGTTCGGAAAAGCTGGCCACCGTGGGCCAGTTGACCGCCAGCATCGCGCACGAGGTCAACAACCCCATCGCCGTCATCCAGGGCAACCTGGACCTGATGCGCGAGCTGCTGGGGCCGGACGCGCACAAGGTGCAGGCCGAGATGCGCCTGGTGGACGAGCAGATCGAGCGCATGCGCCTGATCGTCACGCAGTTGCTGCAGTACGCGCGGCCCGCGGAGTTCGCCGGCTATCTGGAGCCGCTGGACCCCAACCGCCTGATCGAGGACAGCCTGGTGCTGGCCAGCCACCAGCTCTCACGAAGCGGCATCACCGTGCAGCGGGAGCTGCAGGCCACCGGACAGCCGGCCGTGAACCGCGGCGAGATGCAGCAGGTGATCGTGAACCTGCTGGTCAACGCCATCCAGGCCATGCCGCAGGGTGGCACGCTCACGCTGCGCAGCCAGGACGTGCGCACGCCCACGGGCCCGGCGGTGCAATGGTCGGTGCAGGACACCGGCGCCGGGCTGAGCCCGGAACTGCTGGCCGAGCTGTTCAAGCCCTTCGTCACGCGGCGCAAGGACGGCACCGGCCTGGGCCTGTGGATCAGCCGCAGCCTGGTGGAGCGCTACGGCGGCACGCTGGAGGCCGGCCCCCGCGACGATGGCGTCAGCGGGGCGGTGTTCACGGTGCGGCTGCCGGTGTGAACACGGCACAGGCCTGCGCACAGCCCTGCCGCCGCTGTGGTCAGTTGCCGGACAAGCCGCTTGGCGAATTGCCAGCTTCAGGGGCGTTGTCGCATGTTTGGCTCAGTATCCACCTCCTGAAGGCCCTTACCGGAGGCGCTTGCATTCGACCTGGCCGGATGCACAGGTGGTGGGCGTGCTCGAGTTCCACCGCCGCCTCCACGGGCGCGACCAGCGTGCCTGCCTTCAGGTCTTCAGCCACCAGAAACGCCGGCACCAGCGCCAAGCCCAGGCCGCTGGCCACTGCCTGTATCAAGACGGCATACTGTTCAAAGACGGGCCCGGCGGGTGGAAGTGCCTGCCCATTCAGGTGCTGACGTGCCCAGGCGGGCCAGGCTTGCGGCGCCTGGGCGTGTTGAAGCAGCGCGCACCGACACACGTCATCGGGTCGTTTCAGCCCCCGTGAGCGAGCCAGTTCCGCGGACGCGACCACGATGAAAAGTCGTCCGTCTATGTAGTCGCTGTGCACATCTGTCCACAAGCCATCGCCATACCTCACGGCAACGTCGAGGTCTTCGGGGAAAGGTTCTCCGGGCTGCAGGTGCGGCCGGAAGCTCAACGTCAGGCCAGGGTGAGCCCTCAGGAACGAAGGCAGTCGGGGCACCAGCCATCGGGTCGCGAAGGTCGGCACACAGGACAGGCTCAGCAGGTGCGCCCCCTCCCGAAGGACCTTGAGTTCAAGGCAGGCCGTGTCAATCCTCTGCAATGCTGGCCCGACTCGGTCAACGAGCATCCTGCCCGCCGGAGTCAACTCCAGGCGTCGGCCAACACGTGAGAACAACGTCACTTCCAGAGCCCCCTCGGCGCGCGCGACTTGCCGGGAAACGGCGCTGGGCGTCATGCCCAACTGCCGCGCAGCCACAGAGAAGTTCAAGGTCCGTGCAGCGCTGCACACGGCGCGCAGTTCGTCCAGGGTTGGAGATGGAGTTGCCATGCTGATCTATTCCATTTCAGCACAGAACAGTGCTGCATCAGTGTGAACTTTTCACGCTCTGGACACGGCCTCGGTTCTACACTGACTGCGTCTGCATTGGGCATGCGTACGCTCCCCATGAGCCTGCGCTGATGTCGATTCCATGTTCCTCGCTCTGTACCTCCTGTACCTGCTGCTTCCCATAGCTTTACTGGCTATCGGTGCCTTCGGTGAGGTCTGGACAAACACGCTGCTGCCCACCGGCGTGACGCTGCGATGGTTTGCCGATGTGTGGGCTGATGCCTCGTTTCGACGCTCGTTCTCTACAAGCCTTCAAGTGGCTGCGGCCACCTGCGTGTCTTGTGCTGCTTTGGCAACACCTCTGGCCTATGCCTTGCACCACAAGGCTGGCAGCGGAAGTGCCTTGGTCGGTCGCCTGGTGGCCGCCATGCCTGTGGCCGTGCCGGCGCTGACGCTCGGGTTCGGGTACATCCTGGTGTTCAGCAGCGACACCTTGCCCTGGCTGGGTTCATTGCCCTTGTTGATCGCGGCCCATGTCGTACTCACCTTGCCCTACCTGACCCAGACTTTGATGGCCGATCTGCGGCACTTGGGCCTGCGAGAGCTGGAGGCTTGTGCTGCGACCTTGGGCGCCACGCCTTGGCGGCAGTTCTCCACCGTGGCGCTGCCCGCGCTGCGCCACAGCCTGGTGACGGGCTCGGTGATGGTGGTGGCGCTGTCGATCGGCGAGTTCCAACTGTCCAATCTGGTGGCCAGCTTCAAGTTCAGGACCTACCCGGTGGTCTTGCTGCAGGCCTTCTATGGGGCCACGGGCTATGCATGCGCCGCCACCGTGGTGCTGTTGGTCCTGGCCCTGCTGGCCGCAGGCCTGTCCGCGCGACGAACGGCGAGTTCCGCATGAGCGTTGCTTTCGAAAACGCGGTTCATCGCTACCGTGGCTCCGGCCAGGGTGTGGTCGGGGTGAGCCTGGAAGTGCAGAAAGGTGAACTGGTTGCCGTCATTGGGGCCAGCGGTTGCGGAAAGTCCACATTGCTCCGATTGGTCGCCGGGTTGCTGCCACTGCAGGCGGGCCGGCTGCTGATCGACGGCAAGGAGATGCAGGAGGTGCCGGCCTGGCAGCGCAGCGTGGGCATGGTGTTCCAAAGCTACGCGCTGTTTCCTCACCTGGACGTGCTCGACAACGTGGCCTATGGGCTGCGCATGCGTGGCGTGGAGACGGTTGCCCGCCGCCGCAAGGCTCAGGCCATGCTGGACATGGTGGGGTTGAGCGAACACGCCCATCGTCGGCCGTCGCAGCTTTCAGGGGGTCAGCAGCAGCGCGTGGCGCTGGCGCGGGCACTGGCTTTTGACCCTTCGGTGCTGCTGCTGGACGAACCCCTGGCGGCATTGGATGCGCACATCCGCACACAGCTCTGCGACGAAATCCGCGACGTGCAGAGAAACAGTGGCGCTGCCACTTTGTTCGTCACCCATGACCAGCAGGAGGCCCTCATGATGGCCGATCGGGTGGCCGTGATGGAGGGTGGACGTTTGCTCCAGATCGATACTCCCCGGGCGCTGTACGCCAAGCCATGCAGCGTGGCAGTGGCGCGCTTCGTGGGCCATGCCAACCTGCTGCCGGCCGTGGTGGAGTCCCCCGGCAGGGTGCGCTGCAATCTGGGGACTCTGGTCGTGGACACCTCAGGTGTCGTGGCAGGACAGCGCGCTCACGTATTGGTCAGGCCTGAAGCAGTCCATCCCGACCCGCCTGGAGATGCAGTGAACCGTCTCGCGGGTCGAACCGACCGTGTGCGGTACCTGGGAGCTACTTGTCGTTATGACTTCGTGCCGCTGGCGGCAGAGCACCAGATGCCGGAGCCTGACAGGCCAGTTACTCACCTGCTTTGTGAAGGCCCCACGCCTGCAGCAGACGCCGTGGCCCTGCGCCCAGAGTCCCTCCTGCTCCTGCCGGAGCAAGATCCCATCCCCGAATTCTCTCCCCACGATCCATCAGGCCCGCACGTCGCCCGCGCCTGAACAGAACCCGTCTGGCGACCACCCTTGCACCCCGCAGTCCCTTCATCTGTCAACCAAGGAGACCTTCCGTGAACGTCAATTGCATGTCCTTTCTGCGCCGCCGCAATGTCGTGGGTGCGCTTGCCGGTGTGGCCCTATCTGCGCTGGCGCCCTTTGCGCAAGCCTTCGAGGGACCGGAGTTGTACCCAGGCGAGAAGGCCCTTTACGCCGAGGCGGCCAAGGAAGGGTTGGTGGTCTCCTTCGATACGGGTCCGGAGTGGGCCAACTGGAAAGTGTTGTTTCGCGAGTTCAAGAAGCGCTACCCGGAAGTCGAGATGACCTACAACGACCTGGGCTCGGCCGCCACCGTGGTGGCTCTTGAGAAGGCTCGGCGACGCCCCCAGGCCGACACGGCCTATTACTTTGCTGCATCTGCAGTGGAGGCCGTGAAGAAGGACGTGGTTGCCCCGTTCAAGCCTGTGAACTTCGACAAGCTGCCGGGTGTGTTCCGCGAGGCCGACGGTCGATGGTTCACGATCCACACGCTCAACATCGCCTTCCTGGTCAACACCAAGCTGGTCAAGAACGTCCCGCAGAGCTGGGCTGACCTGCTCAAGCCCGAATACCGCAACACCGTGGTGTATCTGGACCCGCGCTCCACTGGGGTCGGTCAGGTGGGCGTGATTGCTGCAGCCTTCGGTAACGGCGGCAGTATCGAGAACACCAAGCCAGGCACCGACTTCTTCGGCAAGCTCCACGCTGCGGGCAACGTGCTTCGCGTGGAGGGCACGACGCCCTACGCCAAGTTCCTCAAGGGCGAGATTCCGATCTGGATCAGCTACGAGAACGATGGCCTGAAAGCCAAGCACGTGGACGGCATGGGTGATGCGGTGGCCGTGGTGATCCCCAGGGAGGCGAGTGTGGCCGCGCCTTACGGGATCAGTCTGGTCAAGGGCGCGCCCAACCCCAATGCCGGCAAGCTGTGGCTGAACTTCACCATGAGTGAAATGGGGCAAGGTTTGTTCGCTCAAGGGTTCGTTCGCCCCGCCGTGCCCGGTGTGAACCTGCCGGCTGACGTGCGGGCAAAGATGCCCGATGCGCCGCAGATCAGGCCTCTGGACGTGGTCCAGGCCGCTGCTCGCAAGGCGGACATCGACCGCGACTGGGCCGCCGCGGCGCTGGCCAAGTGAGGCGCAATCTGTGCGGAGCCGCTTGCGTGCGCTAAAACCTTCGGGGCCGCGAAAGTGACCTTCTACGGGCTGGGCTCGCGTGCTGCGGGCGCTCGCACACCCGGCAGTCTCGTGCGCCGATTCGGCGCATGGCCGGCGTTTGCCGTGCTCTTGCTGTTTGCGGGGCTGCCAGTGGGGGCGCTGGTGGCCGAGGTCTTCTTGGCCGAGGCCGGGCTTCTGGCGCGCATGTGGAAGGATCCACTCTTCCTGGCAGCGCTGCGCAACACCATCTTCCTGGGGGTGGCAACGGCCACGTTGTCCTTGCTGGCTGGTGCGGCGCTGGCCAGATCGGTAGCCCGACTTTCTCCGGGGCGACGCCAGTGGATGCTGACGCTGCTGGGCGTGCCCCTGACCTTCTCGGGCCTTGTGATCGCCTACGGCTTCATTCTGGTCTTTGGCAGGGCGGGGTTTGTGACGCTGCTACTGGCGGAGGCCGGAGCAGACCCGGCCGTGGTGGGCAAGTGGATCTACACCGCCGGGGGGCTCGCCTTCGCGTATGCCTACTACCTGATCCCGCGGGTGGCGCTCATCATGGTGCCGCTGTTTGCCAACCTGGACCGTCGGCCCTTCTTTGCGGCACTGACCCTGGGCGCACCGCCGTGGCGTGCATGGCTGGATACGGACCTGCGCGAACTCGGGCCTTCCTTCATCTCAGTGTGGTGCCTGATATGCGCGGTGGCAATGGGTACCTACGGCACGGCGCTGGCGTTGGCCGGCAGCCAAGTGAACATCCTGCCGCTCATGGTGTTTCTCAAGATTTCTGACGGGGGCAGCGACTTCGCGCTCGCTTCTGTTCTGTCCCTGGTGCTGCTGGGGCTGTGCATGCTTGTCCTGACCCTGGGCGACTTGATCACCCGCGGCCGTGATGAGTTGGTGGCCAGCCATTGAAGCCAACCGCCACGACCTGGGTTACCCACGCGAACGGGTTGGGGAGTCCAAGATGAGTGAATCCAAGCTGCAGCCCACTGAGCTCGCACCACCTTTGCAGGAAGCGACTTTGCGGCTGCTGCAGCGTCAGCGCGGCGTGGGGGGGTGCCGACAACCGGTATCCGTGGTCGGGCCGCGCGATGCGCAGGACGTTCACCTGCGCTTCGCGCGCCGCCTTGGCCAGATGCTGGGCTGCGCCGGGGTGCCTGTGCTGTGCGGCGGCAAGAACGGCGTGATGGAGGCGGTTTCACGTGGAGTCGCTGAGACCGGTGGCATCGTGGTGGGTCTGCTTCCAGAAGACGACACGAGCCTGGCCAACCCGCACCTGACCGTTGCACTGCCCACGGGGCTGGGCATCACGCGCAATGCCCTGGTGGCCCGCGCCGCAAGACTGATGGTCGCCATAGGCGGCGGGCTGGGCACGACTTCCGAAATGGCGCTGGCGCTGCAGTGGGGCAAGCCCGTCTTTGCCATCCACCAAGCACCTGATGTTCCTGGGCGGCGAGCGTTCGACGACGAGGACGAACTTCTCCACGCGGTGCTGCAAGAACTGCTGGTTTGAAAACCTCACGCCGCCAAGCCGAGGTTTCGCTCGGCATGGCATGCTGAGCCCGACAAGGCGGGATCATGAAACTGCTCGCCCCAGAGGCGACAGTCAAGGTGTGGGCCTGCGCGTCAGCAAAGCGCCGCCGAGATCGTCTGCTTGAGCGTACTGCATCGGCCATCAGGAGACAGTCGGTCAGAGCGACAGCAACTGTGCGGCAAGTCGGTGGGTACTCCGCTCAATCTCGGATGTATTACCCAATGATCACTTGGTAACACTCATGGAGAGCGTGCATGACGACGACGCTGACCAGTAAGGGGCAGGTCACGATCCCCAAGCGCATCCGCGATGAGATGCATTTGCTGCCAGGGGCACCCGTCGAGTTCTCGATCAACGCGGCCGGCGAAGTGGTTCTTCACCCAGCACGGCCCGCCGGACGCGCGCGCAAACCGACCCGCGACCGCTTCGATGCGGTTCGGGGTCGAGCTGATGTGCGGTGGCGGACCGATGAATTGATGAAGCTGCTGCGCGCCGACGATTGATGTTGCTGGTCGACACCAACGCCCTGGTGGACGTCCTGCAGAACGATCCGCACTGGACTGACTGGTCCATCGCACAGTTGCGAGCCCAGGCCAAACTGCATGCTTTGGTCATTAATCCGGTCATCTACGCTGAGATGTCGTTGTCGTTCTCGACGCTTGAAGCTCTCGACGACGTGGCGAGCACCATGGAACTGGAACTGCGCGAGATCCCTAGACCCGCCCTGTTCCTGGCTGCCAGGGCCTACGCGCAATACCGCCGGCGCGGCGGCAGCAAGGGGCAGGTGCTTCCCGACTTCTTCATCGGAGCCCATGCTGCCGTCGAGGGATGGCGCTTGCTGACCAGGGACGCTAACCGCTTCAAGACTTACTTTCCGACGCTTGATGTGATTGCCCCCTGAGAAGGTTCCTGATGCGATGCGCAATCTGTCGCAGAAGAGTCCTCTGTAGGGTCCCAGCCGAGTGACTGCTCTGGGTCGGCGGACTAAACCGCTCGCGCGGTAGGTGCTCCGGCGACGGCGCGGTTGTTCGTGTTGATCGTGTTTCTGCGAAGTTGACGGGCGAGGCAATCCGCCTCGCTCATCAACGGAGCAGCAACCATGGACATCTCTACCCCGGCGGT